>CAMDBX010000188.1 GCA_945889445.1 Rhizobium sp. Q54
GTCCCTTCACTTACACTGCGGAATGCCTGACCATGCGTGACCAGCCGAAGATTTCCTGCCGCCATCTCTGGAAGGTGTTCGGTTCCGATCCCCAAGGCTTCCTCGCCCGTCATGGCCATGCACCCACGTCGGAGAACTTCGCGGCAGAACGCCATATTGGTGCGGTGCGCGACGTGTCTTTCGATGTCTATCCGGGTGAGATCCTCATCATCATGGGCCTCTCAGGGTCGGGCAAGTCGACACTGATCCGTGCCATCACCAGGCTGAATGATCCAACGGCCGGTGAGGTGGTGTTCGAGGGGCGAGACTTTCTCAAGGCGAGTGCTTCCGAACTGATTGACATCCGCCGGCACAAGATGGGCATGGTGTTTCAGCACTTCGGCCTGTTGCCGCACCGCACGGTTATCTCCAACGTCGCTTTCCCGCTTGAGGTGCGCGGCGCCACGCGCGAAGAGCGCGATACGCGCGCCCGCGAGATGATCCGGCTTGTCGGCCTCGAGGGCCGCGAGAATTATTTCCCGCGTGAGCTTTCTGGCGGTCAGCAACAGCGGGTTGGCATCGCGCGCTCGCTCGCTGTCGGGCCCGACGTGTGGTTCCTCGATGAACCCTTCTCGGCACTCGACCCACTGATCCGCCGCGAGATGCAGGACGAGTTCCTGAGGCTGCAGAAGCTGCTGCGCAAGACCATCGTATTCATCACCCATGATTTCGACGAGGCGATCCGCCTCGGCGACCGCATTGGGATCATGAAGGACGGCCGCCTGGTGCAGCTTGCAACGCCGGAGGTCATGGTCTCATCTCCTGCCGACGATTACGTGCGCGAGTTCACCCGCAATGCCCCGCGCGACCGGGTGCTGACAGTGGGCTCCATCGCCTCGCCGGTGCCTGCCCCCCTCAATGGCGTCAACATCCTCGCCTCGGCCAAGATCGGCGAGGCCGCACCTATCGTGCTCGCCTCGGATAAGCCCATGGCAGTGATTGATGCCGAAGGCCGCTCCATCGGCACCATCGACCGCGCCGCGATGATCCGCGCGCTCTATCCGGACGAACGCCCATGAGCAGCGGCGGGCAGGCAGTAGCCGCGCCGCAGCTTGCGCCGTCGCCGCGGCTGTCGCTTCCCGTGGTGGTTGGCATCATCATCGTTCTCGGAGTTGCCGCGGCATGGGTCTGGCCGCCCTTCGCCCGCTGGCCCAGCGAGTGGGCCATTCCCTTCCGCGCCTGGGTGACCGAGGGTTTCGTCTGGTTCTCGGCGGCCGCAAAACCGGTGACACGCGCTCTGTCGTGGCTGCTGTCCTGGCCGCTATGGTTCTCGGAAGCATTGCTGTTCAGGGGCTTCCCATCGCTTTCGCTGCCGCCCTTGCCATGGGTTGCCATTGTCGGCGGCGTGGCGATCCTCGGTCATTGGGCTGGTGGCAGGGGGCTCGCGATCTTCTGCGGGGTGGCTGCCTTCTACCTCGCGATCTTCGGCCTGTGGCAGGACTCGATGCAGACGCTGTCCATCGTTCTCGTCACCGTGCCGCTCGCCGCCGCTGTGGGTTTGGCGCTCGGCCTGTGGGCCACCCGCAACGCCCGGGTTGAGCGCGTTCTCAATTCGGTCTTCGACGTGATGCAGGCCACGCCGCACATGGCCTATCTCGGGCCTGTGGTCATCCTCTTCGGCTTCGGCCAGGTGCCGGCGATGCTCGCCACCTTCGCCTTCGCCCTGCCGCCCATGGCACGCTGCACGATCCTCGGCTTGCGCACCGTTCCCCCGGACATTCTGGAGGCGGGCCGCATGGCCGGCTGCACGCCGCGACAGCTACTCTGGAAAGTGGAGATTCCCGCTGCCGAGAAGACGCTGATGCTGGGCCTCAACCAGGTCGTCATGCAGACGCTGGCCATGGTGGTCATCGCCTCGCTGGTTGGCGCATCCGGGCTTGGCCAGAAGCTGCTGTTCTCGTTACAGCAACTGCAGATCGGCAAGGCGGTGGAGCAGGGCGTGGCGATCACCCTCATCGCCATGGTTCTCGACAGGCTGACCCAAGCCTATATGGCCAAGGTTCCTGTCCGTGCGAGCACGAAGACCGGCTTCATTAGCCGTCACCCCCATATTTCGCTCTTCCTGCTGCTCCTGGCGGCCTCTGTCGCTGCGGCAGGTTTTTCCCACGGCTTCGCCGTTCTGCCCAAGGAAATGACGCTGTCCTATGGCGGGCCGATCAACAGCGCGGTGCGCTGGATATCGAAGGAGCTCTTCCCCTACATCAAGCCAGTGCGCGATGCGCTGACCATCTGGTTGATGCTGCCGCTGCGCGACTTCTATCTCTGGCTCCCCTGGCCGGTGATGCTCGGCGTGCTTGCCGCCATCGGCTATCACCTCTCGGGTTGGCGGTTGGCGCTGCTGCCAGTCTGCCTGTTCGGTTTCATGATGCTCGCAGGCTTCTGGGAGCCGCTGATGCTGACGATCTATCTCGTCACTGGCGCCACGATCCTCTGTGTCATCATCGGCATTCCCATCGGCATCTGGGCGGCCCACAGCCCGCGTGTTGCGCATGTCACGAAGGGCGTGTGCGACACGCTCCAGACCTTCCCCAGCTTCATCTACCTGATCCCCGTCATCATGCTGTTCCAGACCAGCGACGTCTCCAACGTCATCGCCATGCTGGCCTATGCAACGGTGCCTGCAATCCGCTACACCTACCTCGGCCTTTTGCGCGTGCCTTCTGCGACCTTGGACGCGGCCGTCGCCTCGGGCGCCACGCCGTGGCAGCGCCTGCGCAAGGTGGAGCTTCCCATAGCCTTCCCCGAGATACTGCTCGGCATCAACCAGACCATCATGATGGCGCTTGCCATGGTGGCGATCACCGCGCTCATTGGTTCGCGCGATCTGGGTCAGGAAATCTACAAGGCGCTGCCGGGCGCGGATACCGGGCGCGGCCTGCTCGCAGGCCTTGGCATTGCCTTCATCGGCATTACGGCAGATCGTCTGATTGGTGCTTGGGCCATGCAGCGCAAGCGACAACTCGGTATGGCCTGAGGCCGTGGGTGCGGTGAATTCAAGGAAACTCGCCGCGGCCTTGATGACCTGCCTGTGCTTTGGGTCAATCCATGCCTACGGCGTGCTGCTGGCCCCCGTCGAGCAGTGGCTCGGCACCTCGCGAACCGTCGCCAGCATGGGCTATGCAGTCGCGATCGCGGCCCTCACAATAGGCGTGTACTTGAATGGCCGCATAGAGATGGTGTTCGGCCCGAGACTTCGGCTAATCGGTTCAGGCGCTGTTGCGGCGTTGGGCCTTATGATCGCCGGTGGTAGCTCCAGCTCCGCCGGTCTGCTGCTTGGCTTCGGGTTGATGTACGGTCTTGCGAATGGCGTCGCCTATGCCATGTCGCTCGGCATTGCCGCAGCCGCCATGCCCGGGCGCGAGGCGCAGGCGATGGGCCTCGCCACCGCCATCTATGGCCTTGGCGCCGTGCTTTGTGCCCAGCTCTTCAGTGCTGCACTCGGGGGCATGCATGTTGCAGTCATTTTTCTGGTGCTGGCACCTGTGGTCTTTGCGATTTGCGCAATCGGTGCAGCACTCATCCAGGGAGATGCGCCTGTCAGCCCGCCATCAGTTGAGGGCGGGCCGCAAGTCATTCCACGGTCGCTCCGCTTTCTGTGGTTCAGCTATCTGCTGGGTGCTTTCTCCGGCCTCATGGTCCTCGCCCATGCGCCGGCCATCGCTGTCTGGCGCAACGGGGTTGGTACGGAGGCGGGGCTCGTCTCCAGTGTCGCTTCACTCGGCAGCGTGCTGGGCGGATATCTCGGAGGCGTGTTCGCGGCCCAAGTTCCGGGTCCTCGCGGCATCGCACTTCCCCTACTCGTGCAAGCCATCGTTCTTCTAGGGATACCATTCGCGGCAGGGATTTTTCCGGTCACCGCCTCGCTGGGTCTTGCGGGCGTCTGCTATGGCGTCTTGATTGCGGTCATTCCCGTGGAAGTGCGGCGCATATTTGGTCCACAGGGCTTCGCACTGAACTACGGCAAGGTATTCACAGCCTGGGGTATCGCGGGCGTCGCCGGGCCCGTGGCGGCTGGCTATCTCTATGACATAACGCGCGGCTACGGGGCGGCGCTCGCAACAGCGGCGGCGCTATCTCTCTGGTCATGTTTCTCCATCCTGCGTGTGGGAAAATGACCGGCAGCGAGTTCAGTCCGAGAGGCCTGCAGCGGACGGTATTCCGCGAGTCAATCTGCGTCGACATTCAGAGAGCAAGAATTTGGCGCACCTGTGGGGATCGGAATACGAATGCCGTTAGGGGGGCATAGATTGCGGGCCCTGTTCCGATTGCTAGTGCATGTTGTTTGAACAACCAGTCGTGGCAGAGGTTGCCGCTCTTCCGCTTTCGACGATTACCGTGATGTTTGGAGTTTGCAATGAACGCGAGATCTGGAGGTTTTCTACAAATGCGATACACCGTCTTGATCATGAACCTTGTTTTGGTATTGCTGTTGGGTAGCACAGCCTTTGCAGACACGGTCAGATTCAAACGTATTCCAACACAGTTTATCGCGGCGCTTGTGGAGCCCGGCGCAAGCAGTGGTACAGGCGCAGAGAAGTGGGGTGTGTGGGAGGTTGATCCCGGACCCAGGGGCGTATGGTTGAAGAACTTCGAGGAACTGCTCTCGTCAGGAGGTGTGGCGCCGTCGAACTGGAATTTCGATCCCAGCGATTGGTGGCTTGATGAGAACGGGCTTATCATGGAGCAACCCAGTTTTCCATTGAAGCCCGGACGGTATCTGGTCACGGGTAGAAGGACCGCTACTGCAATACTGACGGTCCACCCCGCCGATGCACAGGGTGTGCAATCATGGGAGTTGGGGAACAGAGCTTCCATTTATGACGTCACGCATCTGAAGTGTCGCTCTGCCCGCTACACCTCTGCAACTGGTGGCTCATGCAGCCCCAGTGCGGTGGATCAGAAGAGCTTTCCGGTGCCGCCCGGTGGCATGATGCCGCCTGTCGATGGCTGCAACAAACAGGACTATTCGGTTTTGTTCATCATTGGCGTTGATTGGAGTTCGGAAAAACAAACCGATTGAGCAGCTTGACGTGGACTTATAGATCTCCCGTTCATTGC
>CAMDBX010000189.1 GCA_945889445.1 Rhizobium sp. Q54
CAGCCGCAGTTGCCGACTGTCGGACTGATCGTAAACCGAGAGCGCGAGACCGCCAACCGGGCCAATCGAGAGGTTGTGGGTCGCCGAAGGCAAGCCACCAAAGGTCAGGTCGTAGCGGAACGGCATCAGGTTGACCGAAACGGCCGCCAGATCTTTCAGGATCCCGCCCCCCAGATCCCGGTCGATATCCTCGAACCGATAGAGCTGATGCCGCAACGCCCCGCGCATCGCAGCCGCAAGTACACCCTGCAGATCCGACAGGCTTGGACCTCCGGACACACGCAGTCGGACGTGACCGATGTTCGATGCCATCATCGGGGTTTCCCGTGACAGGCGTCCATGGCGTCCAAGCAGCGGGAGGCCGATCACCACGTCCTCGCTCCGCCCATGCATTGCTTGCAGCAGCGCCGCAGCGACCAGGACAAGCCGGCCAGCACCGCCACCGCTCTCGAGGCCCACGGCCTGAAGCCTCGCCGTCAGCGCCTCCGGCAGGTACAATGTCTGCCGGACGAACAGCTTGCCTCCGGTAGGCCGCGCGCCTGACCATGACGGCGCCGCCTCGCAGTCCGACAGGGCGTCCCGCCAGAAGGCCCGGTCTTCGGTAAGGGCCCTCGACTGGCGGTAAGTCACATCAGCCGCGATCAGTTCCGCAAGGGCCGGTCGCCACACCGGAAGCGCCTGCCCCGCGGCAAGTGCTGTATAACTCTCAGCTACCCGTGACGCGATCAACCATCCAGAAAGGCCATCTACAGCCACATGATGAACGGCTTGCCCCCAGTACCAGCGACCCGATGCAAGCTTGACCAAACGCCAGCGAAACAGGGGGCCAGCAACCAGATCGAAAGGCGTCTCCAGGTCACGGCCCAGCAGCGACAGGGCGGCGCCGTGCGGATCAACCGCCGATGACACGTCATCGACAGGTACGTCAAAGGGCCACGGCGCGCAGAGATCCTGCCAGAGTTCGCCGTCGGCTTCATAGACCCTGATACGCAGCGCTTCCGTTCCCTCATAGACATGACGGGCCGCCGCCTGGAACATGGCAACGTCAATATCTCCGGCAATCTCCGTGTACTGCGCGATATTATAGGCCAGGCCGCTGGGGTCTGCCAGATGTCCGAACCAAACACCGCGCTGTGCCACGGTCAGTGGCAGACGGATCGTAGGTTCCGCCTGTTCGCCCAGAAGCCGGCGCTCTGCCAAGTTCAGTGCGTCGACATGATCTGCCATAACCAGCCACTACCTGGAGCCTGCCGGCAGCGGCGCAGCTGGAGCGGCGCCCTGGCCCACAGGCGTCTGGCGGTCAAAGCCATCCAGAATGACGGGCAGTCCTCCCTGGCCGCTGCCAATGATGACGACCTTGCTGTTCGGCGACTTCGACAGTTCCATCGTGGCCTCAATGCCGCGCCACTTGAGGTAGCTGTCAGAAATCGCCGGGGTCACCGTCTCCTGAAAATTGCGGATCCCTTGTGCTTCAACCGCCTTGCGCTGGCTTTCAAGCCTCTCCCGATCGACGCGATATTTGTATTCCTCCACAATCTGGGCCTGCTCCAGCTTGTCACGAATTGCTTTCTGCAATTGTTCAGGCAGGTCAACTTCACGGATGAGCACATCTCGGAGCATGATCACATTCTTGGTGTCACCCGATGCTGTTTCCGCGCCAACGCCGTTCGAGCGAGCATGGCTCACAAGCTGATCATAAACTTCTTTCCCGACGACTGATCGTCTGTCGGACACAAGCATTCCAACGTCATAGCGCGAAACAATTTCTCGCGTGACCGAACCGATTTCGGGCACAAGAAGCGATTCCAGATAATCTGGCCCATACAGTTTTTGGAGGGCAGGTGTTGTGTTGGGATTCACACGCCAACGGAAAGTGAGGGTCATGCGAAACTGGAGACCGTCCTGAGAAATCACGGTGAAGTCCTCGTCACGCGACTGCAGCCTCGCATCGTAAATATACAACCTGTCCCAAGGAAAAGTCAGATGCAGTCCCTCTTCAACGACAGGCGACGTAATCCGAGTTCCGCCAAAGAACAGGTACCACATGACGCCGACTGATCCCGGAGGTACAGACAACACGATACGGTTCCAGAACACGACCAGCACGAACAGGCCAACAAGCAGGGTGAAGATGACCCCCGCTGTCATCCTTCGGAACATCGCCCTCAGAACTCTCATGCTGTCTCCACCTTGTGCATCCGCCCCTCTTCCATGTGATAGTGCGCATCCGCACACCCGAAATACCGCTCATCATGGGTGATCACGACGACCGCCTTGCCGGAGGCCTTCAGCATCGGCAGAAACTCATTGTAGAAACGCGCGCGCGTTGCAGGATCCTGGTCGGCTGCCCATTCGTCGAGAACCAGCACGGGGCGGTCCTCGGCCATCGCGAGCGCCAGAGCCAGGCGCTTGCGCTGGCCCGTCGACAGTGCCTCCGGTGCATATCCCGAAGCCAGGTCTTGCGGAAGTTTCTGGCGGATACCGAGGAGAATCAGGGCCTCCTCGAGGCGCGCCATCCCGGCCGGATCGAGACCATAGGGCTTGTCAAACACATGGGCGTCCGCGAACACCGCCGCGAACAGGTTGCGATAGGCCTGCGAAGGGTTCGCCGGCAGCGGGGCACCATCAACTTCGATCCGCCCGCCATCCAACGGATAGAGCCCCGTCAGGAGGCGCAAGGCCGTGGTCTTGCCCGAGCCGTTCGCGCCGGTCACAAACACGATCTGTCCGCGTTCCAGCGACAGGTTCAGTCCCGCGACCGCGAACCCTGTTTCGCCCTCGCTATTCCGGTGCGAGTAGCGCGCCTCCACTAACCGAATGCCGGAAAACTCCAGGGCCGCCTCTCCCGCCTCACGTTCCGCGCCCAGAAGTCCTTCAACCTCCCTCCCAAAATCCGCAATGGCCCCTACGCAAAACTGCGCCGTCGCAAGCTGTTGCACCGCGCCGACCACCCCGCTGATCGGACCGAGCAGAAACAGCACTGCCGTAATGATGCGGTAAATCTCGCTGCCGCCGGAACCCGTCAGCACTGGCAGGATGAAGATGACCGCGGCAGCCAGCAGGTAGGATGCCGAACTCCCCGTGGCGATCAGCTGGCTGAAAATACGGGCCGTCCGCGTCCGGTGTTGCGCCACCGCATCAGACGCTTCCGCGATCTCGCTTTGAAGGGCCTGGCGTTTCTCCGGATCCAGTCGCAATTCCTTGAACCCATCCGTCACCTCCTCCGCAAGCCGCGACAGCCGCGCGTCGGCCACGGCGGTGGCACCCATCTCCGCCTTCATCTCCCGATCCGTGTTCAGAAATCCCATAACCATAAAGCCATGGATCGCCAGCGTCAGAATGCCGGCCGGCACCGAGAGCGAAAACAGATAAACCAGCATGAAGCCCAGAAGGATCAGCGCTTCGAGGCCCGCCAGCAGCGGTATGATCGTCTGCGACAACTGCTCGTAATGCTTTGCAAGCCCGTCCAGGATCCGCCCGCGCGACACCTCCTCCGCATCGCGCAGCGAGAGACTGAGGACCTTGCCGGTGACACCGGTCCTCCAGCCGTGCAGCGCCTGCTCGATCGCAGCACTCGCCCGCACCAACACCCGTTGCTGCGTATAGCGATAGGCAGCCAGAACCGCGATGAACAAAGCCGCCAGCGCCAAGGAGTAGCTCTCGTTCTGGACCAGCAGCGACTCCGAGTTCAGGACGAACAGGATCCCCGTGCCGCACAGCGCCGACACCGCCGCCAGCAGCAGAAGGCCCGTGACCGTGCCGGGGGTCAGCAGGCCGTCCCGCCAAGCCAACGTGCCCGCCGCGCGTGCCGGGCGAAAATCCAAGAGGCGCGCCAAAAGGCTCTCGCCCAGCGACCTCAGAGAGGCGTCGCCGCTGTCATCACTCGATCCATTCCCGAAACCCATGACCAGTTATGCAGACCTGCGCGGCGCACCAACCAGAAGAACCAACGCCATCACGAGAGGCGTGAGCAGGAGCGACAACACGAAATATCCCGCAAACCCTACAGAACGATCACGCCCGAGATAGCCCACAAGCGCGCACAACCCTGCATAGAGCAGGATGGCGACGAGCAACATCACGCCACCGCTGAGGACTGCTTGTCCTTCGCCTTGGAAAACTCCGCCTTCAGCTCGTCCTTCACCGCATCCGCGCTGAAGCTCTCGAGGCTGCCGCCCTTTTCGAAGTGGCGCACGAACACCCTACCGATCGCGTAGCTCGCCGCAGCACCGAAGGCCGCCATCGAGGCCATCCCAAGAATGGTGCCCACCACAGGCATCGTCTTGACGCCGGACCCCAGCAGTGCGCCGGTCACCCCTGCCGGCAGCAAGGTCCCCAGCAGCACCGAGACAACGCCCCTCACCGCTTCCGTCCTCACCGGCTGGCCATAGGCCTGGCTCAGATCCGATATCATCTTCGCCTGAACCGTTCCCAGCGCCACAAGGTCGAGCACCGGGAGTGGCACCGCACCCGCCGCCGCCGACCAGGCGACGGAAGACGATATGATCTCTGCGGCACGCTGATGAACATCAGTATCAGACGTCTGGTGAACCTGTTGCATCGCCATGGTCTCCTGTGCCAGGTCTTAATGTGAAAATAACGCAGGTAGCCGCCATTTGCCAGCTCAAAAGGTAAGCTTATCGGAGGCTCGAGCGCATCTTAACGGAACAGAACAAGGAGATTAGAAGTTGAAGAATGGTAACTGGTCCATCGACGGCGACGAATTTGTCGTGCTCGTCAACCATGAAGGACAACATTCGCTGTGGCCGTCCGCCTTGGCAGTCCCGGACGGCTGGACCGAGACCGGACCCGCAATGTCAAAAGCCGATTGCCTCGCCTATGTCGACGCCAACTGGACCGATATGCGTCCCCTCAGCCTCCAGAAGGCCATGGCGTCTGACTAACACTGGCAACGCCCACCACTCCACTCCCTCCGTCAGGCTGCGCACGGCAAGGCTTCAGGACTGGATGTTCGAGACACCGCCTGCACCAGAATGCCTGTCCGCCTTGAACCCCGATGAGACCGCA
>CAMDBX010000190.1 GCA_945889445.1 Rhizobium sp. Q54
TGACGCACCCGGACATGGGGCTGGCGCGCGGCAACAAGCGCCCCGATCTCCATATAGGGCAGATAGGGTTCGACCAGTTCAGGGCGCAGCGTGGCATCGAGATGGAGGATCGGCACGCCCGCGGCCCAGCCGCCGCGCAGACGCGAGCGCCAGCGCAGACGCAGCGACTTGACCGAACCCGCTTCGGTGCGATCATGGAACAGTTCGACGCCCGCCGCGTCATGACCGTTTTCCAGCGCCTCGGCGAGAGTGAGCCAAAGAATGGCGCAGCGCCCCGGCGGCGCCCATGGCATGCCATCCGGCGGCATGATCTTCGCGATCCGGGCACGGCGTTCCGCCGGGTCCATGCCGGGATGCAGCCCGGCGCTACGCAGGCGGCGGCGCTCGAGACCGGCAGCCGTCCGGCACTCCTCGACGGTGAGCCCGGTCGCTGCCAGAAGCCCATGACGAAGAACGCCAGGCTCCGACACATGGAGCGCCTTCCAGAGCTTCATGCGCGCGGCCACGAGATCGGCGGTATTGGCGATGTGGAGCTTGTTCTTGCCGTCGTAGCAAACGGGTGAGCTGCGGACCGGCTCCAGTCCATCGAGGGTAAGCTTCGCCTTGCTATCGAGCCCCCGGAGGCCGGCCTGCCAGAAGCCCTCGTCAATGACGAGAAGTCCAACGGTGCCGATCGCCTCGGCCTTCATGTGGAAAAGGCTGTCATGGGCACAGACGATCACGTCCGCTTCCATCGCCAGCGGCTTCTGGCGCTGATAGCTGCACTTGCCGTAAAGCGGGCAGAGTAGCGTGACGCCATCCTGCCTGAGCTTGCAGCAGCTCTGCTCCACGGGATGTTCGACCTCTAGGGCGTCGAAGGGTGCGCCCGGGTCCAGGCACATCAGCTGTTCGGGATTGTGCGGAACGGGATCCGGCGCGGTGCGGCCCTTCCAAAGCATGGCGCTGACGCCCATCTCCCGGAATGCCTTCACCTGTTCGGCGCCGAGATCGTGCCGGGGGACGGCAAACACCACCTTGCGGCCGCCAAGGGCGCGGGAGGCAATGAGGCCAGCAATGGCCTCACGCGTGGCGGAGGTCTTGCCCAGCCCCACGTCGACGGGCAAGCCAAGCAGTGGCGGCGGCATCTGCACGTCATTAAAATCAAACCAGGGATGCGCCGCCTCGCCTTCGCCACTCTGCGGGGTCAATATGGCAGGCTCGTCCACGCCGGCCCACCAGTGGCGCACGTCCTCCATGAAGCGGGTAATGGCATCCGCGAGGCTGGCACGGGCCTCGTCTACCGAAAGAGCGGGCTCGGCGTAGGCGGGTCCGGGCTGTGGGATGCGGGCGGCAGATGCCACCAGCGTGGCGACCGCCTCGATCCCCTTGGCGCAGAACAGGTCATTGGCATCTCCGGGTATGGTCGGAATCGCGAGCCGGGCATCGGTGGCTGCCGCAGTCTTCCGCGCCGCCACGACGCCGGGGTTCGCCATGCGCCCGGGCTTGTCGTCATTGTCAGCGACGACAACCAGGTCGGCTTCGGGAAAGCGGCTGCGCAGCGCCTCGGCCACCGGGAGCAGATTGCCAGCGTCCATGGCGGCGATCACGGTGTGGCCCGTTGCCATGCAAAGGCTCGCGCCGGTGGCCCAGCCTTCGCAGACCAGAATGGGGCCCTCCGGAGTGGAAAGCGGTGCAGGCTCCTGCCCCACCACCGCGAAATGTCCCCGCTTGGCACCCCCAGCGAGGTAGCGCTTGGCACCATCGGCGCTTATGAACTCGAGGCTGCGGAGGACGCTGTCCGCATCCTGCAGCGGCACGATGAGCCTGCCCTGCTCATCGGCGCGAAGGGCAAGCGGCGTGACGTGCTTTGCGACAAGATAGGGATGGTCCGCCGGAGCAGGCTCCGCATGGTTCCAGATCCGGGCAGCGCGCTCCACGGCGTTCTTTGCAGGCCCGTCATCACGAACAGGTTGCGCCTTGAGGCGGGAACTGGCGAGCGTGAGGAGAAAGGGTTCAGCGCCGTTGGTACGTCTGCCGAACGAAGGCAAATTCACGCCGACGCGGCCAGCAATCCACTCCAGGGCATCACGGCGGCCCATGCGCAGGTGATGGGCAACGAAATCCGTGAAGCTGCCGCCCTGCCCCAGTTCGTGGTCGAACCAGAGCCCGGCCCGCTCGCCGGACATCACCAGCGACAGACTGCCCTTGCGGCCCCAGCGCCATTCATCGGCCGAGCGAAGCCCCGGCTTGCCTAGCAACTCCAGTGCAAGCTCGCGGATACGGCCGCGGACCTCGCGGTCGAAGCCATGCCAGTCGCCGCCGCTCATCGGAAGTGCCCCGCAACATGCGCACCCGCAAGCACTGTCGCCGTGGTGGCGCCAGTGGCAGGTTGCGGTGTCTGGTCGAAGCAGTGCGGCAAGGCGGAACGGGCCTGGGCTTGTGAGGTTCAAGCCCGTGTTCTGCCTTGTGTTTGGAGACTGCCGCGACGTTCGAAGCGGTCACGCCAGTGAGCTCATTCACGACTGAAACGGTTCCCCCCATTGGTAAAAGCCCTTAAGTCTTGAGCTTCTGGGTTCGGTCCGCTTCAGGCATGCTGTGGATAAGTCGCGCGCGTGTTCATCGATCGCGGAGGGATCAACCCTCGCCACCACCAATCAGGCAAAGGGGTTCACCCCGCCAGATGAAAATCTGCAATGGGTTCAGCCCTGCTGGTGGTTGTGAGTGCTGCTTGTTATTCGCAAAAGATTGATGGCGGGAAGAGAAAGCGGAAAGCCTTCGAGGGTGCCAGAAAATCAACGTTGGCGACACCAACGTTGATTTCTCGAGCACCAGAATAAGACTGACGCGCGCCGCCTGAATGCATGAAGAGGCTTCGTCCGGTGGTTAGACCGTCTCACGAACGTCCAGCCCAATCATTCGCTTGGCACCGCCGCGCTGTGATTGTGGCAAGCGGATCAGGGTCGCCATGGCATCAGCAAGATTTTTCGACAGCGGCTCGTCGTCAATTTTCTGCTCGAGAAACCAGGCAACAAGCGACTCCTTCTTGTCCTGGTGTGTTGCGGTGAGCCCGTACTCCCTGATCGCAGCCTGCATGAGTTCCAGATAGGGTGTCGTGTAAAGTCCGTCAGGCCTCGATTGCGCGGCCGGCATTTCGGCGGGAAGCTCGGGCCAGATCGTCAGCACCACGAATCGCGGCACCTGGATGTCGATGAACTGACCGTCGCGATATTCAAGCTGATTGTTGTGATCGAGCCTGCCGCCGCGCCAATGGTCAGGACTTATGGGTACGTAATGGCCGGAATGATATTCCCAATTGGAAAACCCGGTTGAGAAACGCTCGCGACGCTCATCGGAATGGCGCCCCTTTGCATGAAGGTCGCCGTCACGCAGGGCAATGATGAGTTCGCTATGCGCATTGCCAGGAATCTGCCGCGCTGGATCATTGGATCTGTTCCAGTGGGGCGGGGGATTGGGATCAACAGGTTTCTTGGCCTTTTCACGTTCATATTGCTCGAGGCTCAGCCTCGATATGTGCTGGTAGGCCTGGGAGAGGCTCCACTGCTGACGATCCAGTTTTTCGATGAACATCGGGTCCTCCATGCCTAACCGCGATAGAACATAATAGGAACTTATGAACGGTTCAACCCTTCGGGTTCACATGGGTTAAGCCCCTCGCTTTCATAAATGAGATCAATTGCTTGGACACGATACTGACGGCCCGGCGAGAGACGCCACACAGCACACATGACGTTCGATTCGGCGAATGCAAACCCCGGGCCGCAGGTTGCCCGCCGTCACAACGTCAGTCTTGTTGCGCTTCAATACGTCCGGATTGATGATGACATCTTGATCGCACAGATTTGCCCCAGAGACATGACCGATGACGAAAGCCCACCATCAACTCCACCGGGTTTGGATCAAGCAATGTGAGGCCACGGAAGGTATTCGCCTCCATCATGGCGCCGAAAGCGCACTCACCCGCCCGGAGTTTGCCCGTGAGTTGCCGAACTTCGTGTCGGAGATCAGGCGCATGTTTACCCGCGAGGAAATGGAAGCGCTGTGGCCCCGCATTGAACGCCAGATGGTCGAACAGATGGAATCGGACCTGTATCAGATGGAGGAGGAGCTTTCCGGAGCCGTGGAGGGCGAGGACCTCGACCTCATTAAGCAAGACGCGGTCCGCATCCGGAAGCAGTGGGAAGAAAAGCTGAAAACGGCGAGACACCTGCGCGATCTTCTCACCAGCCCCAGTCTGGGCACAGCGTGACATGAAAAATCACGGCACGGGGAGGGGCATGCTCCCGTCTGGGACATGCCCCGATCCTGGCGCGATCAAGAAAACCTTCCGGTCTGGAAGGTTTTCCGGCCTGAGGATGCCGGATGGGCGCAAGACATGGTTCATTGGGAGCGAAACTCGCCGAGACCAGGGATGCCGACATCGTGGCCGCGCCGGGCCAGATCAAATGATAGCCGCCGCCTGCTTCTCCGGTACTTTCTTCCCTTCTGGAAGAAGGTTGCCGAACTGAGACGTTGCCTGCTGGACCTATTGCATCATCCGGAGAACAGATAACGGCCAATTGTCAAGTCGAACGCGAGCCCGCGCGGCATCCCCAAGCCTGCGCTTCTCATGCCGGCTCCGTTCGGGTGAAACCGTTCCAGTAGGGAATGGTTTTTCAGGGTCACCACTTCGAAGGTAGCGGCGCCCTCGTTGGATTGGGCAGAACGCGTGCATGCCAAACGCCCTCGACCCCAACCGCATGACGCCCACCGAACGCCTTGTTGAACTCTGTCGCATCCTTGCAGCCGGGCTCATCCGAATGAAGGCCAGCAAGTCCAGTCCTTTATCTGCTGACCGGGGAGAAACTTCCGTCGACTTATCGCCCCCACAGAGCGGTCATGCAACCCGCAACGCAAGAGGCATGACACGATGAATGACCCTGTGCTAGCGCGGCTCGCCGCGCTGAAAACCACTCCCACACCGAAACTGAAGGAGCAGTGGCG
>CAMDBX010000191.1 GCA_945889445.1 Rhizobium sp. Q54
TCGCTGGCCTGCACCAACATCATCGAGAGCATGAACAGCATCATTCGCCAGGTGTGCCGGAATGTGAAGCGCTGGCGGAACGCGAAGATGGGATTGCGCTGGACCGCCGCGGGCATGCTGGAAGCGAAGAAGGGCTTCAGGCGCCTCAAGGCTCACAAGCATCTGCCGGTGCTCAAGGCCGCCCTTCAAAACCATCGTAACTGTCAAACCGCCACCCCGGGGGTTGACCTCCTCGCTGATGCCGCATAACTTTTAACCAGCGACGCCAGCCTTGGCAATTTCAACAGAGTTCGGGACATCCCCGATAAGCTTCTCATCGACGGCAGACAGTAGGGCGGGACCTAAACACTGCGCCAATTTCTACCCCGCCGACCTCGAAGTGAACGGAAACTTCGTTGTTCTATAAGGAATACTGAGCGGCGACATGACCGTCGTTCAGGTGGCTACATGTACCAAAGTGCAATCAATAGGTGGTTTAACTCCAACCCGAATGAGAATATGGACTGCCAAATCGGATTCGACTCGTTCGGCAATTAGTCACATTGGCTATTGATGGGCTCCTACCGGTTTTTCTCTTTTGAATCCAAGGCGGAGAATGGTGGGCTTTTTCTCCGCACTGCCGCTCCTATGCGATGTAAACTTCAAAAGTAATTGGTGCCAGCATGCTCTCCAACACTGCCAACCCTATCAAACAGGTAGATGCCGGGTTTGCCTTAGCCGCGTATCGTGAAATGCTCTTCATTCGTGCATTCGAACAGCAGTGCTTCGACCTTTCGACGTCAACGCCACCAGGTATCGCCGGTTCGATCCATCTCTGCGCAGGGCAGGAAGCAATACCTGTCGGAGCCATGGCGGCTCTACGGCCTGGTACTGATCGTATTGTTGCAACTTATCGCGGCCATGGCTGGGCGCTTTCGGGGAATTTAGATCCTGAGCAGGTACTTGCGGAAATCTGTCATCGAAAGAACGGGATCAATGGCGGACGAGCTGGCTCCGCACTGATCACCGCGCCCTGGGCGGGATTTATAGGCGAGAATTCAATTGTCGGAGCGGGCGGGCCGATTGCCTGTGGCGTAGCCTTTGGCGCCAGACTTAAGAAATCGATCGTTATCGTCTCATTCGGCGAAGGCGCTACTAGCCAGGGCGCACTACATGAAAGCCTGGTTTTCGCTTCCACTTTCGCGTTGCCGGTGATTTTCATCTGCGAGAACAACGGCTGGTCCGAGATGACCGCCAGTTCCGAGATCATTAAGGTCGATCGCCTCGCAAAGCGCGCTAGTGGATACGGAATGACCGGCGTTACCGTTGACGGTACAGATCCTATAGCGATCCGCGATACAGTCGCCCAGGCTGCTGAGCATGCACGTGACGGCCACGGCCCGAGCTTCATTGAATGCCGCGTCTCTCGACTATGGGGCCACTACAACCGCGATGTCGAACACTATCGTCCAAAAGAAGATAGATCGGCAGCCGTTGAAAATGACCCGCTTACAATATTGGCGAAGCGACTGAGGCAAAGTGGAATTGCCGATGAACAGGCGCTGGAGCACTACAGCATTGCAGTCGACCGAGAGATTGCTCTTCTGGCGGCCAAGGTTGCCGAATCGGCAGCACCAAGTCCCGCCGACGCCCGACTCCACGTAATCGGAGATATCAATCCAGCGTTGCGAAGCACAGCGTCTCTTATAAACCGGAGCGCGGCCGTGGAGACAACCTATATCGGCGCGGTGAACGAAGCGTTGCGCCGCATCTTGGCGGCAGACGATCGAAGCCTGGTCTACGGAGAAGATGTCGGCAAGGCTGGTGGAATTTTTGGCGCCACACGCAATCTGCAGCGCGAGTTTGGGGTAGATAGGGTATTCGACACTCCGATTGCCGAGGCGGCGATTCTGGGCTCTGCAATTGGCGCGGCCCTCGAGGGATTCAAGCCGATCGTCGAGATTATGTGGGCCGATTTCCTATTGGTGGCGCTTGATCAGATCATTAATCAGGCGGCCAATTTCCGTTATGTTACCCAAGGCCGTTCTTCCGTACCAATTGTAATCCGGACGCAACAAGGAGCGACGCCGGGTTCGTGTCCCCAGCACTCTCAGTCACTGGAAGCGTTACTATTCCATATACCAGGCCTGCTACTTGGCTTACCATCAACACCACAAGACGCGTACGATATGTTACGATCCGCGGCCGAAGCCTGTGATCCCACCATACTGATAGAAGCGCGGGGTCTATATCAGCGGCGGGGTGAGTTGATTTTCGATAAGAATGTAGAGCCAATCGGCACTGCTCGGCTTGTCCGAGATGGTAAAGATCTCGCAATCATAACCTGGGGAACGACTGTTCCTGAGGCATCGGAGGCCGCCGTTCGTTTGGCGGCTGAGGGCATCGATGTCGCTGTTCTCGACCTCCGTTGGCTGTCGCCGCTGGATCAAGAGTCATTGTTCTCGATAGCAAGCCAATGCAAGTGGCGCGTATTGGTCGTTCATGAAGCGAATCTCACCGGTGGGGTAGGAGCCGAGATCGCGGCACGTATAGCGGTTAGACATTCAGAATCCATCGTGCATCGCCTTGCTGCTCCCGATGTCCGCATACCGGCATCACCGGTTCTACAAGCTGCATTGCTGCCAAGGGCAGACGCGATCGTGAATGCAGCGAGGCTACTGGCAAACGGTGCTTACCCCTTAGGCAATGTTTGAGCGAGGCAAACTGTGACCATGAGTCAATCTAAAAATCGTAGACGGGTTTTCATCACAGGCGGCGGCGCTGGCATTGGCGCGACAACCGGACGAATGCTAGCAGACCGTGGTTGGCAAGTTGCTCTGTTTGATCGCGATGGGGTCGCGGTCAAAAGAACTGCTGCGGATATTGGCGAAGCCAGTGCGCTGGCCTATGCTGGCGATGTAACTGATCGACTCTCTTTCGAAAGTGCACTCGACGACATGGTCAAGCGCTGGGGCGGGATTGATGATCTCGTTAACAACGCCGGCATCTGGGACCACGACCCATTGCTCGATTTGACTCTCGAGCGTTGGCAAAAGGTCCTCGCCGTCAATCTACTTGCGCCCATAGAGATATCTAATGCTGCCGTTAGGCGCATGCAGACGGGCGGCGCCATCGTCAACGTTTCATCAGTCTTGGGGCAGGTCTCCGCGCCTGGACGGGGACCGTATTGTGTGTCAAAAAGCGCATTGATAAGCCTTACCAAGATGCAGGCAATAGAATGGGCTGAAAGAGGCGTGCGCGTTAATGCCATCGCTCCGGGCTACATAATGAACGCTACTACTTTAGAGCTTGCTGCTTCCGGCAGTTTCGATCCAACTGCCATCTACCGGCGAACGCCAATGGGTCGAATGGGTAGTGAGGACGAGGTCGCTGAGGGGATCTCCTTTTTGCTGTCGCCGGACAAAGCTGGGTATGTGACTGGCCACACGTTGGAAGTCAATGGTGGTTGGACCGCCTATGGATTTCTGTAGTAGCAAGCGATGATTACCGGCTTCAACCATACTAGTTTTACCGTTGCAGATATAGACAAGTCCGTGACGTTCTGGACGGGGCTACTCGGGTTCAAAGCGGCTTCAGTATCACCGCGCGAGGGCAAGTGGCAGGAAGAGGTCACCGGTATTCCGGATGCTTGTCTGATGGTTGCGCATCTATTCGGTCATGGGCATCATGTAGAATTTATCCAGTATCTAAGTGGCGCGATTGTTGGAAGTCCGCCGCAGCCAGCGCTACCAGGCGCCGGCCATGTCTGCCTAGAGACAGATGATATAGAAGAGACATGGAAAATGCTGATTGATGCAGGTGCTTCTGCGCAAGGTAAAATTGCTGACGTCAGCTCTGGCGCAGTTGGAGGCGCAAGGGCCGGCTATCTTAGGGATCCTAACGGCATATTGATTGAGTTGCTGCAACTTGCCGCCCAGTAGGCCAGTTTGAACCTAACGAGTCGAAGGGAGTTCCGCCAGTGTTCGACTTCTCTGAACGAGTTCTTTTAGTTACTGGTGCGGCTGGCGGAATCGGCCGAGCGGTAGCCCAGGAATTTGTGACCGGTGGCGCAAATGTTGTCATGACCGACATCAACTACGACGCAACAATCGAAGCTGCACAGGCTGTTGATCCTCTTGGCACCAGGACGGAAGTCATCAGAATGGATGCGACCGCGACGGCCGACATAGAGCGAGCCATTGAGCGGTGTATGACGCGTTTCGGTAAACTCGACTATCTTGTCACTGCCGCTGCGATCTTTGAAGGCGACCCATTCGACACTATGACAGACGAGCAATGGCGCCGCACTATTTCAGCCAATCTTGACAGCGTCTTCTATATTTGTCGCCGAGCCGTGCGAGTGATGACCGATGGAGGTGCCATAGTCAACGTTGCGTCAGAGGCCGCTCATACCGGCGGAAGTCCCAAGCACGCCCACTACGGCGCGACAAAGGCGGGTGTTCTGGCATTCACAAAGACGATAGCCCGCGAGCTCGCACCAAGAATCCGCGTCAACGCAGTCTCGCCAGGAACCATCGAAACGCCTATGGTTTCGTGCTGGTTGGATGAGCATGGACCTGATTACATCAACACCATACCGATGCGCCGTCTTGGTACTCCTAGAGATGTCGCCCAAGCTATCGCATTCCTGTGCGGCGAAGCAGCAGGCTACATTACTGGCACTACGATACACGTGAATGGCGGTAGCTATGTCGGTGCTTAAGAGAGGTGAATATGTAATGGCAGATGCCGATTTCGGCGGAGCTCGAAAGAGCTGCGACGGGCACCGAGTGTTGCATGGCCTTGACTTCATGCTCTAGTTCATGACCGCGTACGATAGGTCTCGACCGTTTCGGGGTTGAGCGACACTCCGAGGCCGGGTCGGTTTGGCACCTTTACCCGGCCGTCTGTGCCGATTGGAAACTCCTCGTTGGTGAGCTTCCAGCGCAAGGGCGAATCGCTTGTCGAATACTCGAGCGGCTCATCC
>CAMDBX010000192.1 GCA_945889445.1 Rhizobium sp. Q54
GCGCCGGGCCTGTGCGGCGCTCGGCCAGCATCGGTCGACACAGCGCAAGGTCCCGCGGGGCCGCGAAGACGAAGAACAGCTGACGAAGGACCTTGTCGTCCTGATCGAAGCACATGGCCGGCTGGGCTACCGGAAGATGGCAGCCCTGCGGAACGAAGTTCTCCGGGGCTGGGCAATGCGCTGCTACCACTGGCGTGGCGCTACGTCTCGAAAAGGATGCGGCCAGAGGCGGAGGCGGTGTGGCGGCAGGCTGAGAGGCGGGGGCACCCGTTTAGCGCTGTGGTATCCGTCGGCGGTTCCAGAATGTCGAATGTGGCCAGCGGGTTTCGCTCCGCGCATAGTGGATTCTTAGGTCGTCGTGTTCGGCCTTGACTAGCCTGTAGGCATCGGACCATAGGCCGAGGGCCACACTCCGGCTGGGTGCCGCCAGCGCATCGCTGGCCCGGGTGGCCATGATGACGGCAGTGGCGATCCCTTGTGATGAGAGAGGGTCGAAGCAGGCTGCCGCATCTCCGGCGGCAAGCCAGCCATCGCCGTGAAGGCATTCCGAAATAGTCGCCTCGGCGGGATAGGCGGCCGGCGTTGCGGCAAGAGCATTCCCGCCCGCGCAGTGCTTCATGTGGAGCGTTTCATGGAGCAGGGCCCGCCAGTCCCGCGCGCCGCCGCGCCAGATGTCCTCGTCGGTGAGATAGGCGATCACGCGCAGTCCATTGGGCAGTGGCGTCGTGTACCACCAACCCTCAGACACCGCTTCGACCGTCGTGCCGCTGTAGCTGTCGCCATCATCGCAACAGGTGGCGACCAGGGCGATCTGTCGGTCCGCCAACTGTTGGCCGACCCCGAGTCTGCGCAGCAGTGCGCGTGAGCGGCCCGTGGCGTCTATAAGAAAACCGGCGCTGTGCGCAGCGCCATCGTCCGTCTCGAGCCGCCATGACGCACCCTCCCGGCCAAGCGTGCGGATGCGGCCTGCTTTGATGAGCCCTGCACCCGCCGTTCGGGCGGCCATTCTTGCATCGGCTTCGAAGCGCGGGCGGTCGAGAATCCAGGCCTCGCCTGAGGGATTAGCAATAACATCGGTTTCGACGAGATCTGGGCTTCCCCACACCGACCGCGTGCCCATCGCCTCCCGGTGGGCTGGTTCGGAGAGGACTTCTTCCCCGAACACACCACGGATGAAGCTGGGCATGCCCGGCGGCAGGCTTTCGCCTAGCCAGATCCTGGGCCGCGTGGGCCGGTGCAGCAGTCTGGTAGCGAGGCCCGCCTTCGCCGCCGCGATGGCCGCGGCGCAGCCGGCGGGCCCGGCGCCGATGACCAGAACATCGCAACCCGTCATCCGATGAAAGCGATGCCGCCGCCATTCCGCATGTCGGCCGAGAAATCCGACACCACGGCGACATTGCCATCGATGCGCATGCGCTTGACGAGGGTGCCGCCGGTCAGCGTGATATAGAGCAGCCCCTTGCTGTCGAAAGCCAAGCCGAAAGGCTTCACCAGACCAGAACCCCGGATCGTCAGCGGGATCGGCGTGCCGAACATGTCGAAACGACGGATCGCATTGTTGAGCTGATCGGCAACGTGCAGGCGGTAGGAGGTATCGAAGGCCATCATACGAGGGTTCTTGAGGCCGGTGATCCATTTGGGATCGAGAATCTCGCCCGTCTTCATATTGATGCGCGCGATCGAACTGCCGCCCCAGCTGACGAGAAGCACGTTGTCAGGCGTGATGAGGAGCCCGATGGGTTGCGAAAGTCCCGCTTCCGGCGGTACCAGCACACGGCTCTTGCCATCGGGAGAGACGATCGTGACGAAGCCGTTTTTCTCGTAATTGGCAACATAGAAGTTGCCGTCGCGGTCCATGGTGATGCCGACGGGCTTGGAGAAGTTCCCCTGCGAGAACAGCGCGACCTCGCCCGCGGGCGTCACGCGCCGCACCACGTTGCCGTCCATGCAGCAGACGTACATGTTTCCGTCCAGGCCTGTGGTGAGACCTTCGGGCCGCTCGAGTTGCTGCGAGAGCTTGAGCACGGTGAGGCGTGACCTCGCATCGAGCAGGCGGATGCTATTGTCATCCGAATTGGCGACCGCGATCGGGAACGTGCCGAGCTGGCGGAATGCCGCGTTGGGCGGATAGACCACTGCTGGCTCACCATCGAAGCCTACACCAGTCTCGACCTTCATGATGGCGGGGAAGGCGCCATCCTGTGGACCCGGTTGTTCGGTGATCATGCCGAGCTTGAACCAGTCCTTTGCCATGGCGGCGAGGATGGGGCCGCGCGTCGGCGCCGAGACGAAGCGCTCCCAGTCATGGCGGCGCGCGAAGGCGGCGCGGCGCTCGTCCAGCCCACGCGCCGTGTCGAGGACGATGCGATAATCGACTTCGCGCAGTACGCCGTTTGGAATGCGCGCGGGCCAGAAGGAGGGCAGGATGGGTGAAATCGCTCGCTGATAGCCGAAGCGGCAGCTCGACGCATCGGCCTGCCACGGAACGCCCATCCACTGGGTTAGGCTGCCGGGGCCAAGGCGCGATAAGGGACCCGACAACGACATCACCACCGGCGCGGTGAGCGTGTCGCCATAATCGGTCATGTCGATGCGCGTAGATGGGGATGCAAACCGCATGTCTTTGCGCCAGATCCACGGAACACGAATGATCCACGGAATCTCGATGCCGGGATGGAAGGCACCGCCGGTGCAGGATTCGAGCGCCGCCCGGTCTAGGGCCGCGGGTCGGGCCTCCGGCGCGAGACCCTCGTAATGGGCTGCGGTGGCGCCATGCGTATGAGTGAACCGCCCCTCGGTCCAGGCCTTGAGGTGGCGGTACTGGAGCTTCGTCAGCGCCAGCCACTGGCGCGGTTCAAGAGCGTCGGGCGGTAGCATCACCTTGTCGCCAAAGAGCTGTGGCTCAGACCCAGGGTCCACCGCCTCGTAATCGGGATCGCGGAACGTTGCGAAGATGCGCTCGCGGATCGCCATGTTTTCAGCCGATTCATCGCCCAGACGCGTTTGCCACTCCGCTGACGTCCAGTCGCGCTCGGCACCGAAACCATAGTTCTGGAAGAAGCCCTCATTCACCCACTGGAAATCCGACATGCGGCGGAAGATCGGCCAGATGTCACGCTCGAAGACCGTTTCGGGCTCCTCCCGCACACCCGCCTCCACCAGAGTGGACTCGATCACGTCATAGGCCGACACGATGCTGTCGGCGATACCAGGCGCGTAATTTGGGGTAACGCAGAGCACCCAGGCCGGATCGGCGTCGAAGCTCCTGTTGTCGATGCGCACGCGGGCCTGGATAGGCCCGTCGCAGACATCATCGACCCAGCCGCCATTGTTGGCGAAGTCATCGAGGGCCGGCGCGCCGGGCTTGGCATAGGCCTGGCCTGAACCCGGCATGACGATCAGCCGGCCTTCCTCGTCAGTGAGGACTTCGCCAAGGTTGATGGGCATGCCCAGAAAGGCACCGCCGTCTAGGGGTTGCGGTGCGGCGGCTGCACCACTGAGCGACCGGGGCGGTGCCTCCACGATCAGGCTTCTGCGGTCCGTCACGTCGGCATTGCGGCGACCGCCGCCCGGTACGCCTTCGAGATCGAAGGCAACGTCCGACTCGTACCAGGCCGCCTTCGTATTGGCGACCGCGACTTCCCATGTCACCTCGGCATTTATGGCGGTGAGCTCCGCCACGAAGCTATCGTCCGCGGCATACCCGAACAGGCGGAAGCGTACGGCCTGCTTTGCCACGGCGCCAGCCGAATCCTTGAAGGGCCCTTTCGGCAGCGTGCCCGGAACTTCCGGGCTGAAATAGAATGCGTCCTTGCTGTTGCCGACCCGCGCCACACCAATCGCCGGATGAATGGCGACACGAGTGATCCGATTGAGGTTTGAGGCTGACACTGCGCTGGCCGCAGCGGAGCGGCTGGCGAGTGCTACGGCTGTTGCCGCAACGAATTCGCGCCGGGAGAGGAGTTTCTTCATCGGACGGGACTCCGCGTGAGTTAGTCTTCAGTCGGACTTGATTACAGAGCAAAAGATCATCAAAAGCGACTTATTTAGATCACAGATCGCAGTGGAGGAGAACCGGTTTCCGGTCCATTTTGATTTAAGTATCGGCTACCGCCCGCCTGGCGCCGCCGAAGGACAACCTCAGGAATCCATGGAAGGTGTGCGCGGCGGTGCCCTGCGGCCGCGTGTGACTCCAGACGATCCCTAAACCAATGGATGGAACGTCGGCCACCATTTGCGCAGTTCGATCCGCTGGCCTCCGAGCGACTATGGCCTGTACATCATGTCGTAGAGGAAGGTGACGCCAATCCTGTCCGCCACCCTCGAACGCACGACCTCCACCGAAGACGTCGTGAAGACGGTTGTTGGGCGGGAGTCCTGCGGGCCGCCACTACGCAATCCTTCGCAGAAATACGCTGGGTCTCGCTCCAACCGAAGCGGACCGAACCCATTTCTAATGAACTCAATTAGTTAAAAATGGCTCGTCTACTCGAGATTATGTCCCTTCGCGAAATGGCTCTCAGCCTCATGGACCCGGGCATGCTCGCACAGCACCTGCCCCGCGGCGGTGATGACAATCCGCTCTGGGTAGATCTCAGGCTCGCCGGCCTTCATGGAGGCCGGTGCTTTTGGGGTCGTCGCGGCGACCGTCCTGCTGTTCTGCGCCGGACTGATGGTCAAGGCACTATTCCAGAAGTCAGCCTAAGAACCGCTGAGATCAGCGACTTTCCCTCTGATCGCGTTCGGGTCACGGCTGGGCAAGGCGCTGCTACCACTGGCACGGCGCTACGTCTCGAAGAGGATTCCGCCGGAGGAGGAGGCTGCGTGGCGTCAAGCCGAGAGGTGGGGGCAGGGGGAGGAGTGGTTAAAGCAGCGGTACCGGGTGAGACGGAAAACGAAGACTTGAGGGCGGTGCAAAAAGCTAAGGCCTCCACTTAGCGCTCCCTGCGTGTAA
>CAMDBX010000193.1 GCA_945889445.1 Rhizobium sp. Q54
CAGTCCGCAACGTAGTCCTTCACGATCGTGAGCTTGCCGGTAAAGCCGTGTTCGTCGCGCAGTCGCTCAAATACACGCTTGCTCGTGTGATGCTGCTTCTTCAGTCTATCCCTGTCAGCTGTCAAAATCGCATCTATGATGCCAGTGAACCCGTCAAGCTTCGGCCGCAAGGGCGGCCCCTTGCGTACGTATTCTGGCGGAACCGAGAACTTCAGCATCTTCGAGACCGTTCGGGCGTTGATGCCGAACCGTTCTGCTGCAGCCCGTTCGCTGATCCCCTCGATCACGACGGCGTGCCGAACCTGCGCGTATAGCTCCACTGACTTCATCCCCCGCCCCCTGCCAACTCAGGCAAAGGACTCTAACTGCCGTAGTTTTGCTCCGGCGCAGCCAAACAAATCGGCCGCTTCAGTGAGGTATTATTGCTCCGGCTTTTACACCTATTTTCTGGCGCTTGGTGTTTCGTTCATCGGCCATCATTTTTGGACCTTCAGGTCGTCTGGGGCACTCCTACCAACCTTCCTGAGGTTCTTTGGCGCGTCCGGCTGTGCCTTTCTGATAAGCTCGCTTTTGCTGGTGTTTCTCATTCGCATCGTAAAGGTTTCAGATCCCATTGCGGCCTTCATGTCTGCCGCCGTTATACCGCTCATCACCTATTCGGCAAGCCGCTTATGGGTGTTCCGCCGGAGTCGGAAATGAAAAGGATTGGAGGAGTTGTTTCCAGACAGCCGCGTTGACGCCAAGGCCAAGCGCACGGCAGAAGAGGTGGCTCGGTTTGCTTGAACAGTCGACGGGGGTTGTCAACCCGACGCCGCATTACTGGCGGCGCGGAGCCAACCCCTAGGGCAATGTGTAAACGACGATCCTGATCACGTCACCGAACTGCGGACTTTCGGAGAGCGTCCGCTCCGCCGCGGCATGGAGGTTAAAAGGCGGGCTTGTCAGCACGACGCCACTGCCGATCTGCAGGCGGGTTCCCGCCCCCGTTGCGATGTCGACATTGGGAACGAACCCGGCAAGCGCTGGCACGTGCTCGGTAAGGACCAGATATTTGTAGTGGGCGACGATCTTCGCCATCGCCTTGGCGATGGCCGCATTGCTGAGGTGCTGAAAGACCTGGCGGACGAACACGACATCGCCCTCCGGCAAAGCATCCGCGGTGATATCCAGCACCCGGAAATCAACATCGAGCTGCTCGTAGGCACCTCGGTTGAAATCAATGAGTTCCGGCACCACATCACATGCCGTGTAGCGACCGCACAACGGACGGATTTGCGAACCAACCTTGAAGTCACCGCAGCCGAGATCGACCACGTCCGGCTTGCCCAGCCCCCGCAGGAATTCAGACACGGCGTTGACATAGCCTGCCACCACGGCGCCCTCGCTCGAGCCGGGGCCAGAGTAGAACGGCGCCGATGCATCACTGGCGACGCCCCACGCCTTGCGACTGTAAACCTTCGAAAAGATCTCACTGATGGCTGGCTCGCGGTCATTCCCCTCTTCCGCCATCAGTTTGCGGGCGATGTCGAAGCCGCCAGCCACATGACCCGACGCGCCTTCATCGAAGGCCAGGTAGCCATAAATGCGCCGGTTGTCGAAGAACTGTCCGACGCCCGCCTTGCGGGCGCTGTCCGAGAAGACCACGTATTCGTGGCGGTCCGTGCTGTCGATGTAGGTAAGCTGCTCAATGACATCGCGGCGGATGAGATAGGTGCAATGGACGACCGGCATCTCGATCAGGCCCTGCACGCGGCAGCTCAGCACCCAGTAGTACTGGTCGCAGTGACGATAGTAGCCGTTGGCATCGACCGCGGCGTGATAGTTCGAATAGGGATCGTTTGCCGACACTGAGCGCAACAGCGGCGCCACGATCGGCAGGTTGACGCTCACGAGTTCAGAGAGCGTGCAGGGTCGGATAAAATTGTCGACGTCGCATACGAAATAGAAGTCGCAGCCATGCTCAAGCGTCTTCTGGAGGCTGATGTTGCGGATATTGCCCAGAACCTTGAAGCGCGTGGCGTTCCATTCATGGACGCCGAAACTCTCGACTCGCTGGGCCACGTCCTCGGCATCGAACTCGACGGCGGCGTAATGCTTGCCGACACGCGCCACCCACGCGCGCAGGATCGCCTCGGTGTTGTCCTTGTTGTTGTTGGTGCGGATATAGAGGACGATCGACGACTTCGGATAGTCGAGTTCCTCGATACACTTGAGATAGAGCGGCAGGGCCGGCTCCTTCTGCTTGGCGAGGATCGACACAAGCACCCGCGGCGCCGGTGCATCGGCAGCGCGGCGCGGCGGCGCGGCATCGAGTTTGTGGTCCTGCGCATAGGTCGGGACGGCCGCGGCTGAACCGAGGTCAGGGACCTCACCCTCAACGACGAGCTTCTGCCGCGCGAAGCGGGCATTGGCGGCGATGCGCGGCACCTGATCGTTGCCCAGCTTGCCCGATTCGAGCAGCTTCAGGCAGGCGTCGAGGCATTCTGCATATTGCCCCGTCCAGTAGGCATTGACGGCATACTCATCAAGCAGGCTGGTTTCATAAACCACGGGCTCGGCGAACAGCGCCCCATCCGGCGGCAACATGCCGAGCCCGGGCTTGGCGATCTCATAGCCTTGCTCGTAGAGCTTCTTCACGCGGCAGAAGCGGGCGGCGGCATGAATGGCCTCGGCACGCGACGGCAGCGCTGCCGTGGCGGCCTGGTAGGCGGCAAGCACCTCGGCATCCGGATATCCGCGCTGCTCCTTGAGTCTGGCAGCCTGATACAGGCTGACGAACACCTCCTGCTGCCAGCCACCGAGCTGGGCGCGCTCGAGATAATGCTTGATGGCCTTCTCCGGCTCGCCGCAGTCGCGGCAGCTCTGGGCGAGATAGAAGGTGTAGCGCGTCCTCAGGAAGGGATCGGGCTCCGACTTGAGGGCGTGATCAAGGATACCCGCATCGCGCCGGTAAGTTTCGGGATCGCGCCGGCGCGCGCCATCATGATTGCGGCGCATGGTGATGCCGAGGTGGCCGGTGTTGTGTGGCCCGTCGGTGTCGATGAATTCATGCAGGACGCCGCGATAGAACCAGCGCAGACGATTGCTGACCAGCTGCTTGCGCTGATAGAGCAGCGCCCCGTCGCGGATGTCGACAGTATAGCAGTCCTCGCTCAACAGCGGCATGAGGAGGTCAGGCTCAAACTCCAGCGCGTCGTCGGCGTCAATGATCAGCGCATAGTCGCCATGCGGGCGGGCAAGCTCCAGGACCTCGGAGCGGTTGTGCGCAAAGTCCTTCCACGGCCGCTCATAGAGCTTGCCGGGAAGATCGGCCAGTTCCTTGCGGATGATGTCCTGCGTGCCGTCCGTCGAGCCCGTGTCGACGATTACCCAATGGCTGATGAGCGGCCGCACGCTTTCCAGACACCGCGCGATCACCGGTGCCTCGTTCTTAACGATCATGCACAGGCACACGGTTTGAATGACCGGACCCGCGTTATGATTCGATTGAGCCATCGGAATTCTCCCCACGCAACGGATGAGATGTATTCAATTGCAACGGACACCCGTGAGCCGTGGACAGGGTAAACCAGCCCTGAACGCTGCGGCATGATGCCAGTGGCCTGACCGACATTTTCCGCCAGACGCCGTGAGAAACTATTGCATGTCTGCGGTTCAGTCGAGTGCGGGCGGGGTACGATGGTGACAGGAGCCGGCGGGCAGTATCCGAGGGCTGAGTGTCGCCTTCGCGTGGTGTTGTCGAAGCGCCCCTGCTCGATGATCACCTTGGCTTCCCCCAGACCAGCTTCCTTGCAGGCTGCAACAACGCTCTTGCCCTGACCTCGCAAGAACCCAACCTGCCGCAGGTTCGTGATGATCTGCTCGGCCCCCAGTCTCATCTTCGGCATAGGCCTTCTCTTTTTCAGGCTATCTTCCTTCATTTCGCCTGGTTCAGAAATTGGCGGCCAGGTCACGGGCAGAGCAAGGGATGCTGCCTGCTGCGCATGCGCCTGAGCACAGGCACACCTGACCTTGCCGTTCGACCGGCCTCCGCGTGACAAGCCGAAAGCCAAACCGGTGTGAAGGGTGGTTATGAGCACAGTCATGCTTCACCCGGCCTTCGCCCCCGGGCTATTGGGGCTCGACGTAGATCCTGCTCTCGTCAAAGTAACAATTTCCAGAAACCTCTCGTTTGTATATGGCTCGGTATCGGGCTTCGAAGGTGAAGGCGCCCTCGTTCAGATTTGTGAGGAGAACTATCGCGGATGATGAAAAATATTTAAAAAAGTACCCAGCGGGCACAAATACCGAGGCGACATAAGGTTCTATTACCGGTTCGCCGTTGAGGCTGTAACTCAATTGACAAATCGTATCAGGTCCAACAAAGCCTAAAAGGTTGGCGGTGATTGAGACCAACGCTTTCCCACTTGGACCTATATTCACTTTGGTTATAGAGGGTGTGGGGCTTGAGGTCCAAACAGAACTGTGAGTAACAAAATTTTCGGTCGCTATGACGACGATCGGAGACGACGACCCTGCCGGACCCGTGGCGCCGGTCGCACCAGTGGCACCATCAGCACCCGTAGCGCCATCAGCACCGGTTGCGCCCGTAGCGCCATCAGCTCCGGTTGCACCCGTGGCGCCATCAGCTCCGGTTGCACCCGTAGCGCCAGCTTCACCTGTGGCACCGGTCGCACCCGTACTGCCCGTCGCACCCGTAGCGCCATCAGCTCCGGTTGCACCCGTAGCGCCATCAGCACCAGTTGCGCCATCAGCACCCGTGGCACCCGTCGCACCGTTGTTGCCGGTTGCACCCGTGGCGCCATCAGCACCAGTGGCTCCGGTTGCACCTGTAGCGCCAGTTTCACCTGTGGCACCGGTCGCACCCGTACTGCCCGTCGCACCCGTAGCGCCATCAGCTCCGGTTGCACCCGTAGCGCCATCAGCACCAGTTGCGCCATAAGCACCC
>CAMDBX010000194.1 GCA_945889445.1 Rhizobium sp. Q54
GGCCACTTTCTTGAGTGTGGCACTTGCAGATGCGGCGATGCTTCTGCCGACAGTTGTGGAGCCGGTGAAAGTCACCATGTCGACCTGGGGATGACTGGCCAAAAGGCTGCCCACAGGTTGACCAAGGCCGAGGACGATGTGGACAACACCCGGCGGCAGACCTGCCTCAGCCAGGATTTCGCCCATAATTACGGTGGTGGAGGGCGTCAGTTCGGAAGGCTTGATCACGCAGGTGCAACCAGCTGCGAGGGCAAAGGGCAGTTTCTGGCTGAGAATCCAGAAAGGAAAATTCCAAGGCGTGATGATGGATACGACGCCGATGGGTTCCTTCAGAACAAGCCCAAGCATATCCGGCCCAAGACTGTTGTGGCTGTCGCCGTGCATGGTTCGCGCCAGAGCAGCGGCATAGCGCCAAAGATCGGCAGCGCCGGAGACCTCTCCTCGCGCTTGGGTAATCGGCTTGCCAGTTTCCAACGTTTCGATCAGAGCCATGCGCTCGACGTTGTCGGCGATCATGTCAGCTGCCTTCAGGAGCACCGTTGCGCGCATCTTTCCCGAGGCGCGACTCCAGCCGCCATCGTCAAACGCCCGACGAGCTGCTGCAATCGCAGTCTCGACTTCCGCTTCGCCACCCTTTGCAGCCCTGCTCACGACGACCCCATGCGAAGGCGAACGACGTTCGGATGTCGCCCCATCTGCACTGTCACGCCACAAACCATCGATGAAATGGCGCGCGTGGAATATGTCGGCCGGCAGCTTCTGTCCCGTTGCGCGTATGATGGTGAGATCGTTCATGGTAGTTTGTCAGGCTCCGGGGAATTCGGGTTTGCGCTTCGCACGGAAGGCCGCAACGCCTTCCTTCTTGTCAGCGCTTGCCGCAATCATGCCGCTGGCAAGAGCCTCGATCATCGACGGCGCATCTTCGCCAACCGCTGCATGGATCATGTATTTTGTCACTTCTGTTGCACGTGGCGAGGTAGCAAGAAGGCGGTCTGCGATAACTCGTGCGGACGCAAGCGGATCATCTGAAACTTCCGCCACAAACCCAAGACTGAGAGCCCGGTCAGCGGCAAGCCTGCGACCAAAGAGGGCCATCTCCTTCAGAACAGGCTCCGGCAGAAGGCGTGACAGTCGCTGTGTGCCTGACCATCCGGGGACAATACCGACCCCGGTCTCAGGAAGCGCAAGAGTCGCCTTCTCTGCCATCACCCGGATATCGCAGGCCGTAGCAAGTTCGAGACCGCCTCCAAATGCATGACCGTTGAGCACCGCGATCGTTGGCTTGGCAAGACGGGCCAGCTTGTCGAAAATCCGGTGCCCGTCTCTTACCCAACGCCGAGCAAAGTCGGCCGGAGGCAGATCGCCCCAGGCATTGATGTCTGCGCCAGTGCAAAAGGCGCGATCGCCCTCTGCGGTGAGCATAACGCACCGGACGTCGCCGGCACGGTCGAGTTCATCGAGATGGCCATCAAGGCCTGCGAGCATCTCTGGCGTCAGTGAATTGAGCTTGGACGGGTTGTCTAGCCGTAGCGTAGCAATCGAACCAACCACTTCAAGATGAACGGCGCTCATGGCGTCCACCCCATGACACCTTCGGCCAGAAGTGAGAGGGGCATTTGACGGGCGTCTGCGGCGACCCTGACACGGCCATGACTTGCGTCCTCAATGTCACGCTTGGGATCAAGGCCTGGCATGATCTCCGTTGCAACGAGGCCAGATGGTGTGAGACGGATCACACAGCGCTCGGTTACGTAGAGAACTTCTTGCCCCTGCGCCCGGGCACGATTTCCCGAGAAGGTCACGTGCTCGACCTTCTCAACCATCTTGGTGAACTTTCCGGGCTTCGTGATGGTGATACCTTTCGGGCTCAGTGCGACTTCGGCGCCTGCCTCGAACCATCCGGAGAACACGATTTCTTTTGCATGCGCCGTGATGTCAACAAACCCGCCGCATCCAGCGGTCAAGTATGGTTTCTTGCCGAGCTTCGAGACGTTCACGTTGCCCTCTACGTCGACCTCAAGGAACGACAGGAACGTGATGTCAAAGCCGCCGCCCTGAAAATAGGTGAACTGGTTCGGCGATGGCATGAAGGCGTCGGCGTTTGAGGCGCATCCAAATGCAAATCCAGTGAGGGGCATGCCACCAACGGCACCTTGCTCGATGGCCCAGGTAACTGCCTGGGCATGGCCTTCTTCATGAAGGACATAGGGCACCATGGCTGAGATGCCGAAGCCAAGATTGGCCGTCATCCCCTTCCGCAATTCCATCGCAGCACGGCGAGCAATGATCTTTTCAATGCCATGCGGTGCAGGCTCAAAGCTTGACCAGGGCCGCATGATCTCGCCCGAAATGGCAGGGTCATAGGGTGTTTCTGTGGTCTGCTTCTGGTCTGGATCGAGTACGACCATATCGATGAGATGGCCAGGGACACGAACATTGTGCGGCCGAAGCGAGCCGTAAGCGGTCATCCGCTTTACCTGCGCAATGACAATCCCCCCGTGGTTGCGCGTAGCAATTGCCTGCTCAAGGCCACCCAAATAGGCGCCTTCATGCTCGTAGGTCAGATTCCCCCGCTCGTCGGCGGTGGTTGCCCGCAGAATGCAGACATCTGGCACGATATTGGGGAAGTGAAGCCATGTTTCACCGTCGAACTCTGTTCGCTTTACGATTGGTGCAGCCGCGCCCTTGGCGTTCATCGCGCACCCCTCGCGCACCGGGTCGACGAATGTTTCCAGGCCGACTTTCGTAAGAACACCGGGCCTGCGTGCAGCAACATCACGGTGCATGTCAAAGAGAATGCCTGACGGAACATTGTAGGCTGGGATCGCATCATCCACGATCATCTTCCAGATCGCGGGCATGGGCAGGTTCGATGGACCTGACGGATAGGAGCCGGCGATCACGCGGGCAAGCAACCCTTCCTTTGCAATATGGTCCATTCCCTTGACGCCATACATGTCACCCGCGGCGATGGGATGGATCGTCGTGATGTTGCGGGGGTGGCCAGTTTCCTGGAAGCGCTCATCGATCGCCTGCAGCATGCGATCAGGACAGCCAAGGGCCGAAGACGACGAGACTGTTACAACGGCACCGTCCTTGATGCGAGACGCTGCTTCAGCCAGGGATACGAGCTTGCTCATCGGAAGCCACCGTAATTGACGCGGAGCCTGGTACCGGTCCGCGCGGAGTCTCTGACAGCAAGCGCAATTGCGAGAGACTTGATACCGTCGACGCCGTCTGCGGCAACTCGACCCTTACCGGCCACAGCCGCATCGAAGTCCATGATTGCCTGCGTGTAGAGATCGTAATTCGGATATGGCACCCGCTCACAACCCTGGGCCGTCACCAGTTCGATTTCACCAACAGGCTTCTGGGTCATGATGCCGCGACCAAATATCGAACCTTCGGTGCCATGGATCTCAAGGCCACAGCCGGCGAAGCTATGGGTGAAGCTGTCGTGGGCGAAAACCTGAGTACCGGAGGGCATGGACCACACGGACATGCAGCTGTCCTCGACGCCCTGCCCCAAACCAGATTCTGTCATCTGCGCGACGACCTCGGCAGGGTCCTCACCCAAGTGGAAGCGCACAGTATCTGCGTCGTGAACAGTGATGTCCGGAATTACGCCCCCACCCGCTCCCGGGTCGTTCAATCGCCAACCTTGCAGGTGCGGCGGCAGATACACGGCGTGGTGAACACGCATGGAGAGAACGCGCCCGATTCGGCCCTTTTCAACGAGTGACCGAATGGCGCGGTGGCTCCCGGCACAGCGAAGGTGGTGATTGGTTGCGAACACAATCCCCCTGCTCTCAGCAGCACGGACCATTTCACAGGCCTCGTCCAACGTCATTCCGAGCGGCTTCTCGCAAAAGACATGCTTACCGGCGGCAATGGCCGCCATCGCCTGCGGAAAGTGCTTCTCGTTGGTTGTGGAGATGTAGACCGCATCCACTCGAGGGTCAGCCAATACGGCCGAGAGGTCGGTGCCAGATGCAGGTATCTGGTGATTGGCGGCGTACTCGGCAGCCCACTTCGGTGAACTGCTCACCACACATTGAACAGTGCCGCCCGGTATCGCCCGTATCGCCTGGATCACATATTCCGCTGCGATCGTGCTTGCCCCGACAAGTGCCCACCGCAAATCGACCTCCCAAGAACTGGATCGTTCCACTGGAACGTTCCGATTTCTTACTGGAACGTTCCGATTGGAGTCAATCCTGATTCGCGTCGCGGGCTGATATTTGGCGATGCGACTACTTAAATTATTGATATAAATTGGTTTTCATCTGGTTTTTCTGAAATTAATCAACCCAAGCCGAGCGACCCAAACCAAGCAGAGTTCAAGGCCACCATGGTTCGACGGGCCAAGCTCCAATTAAAGATGCCTTCAAGACCTCATCGCCCAGGTCGCAGCATTTTCCTCCACTCATCCCTCTGCCCTCGCTTCTCAGCCACGCGCCAGACAGTCTCCTCCTCCGGCGGCATCCTCTTCGAGACGTAGCTCCATGCCAATGGCAGCAGCGCCCCCGCCAGCCGTAACCCGAACTCGATCCAGAAAGAGGGCCGCTGCGCCATGAGGAACGCTCCGGCTCCGAGGCCGAGAAGCACCACCGTGACCGCAACGCCCTCCTGCCAGCTCATGCTCAGGCCACCTTCTTGTTGGGAATAGCCCAGACCAGCACGGGCGTGATGAGACCGATGATGGTGGCGATGGTGTCGGGTGTTGCCCAGGCCATGCTGAACCCGGTGTCAGTTTGGAAAATGAACAGGACGCCCATGATGGCGGCGACGAGCGCCTTGTCGATCGACGTGAACATTGAGATTTCTCCTATGCTTCGTTGGTGGAAAGGGCGCCGTTGGCGGCCAGCACGACTGGGCGGACTGCAGCCGGCTGGTTGAT
>CAMDBX010000195.1 GCA_945889445.1 Rhizobium sp. Q54
GTCACGGGGACGTTTTGCTCTCCTGCGCAAGTTTGAAGGCGGCGATGGTCGTGCGCGCGCGGGTTTGGATATCGAAGTCTACGACGCCCACACAGATCAGAAGCGCGACGCGCACACGCTGTCCGGGGGCGAGGGTTTCCTTGCCTCGCTGTCGCTCGCGCTTGGTCTCTCGGACGTGGTCCAGGCAGAAGCGGGCGGCGTGAAGCTCGACGCCATCTTCATCGACGAAGGCTTCGGGCACTTGGATGATGAGACGCTCGATGTCGCCTTGGACACGCTACGTGATCTCGTCGGCCAAGATCGCGCGGTCGGGGTCATCAGTCACGTGGAAAGCGTCAAACAGCAAATTCCTGCGGGGTTTGATGTCGTTCGGACGCTACGCGGTAGTACAATTGAACTGCGGCGTTCCGCATGAGGAACCTTGAGATGACGACATCAGATGCAGTCCTGGCTTTCGTAAGGGGGGAGCCCGCGCCAGTGCGGAGACGGCACAAAGTTGTATTGTGCAAGGCTGGACTCAGGGTGATCGCAACGTGCTCAAGGTGGTGCTCGATCCCGATGAAATCTTGCGAGTCATCGAGGCGTCGCATCCGAAGTTGATCTACCTCGCCGAGGCGATCTTCGACGCCGAGGAGGAGGCCGCCGGCGCCTACGAAGCTCTGAGCGTGGACGGGGAGCAGGATCCGAGCATCGCAAGCCGCTTCACCGATCTCATCCGGCGCACGGAGAAGGCGAATGGCAAGCCGACGATGGCCATGGTGGGGTTTGTTTCGGATGGGTGCTCCATATCGGCCAAGTGACAGAAGAGTGGTACGAGGCCATCGAGGGCGCGTTTGATGAGAAGGTCGCCGAAATCCTCAGCGAACTGTCAGCCGACGAGGCCATTCGAGACACGGCGGCGTCGCGCACCATCCGAAAGTACGCGCGTGAGCTCGCCGCACTGAGGTGGCTCCGCTCGTCTGAACAGCGTTCCTGGCTGGATAAGTGGAGGCCTGCCGGTTTCAGGCCGCCGCGATCCGCGGGAGCCGGGTGAAGTAGGCTTGGTCCGGCGTCCGCCGGTCGAGGCTCGAATGAGGTCTGCGGGCATTGTAGAAGCCGAGATAGCGGCCGATTGAGGCACGCGCCTCGCTGACCGTGTCGTAAGCCCTGAGGTAGATCTCCTCGTACTTGATCGTGCGCCAGAGCCGCTCGACGAAGACATTGTCGCGCCAGGAGCCCTTGCCGTCCATGCTGATGGCGATTTCGGCCTTGGCCAGGACGCCGGTGAAGGATTGGCTGGTGAACTGCGAACCCTGATCGGTGTTGAAGATCTCGGGCTTGCCGTATCTGGCGAGCGCGTCCTCGAGCGCCTCGACGCAGAAGGTGGCTTCCATTGTGATCGACAGCCGCCAGGCGAGAACCCGACGGCTGTACCAGTCGACCACGGCGGCAAGATAGACGAAGCCGCGCGCCATCGGCACGTAGGTGATGTCCATCGCCCAAACCTGGTTCGGGCGGTCGATGGTCATCCCGCGCAGCAGGTACGGGTAGATCCTGTGGCCCGGCGCCGGCTTCGAGGTGTTGGGCTTGCGGTAGAGCGCCTCAATGCCCATTCGCTTCATCAGGGTCGCGACATGCCGGCGACCGATCGCGATGCCTTCCCTGTTCAAGAGATCCCGCAGCATCCGGCTGCCTGCGAACGGGCACTCGAGGTGCAACTTGTCCATCCGGCGCATGGCCGCCAGGTCGGCCGCCGGCACCGGCCGGGGCAGGTAATAGACGCTGCCCCGGCTGATCCCGAGCGCCTTCGCCGTAGGCCTCCGGTGAGGACCGCAGGTCAGTTGGCCCGTTTTGGTGTAACGGGGAGCTTTCGCGACCACTGCTTGGCGAGGGCTGCAAGGGCGTTGGCATGTCTCACGGTGTCGACCGCATCGGGATCGAAGGCGTCGCCGACCCATTCCGTAAGCTCTGCATGGCGCAGGTGCTTGGGGTCAGTGATGGCTTCGAGGAATTCTGCGTAGCCCCAGGGACCGCCGACGTCTTCGGGCGGACAGCGACCTGTGGCGTCGATCAGGCGCGGGTATGCGGCACCCGGCGTGGCATCGGCGATGTGCTCGATCTTGATCGTGTGCTGCCAGCCGTCGCCAAAGTCGTAGAGATATTTGAACGTCTTCACGCCGACGTCTTGGACATCGACGAGGCGGGCCTTGCGCGCATCGAGCGAGCCACCGCCCCAGTCGGGGTCTGGAATACCCCATCCGACGTCGCCGGCGCGGATCTCGTAGAGATGGCTGTCGGTCCAGCCCATTGCCACCTGGATGACCAGATGCAGCCGGTCGAGCGGGATTCCGAGCGGCACCTCGATGCGACGCAGAACCGTAGGCTTGACGTTGTCGAGCGTGATCTTGAGGCGGGCGATGCTGTCGGCGGTCATGCCGCCAGCTTACGACGCCCCCACTCAGCGGCCCAGCACCACGGCAACAGCGCACCAAGGTCGGTGATCTTGTGCTCGTTGATGCGGGCGAGCACATCGGCGAGCCATGCTTGCGGGTCGACGTCGTTGAGCCGCGCCGTCTGGATCAGCGTGTACATGAGCGCGGCGCGTTCGCCGCCGCGATCGGAGCCCGCGAACAGCCATGCTTTGCGCCCGAGGGCGATGCCGCGCAGGGCCCGCTCGGCGGCGTTGTTGGTCAGGCAGATACGGCCGTCATCCAGGAAGCGGGTGAAGGCGACCCAGCGTTTGAGCATGTAGTCCATGGCTTTGGCGACGTCGGCATGCCGCGACAGCCGGGCGCGTTCCGTCCGCATCCACTGTTCCAGGTCGGCGACGAGCGGCTCGGCGCGTTGCCGGCGGACGGCCAGTCGCTCGGCTACACCGAGTCCGTTGATCTCGCGCTCGACCGTGAAGATCGCGTCGATGCGCTTGACCGCCTCCAGGGCGAGCGGCGCGATCACCGCCAGCTTGCCGCGGGCCTTGGTGGCGATGTCGGCCAGCTCGAAGAACTTGCGCCTGGCGTGCGCCCAGCATGCGGCCTCGGTGATCGGGCCCGGTCGGCGATCGGTGTCGTAGAGCCGATTGAACCCGGCAAAGGCATCGGCCTGCAGGATGCCGGCATAGTTCTCCAGATGGCGCTGAGGATGATCGCCGCTGCGATCGCGCGAGTAATGGAACACCGCCGCCGGCGGATCGGACGCGCCGAAGGGCCCGTCGTCACGGGCGTAGACCCATATCCGACCGGTCGTCGTCTGGCCCTTGGCCAGGACCGGTACCGTCGTGTCATCGCCATGCACCCGGCTGCCAGCCAGGACATGCGCGCCGATCAGATCGTAGAGCGGGCGCAGCAACGCCGAGCAGCCGCCGACCTGGTCGGCCAGCGTCGACAGGCTGAGAGCGATGCCTTCCCGTCCGTAGCGTTCCGATTGCCGGTTGAGTGGCTGGTGCTGGCCGTACTTCTCGAACAGCACCATGGCCAGAAGGCTCGGGCCGGCAAAGCCGCGCGGCAGCACATGGAACGGCGCCGGAGCCTGGCTGATAGCCTCACAGGCCCGGCAGGTAAACTTCTCTCGTACGTGCTGAAGCACCTTCCATTGCCGCGGCACCACCTCCAGCGTCTCGGTCACGTCTTCCCCCAGCTTGGCGAGGCGGGTCGAGCCGCAGCAATGGCAGGCGGCCGGGCCGGGAATGACGATCCGCTCGCGCGGCAGATGTTCGGGGAATGGCTGACGCGACGGCCTCTTGCGGGTAAAGGAGCGGACCGCCGTGCCAATCGCGGCGGCGGCCTGCTCGGCAGCAAGGTCATCTTCGGACGCGGCTGCCTCGAGCTCCTCCAGTTCCAGCTCCATCTGATCCAGAAGCCGCGTGCTGCGTTCGCTGCGCTGGCCGTAGAGTTCGCGCCGCATCTTGGCGATGGCGAGTTGAAGATGCGCGATCACCGCCTCTTTGCTGGATTCCCGGGCGCGGGCCTCGGCGAGATCCGATCGGCTCTTGGAGAGCTCTGCCTCGCGCTCCGCCAGGAGACGTTGCAGCGTCCCTACATCGGTCGGCAGATCGTCATCGGAGCCGGAGTTGCCCATAGCCGGAGAAGAGCAGATTCGCTGGCTTCCCGGCCCAACATTCCTGGGGATGAGTCACCCTGCCGCACTCGGCCGCCAGGTGTGTTGCGGGTGGCGCCAGTCGATCGCTTCCAAGAGGTAACTGAGCTGCGCCGGCGTGATCGCCACGACACCGCCGGCCGCCGCCGGCCAGATGAAGCGCCCCCGTTCCAGCCGTTTGGCATAGAGGGACACTCCGAGCCCGTCATGCCAAAGGACCTTGATCAGGTCCCCTCGACGGCCGCGGAAGACGTAAAGATCGCCGCCATGGGGATCACGGCCGAAGGCTTCCTGGACCTGCAGCGACAGCCCGTTCATGCCGCGCCGCATGTCGGTCACCCCGGTTGCCAGCCAAACCCGGACACCCGACGGGATCGGGATCATCGCCGTTCGAGAACATCGATCACCCGCGCCAGGGCCGCGGCATCAACCCCGGCATCGACGATGATCCGACGCCCCTTGCCAATGACGATCTCCATGCGCCCGGCCGGGCTCGCCGTGATGCTCGGCCGCGTATCTGGAGTGACGATCGCTGGAACAAACCCAGGCGCCGAGCTCTCCGCACCATTCCGCTCAACCCCAAACGCCCGACGCCACGTGTAAAGCAGCCCAGGCGAGATCCCGTAACGGCGCGCCGTCGCCGAAACCAGCCGCGGACCGCTCAGGCTCTCCGCCACGATCCGAAGCTTCTCCTCCTCCGACCAACGCCGGCGCCGGCCGGTCTCCACCACCTCCAAATGACGAACTTGCGCACTGTGCGTATGACTATCCATACCAAC
>CAMDBX010000196.1 GCA_945889445.1 Rhizobium sp. Q54
AGCGAAAATGGTCAGATCAGCCCCTCGACCACCGTTCGGGCTGCCCGAGTTGACGGTAGCCGCCCGGACCGCACTTCTGTCTTGCTGAAAGCCCCGTAAAACGCGAGTATCCACCCCAGTTCGGGAGCCATCTGGGGAATCCCGGCTAAAAGATGACCTTACAAAAGTTCAAAATTACATCACAAGCCGCACAACTCACACTCATAGAGGGCTCACATGCTTAGAACATCTCGATTTGTAATAGCCTTGGCCGCTACCGCGATATTGACGATAGCTTATTCTCCAGCAGAAGCGGAAACGAACGAGATACGTATCGGTAAGCAGTATGGCCTTGCCTATCTGCCCCTCATGGTCATGGAGAGCCAGAAGCTCTATGAGAAGCGAGCGGCTGAATTAGGCATCTCGACCAAGCCAGTCTATCTAACCCTCGGCACCAATACGGCGGCGAATGAAGCACTCATTTCCGGCAATCTCGACGTCATTACCAATGGCCCCCCCGGTTTTCTCCTGTTTTGGGCGCGCACCAAAGGGACCCGGAACGAGATCAAGGGCATCGCGCCGCTGCTGAGTCAGTCGATGTGGCTCAATACGCGTGATCCGAACGTCAAATCGGTGCGTGACTTCACGGAAAAAGACCGCATTGCCGTTACAGCGATTAAGACGTCAGTGCCCGCTATTTTGCTTCAGATGGCGGCCGCCAAGGCCTTTGGAGACGCGCAATATAACAAGTTCGATCCGCTTACCGTCTCCTTATCCCATCCGGACGGGATGAACACGTTGCTCTCTGGCAAGACCGAGATCACCGCCCACTTCACGTCCCCGCCATTTCAGAACATTGAAGTAAAGAATCCCAATATCCGTACGATCCTCACTTCAGAAGACGTATTGGGCGGCCTCCCAACGTTCAATCTGCTCTTCACCACGGCAAAGTTCGGCGAAGACAATCCGAAGGCGATCGAAGCGTTGGTTAAGTCCCTGGACGACGCTCAAACGTTGATCCGCAACAATAAAGATCGGGCAGCGGAGATCTATATTGAGATGTCGAACAGCAAGAATGTTTCAAAGGCCGAAATTTTGGAACTGCTAAACGATCCCGGCACCGTCTACACGCTGACGCCGCAAAAATTCATGAGCTACGTGGAGTTCCTGAAGCGCATCGGGAGCATGAAGACAGTGCCAGAAAGCTGGAAGGACTTGTTTTTCTCTTACGTCCACAGCCAACCGGGTGATTGAGGCCTATAGTGATAATGAGGCCCCACTCGCAAGGCAAGCACTAGAAGCCTAGATTGCTATTTTGAACCCAACGCCGCGTACTGGGGCGCGAGGGAAGTATAATCATGGAATCGTCTTCGAGCGGGCTCGTCCAGGTCCGGAATGTAACGTTGCAGTACAAAACGACCGATCACCTAGTGACGGCGACCTATAAAGTCTCGTGCACCGTTCAGCACGGCGACCGTTACGTTATCCTGGGCCCTTCCGGTTGTGGAAAGTCCACTCTGCTTAAGGCCATCGGCGGCTTTATTCGTCCAGTCGGCGGCTCAATAGTTGTCAACGGTCACGAAATTCGTGAGCCGGGACCTGACCGCATGATGGTCTTCCAGGAGTTCGAACAACTTATGCCTTGGAAGACCGTCCTGCAGAACGTCATGTTTCCAATGCAGGTCGCCAAAAAATACACCCGGTCTGAAGTCCGGGATCGCGCCCTCTCCGCCATCGACAAGGTTAGTCTCTCCAAATTTGCGAAAGTCTATCCGCACATGCTCTCCGGCGGCATGAAAATGCGTGTTGCCATCGCTCGCGCTATGGCCCTCGAACCCGACGTTCTGCTCATGGACGAGCCGTTCGCCGCTCTCGACGCTCTCACCCGCAGGAAAATGCAGGAGGAGCTTCTCTCACTCTGGGACCAACTCCGCTTCACGATGTTATTCGTTACCCACTCCATCGAGGAAGCGATCGTCGTCGGGTCGCGCATCCTCATTCTTTCTCCCCATCCGGGACGGGTCCGTGCAGAGCTTGAGGCGGGCGCCCTTTCCTATGCAGAAGTCGACAGTCCTGCCTTCGGCGTACTGTCCAAACGCATACACACTCTACTGTTCGAAGACGAGCCGAAGCACGCCCCAGAGCCGGCAAGCGCCGCTGCTGGATCACACTAACCCTTTCGGCAAGGACTGAGAAACAGCCATGGCAATAAACGAAACCGCTCTCGGTGAAGCTGCCCGCGATCTGGTAAAACCAAGAATCCATGTCTCGGGACCTCGACCTGATCTGGAGTTCGCTCTTTTGGATGCCAGCGATATTGGCGACGTTCAGCGACGGCTTTCGTTTCCCGAGCGGCTTGCAAACAACGACGCGATCCGGCGCGCTGGCATACTCCTCTTCCTTGTCATCACGTGGGAGATTTATGCAAGGTGGCTGGACAACTCGCTGTTATTCCCCACCTTCACTCTCACTCTGAAGACCTTTGTTGGCGATCTATTGGACGGCACTCTCGTCGACCGTACGCGCACCTCGCTCTATCCTCTCGTTCTCGGATACGCCGGCGGAATACTCCTGGCTGGCTTGCTCACTTCCATTGCCATCTCGTCGCGCATCGGCGCGGATATTCTCAACACGCTAACGGCCATGTTCAATCCGCTGCCCGCGATTGCCGTGCTCCCGCTCGCCCTCATCTGGTTCGGGCTCGGCACCCCATCCCTGGTATTCGTCATCATCCACTCTGTACTTTGGGCAGTCGCGCTTTCTACACTCACCGGCTTCCGGTCTGTCCCTGAAACGCTACGTCTGTCCGGCCGCAACTACGGCCTTAGAGTTGCAGGTTACGTCGCGTTCGTCATGATCCCGGCGGCTTTCCCTGCAATTCTCTCCGGTCTCAAGATTGGCTGGGCATTTGCTTGGCGCACACTGATCGCCGCCGAGTTAGTATTCGGCGTTTCCTCCCGATCCGGTGGTCTTGGGTGGTACGTTTTCGAAGCGAGGTCGGAACTTGACACGCCGCGGGTCTTTGCCGGCCTCCTAACGGTCATCGTCATCGGCCTTTTCGTTGAATCTGTCATTTTCAAATCAATTGAAACGAGAACCGTCCAAAAATGGGGGATGCAAAGGTAGGCTCTAGGGACCAAAGCCATCGTTGCCTTTTCCCGGACCTTATAAAGTTGATGTCTGCTTTGGCTCATTAGCGACCGACCCATTCAGCGCCGGTTTTGGTCAAAGTCCGCTATGCCTCTGATGGCGACCATTCGGGGCTTGGGTTTGAACGTTCGCTTAGCGCTAATAGCGGACGCCTCTCCTCCTGCCTCTCAAGTCGGGTAGCAGACTGCGAAATCCCCATTCTGGTCTCGCTCTGGCGCTCGAGTTTCACTTCCGCGCATCTGGATCGAACGAGAGACCGGATAGGAACCAGTCCCGCTAGTCCTTCGGAAACCTGGCAAGCTCGAAAGCCTCCGTTTGATCCCGGTCAATGCCGGTAGCTCGTTTCCTCGCTAGACGAAGGTCTCCGCCGCCTAGGCCGGTAGCGCCCGTTACCCGCTGGTAGAGACCTAAGCGTCTGATTGCCTTTACAGCGCAGACTGAACGAGAAGGTTCATATTCATTTCGTTTTCACGCGATGGGCGTTGGTAAAGCCGAACTTCGAGGCTCACCCGCTGCTTCAGAACGGCATCCGGCCCGTCGTGGAGCAACGCAAACAGGCGATTGACTATTCATCGTGCCTGCTTGCGGTTGGCGAGCTGCCTCACACTTTGGCGGCTACAGTTTCCATTTCGACGAGCCAGCTCGGATTGGCGAGGGCCGAAACGACGACCCAGGTCGATCCGGGGAGCTTTCCGCTGGTGATGTACTTCTCGCGATGGGGACGCAGCCACTTCAGGCCGCTGGGATCGGTGGCGTAGACATTCAAATGCACGATGTCGCTCGCGGTCATGCCCGCATCTTCGAGAATTTGAACGGTGTTCAGCCACACCTGCTCGTGCTGCTCTTCAAAGCTCGCTGGTACCGACCCATCCAGGCGGTTACCTACCGTCCCAGCAATGTAGAGCCACCGGGCATTCGGCGGCACTTCTACGCTATGGCTGTAGGCGCCGACGGGAGGCGCAATGGTTTTCGGGTTTCGGAAAATCAGCATCTTGGCACTTCCTCCGTTTAAGCTGCATATCGATTGACCCCTCACGGGCACCAAGGGCCCGAGGCCGATCACTGAAACATATCCTTGTGGTCTTGAGCAAAGTCAAACGTGGAGAGCGGCTCGCGGCCTAGCGCCTCTCTGATGATCTGACACCGCTCTGGAGTGAATCCGCCATTACGGATGGTGAAAGCGATCGATACGGTGTGCTCTACCATCCATGTCGGCGCTCCCGTCGAAGCCATCCTCTCGCCTAAGATGTCAGGCGAAACGGTGGTCACCCAAATTGGCTTTCCAATGACCTGCGATACCAGGATTTCTGCCGCCACGGCAGCCGTATCACGGACATCGATAAACGACAGCGCTAAATGATGGCGACGAGCCGGCGCCCGTCAACCGATACGCTCACCGCCTATATCCGGGACCAGGAGCTGTTCCAGGACCACGCCGGAGCCGGGCTGCTTTGAAGGCCAATCTCTGCAGAGTAAATTCTGCCTTAGAGCGGGCCGAAATCAGGCGGCGGAACACGGCGTTTCGAGGCCGCTTCGTAGGCCGCCGCGATCTCCAGAATGGTATCTTCCGCGCCGGGTTCGGCACGGAAAACAAGTGAAAACGGCAGGCCCGGCGCGGCCAGCTTGGTTGGCCTGTCGGACCCAACCGACACGTATGATTTGCCGTCGGCGGAAAGCTGAAAGACCGGATCGAAGGCGGTGGTTACGTAGCCAGCGGGAA
>CAMDBX010000197.1 GCA_945889445.1 Rhizobium sp. Q54
GCCCGGGTTGGTGCGCAACTTCGTCAGCATCTCCTGTTCGGAGGTGAAATAGTCATGTACGACCTTGACGCCAGTCTTCTTCTCGAAGGCTTCCGTCGCAAAGGCCTCATCTGTGCCATAGCCCTGCCAGTTGAGCACGCGGATTTCACCCGCCGCCATGGCGAGCCCTGCGGAACCCGCCAGCACTGCGGCGCTCATCGCGCCGAGCAGAACGCGCCTGTTGATCCTGTTCATTCCCTGTCCTCCTCCTTGGGGGCGTCTTTGGCGCCCGGTTGAGCCCGTTCCCAGATCCTAGATGCGGCGAGGGTCTCTCCACGCGCTGCTAGAAAATGGCGGGTTTCGGTTGCATCCGGCGACGTGGCCGGACCAATTCTAGTTGTGGAAAGTGCAGCCGCCGCGTTGGCGATCGTGGCTGCGTCAAAGGCTGCAAAGCCACGGATCATTGCAGCAATGAACACTCCATCATGTGTGTCGCCAGCTCCATTTGTGTCAACGGCATCCACTGAATAGCCAGGGACATGCGCGCATTTCCCGCCATGATGGACCCAACAGCCTTCAGCTCCGCGCCTGACCAGCGCGCCCCTGCGTCCCCGGGCAAGCTTGGCCACCGCCTCAGCAGGATCGCTCTCTCCTGTTAGCACTTTCGATTCACCTGCATTCGCACTGACCCAGTCAGCCTGCACCATCGCCTTCTCCAACGTACTCAGGTCAATGTTTGCGACGACAGGGCCAGGATCGAAGAACATCAGAGGCGGCCTTGGCAATTGAGGAAGCCAGGAAAGGAACGCCGCAGCGCTCCCTGGCTTGTAGAGCGAGTATCCCGTCAGCAATGCATAGTCCCAGGAGTCCACATGAAGCGATCCCAGATGCGTGAGGTCAATCTCTCGTTCTGCGCCGTGGTGGGTGATGAAGCTTCGTTCGCCGGTGTGGTCAACAATGACGGCGCAGCTACCTTGGTCAATGGGTGCGCGCTTTGCCAAGGACAGTGAGATGCCTTCTGCATCCAGGCCCCGCATGGCAATTTCCGCCAAAGGTCCAGTGCCGAGGACACCTCCATAGGTGACCGTCACCCCCATGCGCCGGGCTGCCGCCATGGCGTTGAAACCACCACCTGCCGTCATCTGGAAGGTCGGCGTTTCCACTTCCTCACCGGGCGCAGGCAAGTGATCGACCTGGTGAACGAGATCCACAACGACGCCTGAGAGCTGAAGCAGACCGCCACTCATGAAGCCCGCACCTGGCGCTTGGTTCGAATGCGCAATAAACCATCAACAATCGCACCGAGTTCGAGGCCATTTACGCTTTGCACGAACGTCCAGGCATCTGCCGGAATTGCATCAATGCCCTTACACGCACCGGCCATGCCGCAGGCGATGGCTCCAATCGTATCCGTATCGTCGCCGACCGAAGCGCTAAGAAGCGCGCAGGTCCATGGATCGGCCCCCGTGAGGCGTAACAAGGCAAACGCCATCGGAATGGACTGCAACGCCGACACGCTTGTGCCGATACGGTCAGCGATATCAAAGGCTGCGGCAGGTCCGCTCCGCCCAGCTGCCAGCGCAAGGGCTTCCGCGATGCGGGCGCTGATCGACCCCGACTTGGCCGGCTCTCCCCTTCTCTCGCCCAACACGGCGGCATTCTGGGCCACCTCGAGAACTCTATCCAGACGAGCGCCTTCAATGCCAGCACTGACGGCGGCGGCCACGGCTGACGCCGCTCCAATTGCCTCTGAGGTATAATGCGTCAAGCGACAGCTCGCCTCGACGGCATCAACCAGATCTTCAAGCGGGTAGGCAGGCGTTGCAATTGCCACCGGCACAATACGCATGGCCGCGCCATTGGTGGTGCCAAGCCTTCCGGCTTCGCTCGCCGGCACTCCTCGCTGAAGCGCCTCTATGGCGCGCTTGGTGGAAGGTCCCAGCAGATCATTGACGCCACGCGCATGGGTGTCCCGCTCCCATGCGAGCAGTTCCTGCGCCCAGACCCCTTGGTCCATCACGCCGTTACGGGCAATGAGGTGGTGGGCAACCAGGATACTCTGTTCGGTGTCGTCTGTGATGGTACCCGCGGGTAAACCGCCGCTCACCGGCTGTTGAGGGACAGCATCCCGGAACCCTTCAACCAAGCCGTAGAGTCGAGCTATCTCTTCCCGGCTCAAAGTTTGCGTGGGCATTCCCATCGCATCACCGATCGCCACACCTGCCAGCGCACCCAAGGCCCTTTGCTGGAGGAGTGATTTGGTCATCAAAACTCCAAATGCAACGCAAAGTGTTTGGGATCCAGTAGACTCACCACGTACTCGATGACCTCCCCCTCGGCGTCACGGACCAGTCGTCTGGTGCGCAGGAAAGGGGTGCCAGGGGTAACACCGGCAATCGCTGCATCTTCGGCGCTAAGGCACTCGATCTCCGCCCATTCCTCGCCACTGGCCGCGCGAAGCCCGGCAGATAAAAGTGTGGCAGAGAGCGAACCATCTACAAGGCCATCGCTGACCACAGCCTCAAGCCCTTGACGGAGAGGCACACGGCTGCGCTCGATGGATACGACCCGCCATGTGTTCTTCAATGAACGTGTACGGTCCACTGCGATGAAATCGTACTTGCGCAACTTCAGCATACACGAAAGATCAGAATCTATGATGAGCGCTAATCGCAGAAGAGCCGTATGAACAGCATCCTGTTGCTTCGATAGGGCACGTGTCCAACCAAGCGCGTCGTCGATGGGCTGACCATCGAAAGTGACGAAGGATCCAATTCCGACTCGCGTCGTAATCAATCCCTTGCCAGCGAGCGTTTCCAGTCCCTTGCGAACAGTATTGCGGCTCACCGCAAATCGACGCACCAGCGCATTTTCGCTTTCGAGTTGGTCACCAAAACCAAGCTTCCCAGATCGGATATCGTCTTCCAAACTCTGGGCAACCCGCTCAGTCTTCGCGGTAGCAACGGAAACTGCCCTGAGCTTGGAAATTGCCATACCTACCCCATATCAGACCTGTTCAAACCTGTCTAATCTGAAAGCGAGCGTATTCATGACAACAGGAAACTAGCTTTTCGTACCTTAGATCACCGCCTGCGCAGCCGCGCAGGCCACCGGATTGCCGCCGAACGTGTTGAAATAACGCGTGTGCCGTCCGAAATGATCAACCACGTCCGAGCGCATGACGACGCCGGCAATTGGCTGTCCGTTACCCATTGGCTTTCCGATCGTGACCATGTCGGGGCTTACCCCATGACGCTGGTATCCCCACATAGCCTCGCCGGTCCGACCGAAACCCGGCTGAACCTCGTCAGCCACGTAAAGGCCGCCCGCCCGTCGAACTTCGTCAACAGCCATACCCAGAAACCCGGCGGGATCGGAAAGAACACCGTCACTTGAAAAAATACCGTCGCAGATGAACATCGCGAGCTTGTGGCCGCTGGCGTGCAGATCAGCGATGGCGGCTCTAACGTCGGCGGCAAGTTTCTCGGCAAGCGTACTTCTGTCGAAACGATAAGCATCGGGGGCGGGCACTGCTCGCACATGCGAACCGAGCGGAACAAACTCGCCCAGTGAAGGGGAAAACTGCGAAACGGCATCGGTGATTCCGTGATACGCAAGTGAAGTGACGATCACTCCGGCAGCGCCGGTATACGCTTTGGAAATGCGGTACGCTAGGTCATTGGCTTCGCTTCCGGTGCAGGTGAACATCACATGGTTCAGATGTTCGGGAAACGTTGTAAGCAGATCTTCCGCGTAGCCGAGTATCGTCTCGTGAAGATAGCGGGTGTGCGTATTGAGCGTCGCGGTCTGGCGCTGAATCGCTTCCACCACTTTAGGGTGGCAATGACCGACCGAAGTAACATTGTTGTAGACATCAAGATACTTGTCGCCGGCGGCATCTTCAAGCCAGACGCCGCTGCCTCGCACGATGTGGACCGGCTCCTCGTAGAAAAGGCGGTAGGCCGGGCCAAGCGCACGATCGCGCCTCTCGATCAGCGACTGTTCCTCCGCCCCAAGCCTGTCGCTTGCTCCCGGTACGTATGCATTCACCATCCCTGGATTAAAGGGTCGCTTCTCAGTCACCTTCATTAACCCACTCCACGCCACAGGCGTTGCGGAACAACTGGCCGGCCGTTTTTCTGGATATTCGGGACATGACTTCGAGCCCTTCTTGAGCACGTACGGTGTTTTTCAGGATGTACGCTTTGTTCTCGGGATAAAGTTTGGCGCGCCACGTTGTGATTGCCACGGTCATGGCCTGGCGCGCCAATATGATATCGTAGATCATGGAGAGTTCGGTCGGTGAAAGGGGCGATACGCTGTGATAACCGGCGACCAGCTCCGCTGCGTCTTTCAGTGGTGTGTCCGAAGGCAACACCTGGTAGGAACCGGCGATGGCGACTTCGTAAATGCGTGGCGCCCGGACTATATCGCCGAAATCAAGTATGCCGGTAATGGCATTATTATCCTGTTCGTTCACCAACACATTGTGCGGGTTGAAATCGTTGTGGATGACCTGGGCGGGGAGATTTCGCTCAAATGGTTTGACGTGCTCCGCAAACCCCAGAAGAGCTCCTGCCGCCGGTTGCCTTTTCCAATCGACAGACATCTGATCTATGAGTGACACAAGACTTGCCGAGTGCTTAACATCCCAAAGGATTTCGTGGTCGGCAGCCGGATGATCGTAGTTGCAAAGCCCGAGGTCGATCGATGCGAGGAACGCCCCCAATGCGATGGGCTGACCAGATGAGCGGCCTGCGAGATGAAGAGGTTTCCCTTCAAGATAGGTCAGCAACCTGGCGATATGGTTCTGATGTTTGAGATGAACAAGAACGTGGTCTG
>CAMDBX010000198.1 GCA_945889445.1 Rhizobium sp. Q54
GGATGCTCCTCGACGAGGCGTACCGCGAGGCATTGCTCATGCGATGTCCGGATAAGGCCATCGTGTCGTACTGGCGGAACGAGTTCCCCAAGGTCATTTCGAAACGCGAGTTCGGCACGGCCATCCAACCGATCACGACCAAGCTCGGCGAGTTCGTCTACAACCCCATTCTCCGGGACATCTTCGCCCAGGAGCCGACGATCAGCATTCCGTACATCATCAACAACCGAAAGATCCTCATCTGCAATCTTTCCACAGTCATCGGATCGGATGCCTCCGACATCTTGGGCTCCCTTCTCCTGGCGCGCATCCAGCAGGCCGCACATGAACGGGAGGCCATCCCCGAGGAGGATCGGCAGGACTTCACACTGTACATCGAAGAGGCGGCGAGCTTCGTTTCTACTACGACCAAGAAGGTGCTCTCGGAAAGCCGCAAGTACCGCCTCAACTTGGCACTGTTCCACCAGTACCTCGACCAGCTCCCCGAAGGGCTTCCTCAGGCAATCGTCGGCAACGTCGGCACCACAATCGCCTTCCGTATCGGCCCCTACGACAGCGAGCTTTTGTCACGGTATCTTGATGTCCCCGAGCAACACCTCCTCAAGACGCCCAACCGATACGCATACGTGCGCACGATCGAGGGGGACAAGCCGTCCGTCACGAAGCTGGTTGCAATAGCCGCTCCTCACCACCCGCGAAAAGCGCTAAAGCGGGTGCAGAAACGGACACGGGCTTTCTATGCCCGGCCAAGACTGGGAGACGAACAATGGAGTATGTTGTCTTCATCCTCCTTCTCGCCGGCGGGGGCTTCTACCTCCGATACTGGTACGCGAAGGACCAAGAGCAGATCGCGGCCGAAGCTAAGGCGGAGAGCGAGCGGTTACTTCTAGAAGCCAAGGAGCGCGACCGACTCGCCGCAGAAGCAGCGAGGTTCCGGTTCGATGCCATACCGTTCCAAGTACGCGCGGCCCACCACTGGATCGTAGGCGGCTCTGGTCACGGGAAGACTCAGACGCTCCAGCACCTCATCTCCCTCGATCTTCCCAAGGTCCTGATGGGAGAGATGACAGTGATTGTCATGGACAGCCAGAGCCAGATCATTCCGCTCCTAGCATCACTCGATCTCTGGAAGAATAACCCGGACAAGTTTCGGTATATCGACCCTGCCTACAACCCGCCTGCTCTCAATCTCTTCAACGTCAACCCGGAGAGCCCGGCCGCACTCAACGCCACGTTGGAAACGTATAAGTTCATCATCAATTCGATCTTCGAGACTTCGGCTTTCACGGACAAGCAGGCCATCATCTTCGATATGCTCTTGCCGCTTATGGCGCGCATCAAAGGAGCGACTATCGATACTCTGTTTCGACTTCTGTCCGATGACGGCATTAATGGATACGAAGACGAGGTGGCATCGCTTACCGGCACCGCCCAACGATTCCTTACAACCGACTACATGAAGCGCGGTCGCGGCGACCAGTACGCGGGGACACGCGAGGAGGTCGCTCGCCGTCTGTATTCAGTTCTATCCGATTCCACTCTCGACCGCATGTTCTCGCACAGGCGCATGGACGTCGACTTTCTTGGCGATATGCAGGCCGGGAAGCTCATCCTCATCGACACCAACAAGGGCTTCTTTCAGCGCGGAAAGTCATCCGTCATCGGCGCGATATTCCTGGGGCTCCTTTACCAAGCCATCGTTTCTCGAGGGGTAAATGCCAAACCCTGCGTGATCTATATCGATGAATGTCATGAGTACTTCAAACACACCGGGCATGTCTTGCGCAGCCTCTTGGAGCAAGCCCGTAAGTTCAATGTTGGCGTCGTTATGGCGCACCAAGACCTCGACCAACTCAATGAAGCGCAGGGCCTCCTTGGTGGCCTCTCTGCAAACACCGCGATCAAGATGGCAGGAGGCACGTCGCATCACGACGCCAAGACACTTGCGCCTATGCTCCGCACGACTGAAGCGGCAATCTACGACACCACGAAGGGCGAGTTCGTCACCTCCGTTCCTTCGGTGTGGCGGCAGCCTCAGCTGTTTACGGCGGAGTTCGGCCGCATTGAACGTATGCCCCGCGCTTCCTCCACGCGTCCCACACCACCTACGCCGGAACCCGAGCTGGCATTCGCCACCGACCCGCCGCCCGAGCGGCCGAAGCCAGGCGGCCGCCAAACTTTTTGAGCACTCCCCATTCGGCTTCAAGAGGAACACTCTGCATCAGGTACACTTATGGTGAACGGTGACGGCTGCACATGTCGCGGCTATCTCCAAAACCATGCCTCTCAACTTTCTAGAAGATCGCGAGATCCAAAAGCGCGACGTTGAGGGCTTCAAAGCCTTCCAGCGGCACGGTCCGATGACTCGCGAGTATCTGCTCGCGCTTCTGGGCATGAAGTCGGACCCGACGCATTTCCGTAAGCGCATTAGGTCGTTCTGCCCGCTTGATTTCCACGAGAGCGTCAACCAGCCCTTCTACATGCCCCGGTTCCAAAAGAACGGTATGTGGCGTTACCACAGCCGCGTCTTCGACATCAGCGCTTCATGCCGCGAGTGGCTCAAGCGCGAAGGCTATCCATATCGAGACTACGGCCCGAGGGGCGAGAACGGCCGCCACAGGTACATGCGGGCCTCTTGCAGCGCTTCTCTTGAGATAGCGGCGCGGGAGGCAGGCTGGCGCTATCTCTCCATTGACGAGTTCATAGACCGGGACGGGCTGCCTCAGGCGACGTACGCCAATCCCCTACGCTTCCACCTTGGGGGTGACCGCTACCTGGAGCTAGATGGCCTCTTCAATGCGCACACCCAGAAGGAGTACCGGACGCACGCGATAGAGGCGGATCGCGGGACCGAGCGCATCAGGAGCACCAACAAAGATCAGACTTCGGTTGAGCAGAAGATCCCCGGCTACGACACGATTATCGAGAACGGCCTCTTCCAGCGTCAATGGGGCATCGAGGCAATGAACGAGGTGCTGTTCGTCACTACGACCGAAGCCCGTCGAGACAGCGTCCTCGATATGATCCGAGAAGTCTCACGGTTTCCCGAGTGGTATCTTGTGCAGCACCAGCCCCTGTTCGGCGACGACGAGTTCAAGGCTGCGCCGATCCTGCGTGGGCTCTTCACGGGTGCATGGCATGGCGTGAACGGCTCTGTGTTCATCAATCAATAAAAAGACCGCCGTAGCGGTCAGCGACGCTCTTCGTCGCGGTTCGGGAACAGGATCAGGTTTCCATCGACGGGCAGAGCATTGAGCTGGATGCTGATGCCGTCGTTCTTCACCAGCCACGCGCCACCGATGTCGGTGTAAAACGCCTTGTCGCTCCCTTCGGACTTGCGCGAGATGAACACGCGGTAATCGGGCTTCCTTCCGTTTGCCATGACCGCAACCTCCTTTGTGATGTGCGGAGTTCCTGCGCGTACGTAGGACCCCATGTCGGTCCATCTACCGCTAACCGATACTTGCTCGGGCGCTTTCATGGCAGGCCTCGGTCGAGAATGTGCACGTCCATGCGGATTCGCGCGGGAACTCCGAACACCACACCTCCGCAAAGCATACCACGCGCGGGTGGTACTATTAGGCGAGGTGTTCATTACAGGAGGCACCTCAATGCCCAAGTTCATCCCCTTTGAGGAAATCGAAGCGCTGGCCGACATCGAGCAGCTCGCTCAGATGCTCGACCTCAAGCCGAAAGGCTCGACCACGAAACGCTGCGCTTGTCCCGTCCATGGCGGAGACGAGCGTACACTCTGCATTAGCCCCGGCGTACGATCGCGTCGCGGCAGCCTCGGTGTCTTCTACTGTCAGAAGGCGCAGGAAGGCGGCGACCGCATCAGCCTGGTCGCGCACTGCATGGAGATGGGCCAGCAAGAGGCCGCTCTCTTCATTCAATCTCAGTTCGATGGGGAAACTAGTAACAGTGACATTCGTACTGTTCACCGTACAAGTTCCCCCTCTATCACGGATCGAGCATCGGCTCCACAACCGACGTTCGATCCCGAGAAGTTCGCCGCCCGTCTCGTCTGGCACGAGGAGGTCGCGAAGCTCGGGCTCACCGAGGAAGATGCAAAGCGCATGGGCGTCGGCTTCCACCCCCAGCAGAAGCACGTGTTCTTTCCGATCAAGAATCCCGATGGTTCGTTTTCGGCCCTCATCGGCGTCAAGGACGGCCGCGTGAGGATGCCGCCACAATGGCTCGCCAGCCAGGGCAACGTCGTCAAGTTGCGCCGCGCATGAGCCACAGTTCCCGAGGAGCAGGACCAAGGAGACGTGAGAAGCTCCCCTGCGATCCATTTCAAGTCCGCCTAGTGCGGGCTTTTTCTTTTTCACAAAGTCGCGAGGTTGCCTCATGGCTCCTCATGCTGCCCGCGCTTCGGCGGATTGCCCTCGACCCTGACAGCCGCGCTCTTATCTTGTCGGTGCTGGTTCAAGCCCCAGCAATTAAAAGTCTAAGAGAAAGGAGTTATGAAAGACGCAAAACTGCCGGAAGGTGTGCGAGTACCAAGCATTGACGCTTTGAACTACGCACTCGCAGTTGGCAACGAAGGGTTCGCTGTAGTCCTTAAGGGAGGCGTAATGTCCCAGAAGACTATCGAGCGGGACGGAGATGTGTATCTCGTCACCCATCATATCGACGGGTCGGAACAGATGCTCACCAAAGAGAAATTGGAGGATGAGCGCCTCACCAGCATCGGTCGAGCCATGAAGGCGGGATCATTCGTCACCTTCGACTAGTATGAGTACTCGATCAGAGTTCGTGTCGATTCTCACGCCTGTACTAAGG
>CAMDBX010000199.1 GCA_945889445.1 Rhizobium sp. Q54
CTTCCAACGCAACGCGCCGAAGGCCGCCTCTCGACGCACCCATTCCAGCGCCGCGCTCGCGCGCAGCACTCTCAAGCTTCCATTCCCGAGAGGGCCCGATGACTGAGGGACAAAAATATCCAACCAGCCCCTTGACCGTTCAGCGCTCAGATAAGGATGAGGATGGTGTCGGTGATTCGATCGTACTCGGAATGACCCTGGCGATCGCTATCCGATGATCACAGGAGCCCGCCGCGGCGCCGGCGCGGACGCGAGCCCATCAGAACGCCGGCATCCGGGCGCCCCAGCTCGCGGCGCCCGATCCAGACCAGAACGCCCCCCAGCACCAGAAAGGCCGGCACCGCCGGCACGGTGAGCAGCGGCCGCATCATCCACGTCCACAGGACGCCCGACAGATGGCGCCGCGCCGATGTCTGCGTATTGCCGAGGGAGGCCGGGTCGAGATGCGCCCACAGGCTTCCGAAGGTCGAAAAAGGATAGCTTCCCCGGGACCACCAGGTGAGCAGGTCGTGCACGACCACTGCGACGGCAAGGGCCAGAAACAGCCAGCCCAGGGCCCGAAACACGACCATTACGCCCCCAAGTACCGGTCAAGTACCGGCCCGACCCTAGCCAAGCCGGTGCAGGCGGGGAAGACCGTTGCCCAAACCATCCACCGCGCTATAAGAGCGGCCGACCGCGCTTCCCGGACAGGTGGCCGAGCGGTTTAAGGCACACGCTTGGAAAGCGTGCGTGGTGTAACAGCCACCGCGGGTTCGAATCCCGCCCTGTCCGCCATATCTTCAGGTAAGTCGTTGATATATAGAGACTATCTAGCCAGATGAGTTCCTAGGCACAATTCGCGGCACAGCAGGAAAAGTGCGAGCAGGTGGTTGTCAGCTCTCATCGTAGAGCGCGAGGAATTTGTTCCCGTTGCGGCCGAGAGATATTGTGAAAATATGCTGCGCCGGATTCCCGCATTAGCAGTAGTGTGTCAAAGTTCACCTACTATATTGGGTAAGAACCTCTGATGTGGGACATGGCTGATCGTGCCGAACCGACCGCTTGATCTGCCTGATTACGACCGCCCGCCAGTCAACGAAGTTGTACTGGGAGTGCAGTTCGGCTCGCTCGCTGCATTGAAGACCCCGCACATTGGCTTTCTTTGGAAGCGTTGGCGTGATCGTTACCCTGTGGTCAGCGAGCAGCCTCCCTTGGAGCCTGCCTTCGAGACTTTCCCCTCGGTCGTGGGGGAACCAGGCATACTTTTCGAAAGCCTAATTGGCGTTCCGTTCCCTCGGGTATGGTTCGAGAGCGAGGACGGATCTGACCTATGTCAAATCCAAAAGGATCGCCTCATCCACAATTGGCGCAAGCGCGAAAATGCCTATCCGCACTATGAGTATGTGCGCGGTCTGCTTGTTGACGATCTCAGGAATTTTGGAGAATTCGCGCAGGAAGAAGGGTTGGGCGAACTTGTCTTCAATCAGGCCGAAGTTTCCTACATCAACACGATCGATCTTCCCGATGGCCGAAGCCCTCATGCCGCCCTCGACGAAGTTCTTTCGACATGGCGACAGTTTTCGCTCGAAGGTGAAATCGAGGATACAACCTTCCGAGCCCGGTATCGCTTCAAGAGAGACGAAGTGCCATACGCGCGCCTCCACGTCGCGGTGACGCCAGCTGTCAGGCGCGCTGACGGCAAGCACATTATCAAGCTTGAAATGACGTTTCGAGGCAAGCCAGAGAACGATAGCCAGGATGCCGCGCTGGCATTGCTTGACGTGGGCCGAGGCGTCATCGTTCGATCATTCGACAAGATGACAAGCCCGGAAATGCATCAAGTGTGGGGCCGAAAACAATGAGCAGTAATGCAGCTCGCGCCTATCGCGCTGACGATGACTTCCTCTCGCCCGCAACGGCAAACTATCCCAACCACCCGCGTTTTCAGCAAGCGCGCACAGCCGTGAGCGAGCCGAGGTGGCGAAGTGACGTCTTGGGAACGCTCGAATCGCTGCTAAGGATGCCGGCTGGCTGGAACTCGTATGGCTCCAAGCCGATGAGTTGGGACGCCGCCATGTTCGGGATGATCCTGCTGAATTCCCTCATGAAGACAGACACACCGCCGCCCTCGGTGGTCCCAACCGCTGGTGGTGGGCTGCAGCTTGAATGGCATCTCAACAAAGTGGATTTGGAGATTCACGTCACCGGACCATACGAGGGCGATTTCTGGTGGCATGATCATCTGACCGGCGAGGAAGTATCCGGCGAGATCAAGAGCGCCGATCTCCAAGCATTGGTGAAGCCAATGAATCGGGTTGGCCGCTCTGCATGAGCTGCACGGACGACGGATCGATCCTCGATTCGTGGAGTCTGCTTCGTCGGGTGCACCACAGCCAGGTAGTGCCCGACGGCAACACCGGCAAGTCGCGCGTCTCGTCCGGTGCGTTCAAAGACCAAGAGATGTCAGTGGATGCCGAGGAACTCTTGCAGGCCAGTGGCGCCAATTGGCGGAAGTCGCTCGAAGGCTATGAAGGCTACTCCCTAGTCCGGTTTCCCGCAGCCCATCCGCGCACTCTTGGGTTGCCGGTCTGCCACAAACCGCTTCCTGATAATTCGGCCCATACCGAGGTACATGGGAAGAAGACGGGTAGCATCGCGAACAAGTTTGTTGCGGCCGCCCAGTGGGTCTACTTGGTCTAAGTTAACGGCGATGCGCATGACCAAAGCCGTGGATGCCTCTTTGGTCGCATCAAAAAGCCGAGGAAGTTTCCCGCCGCCTCTATGAATTTGAGACCTTTGATATTGGTGTGATTATCGTGCACTGGGCGTTGGACTGCGCCTCGGCGGGCTGTCGATTGAAGACATCCGTTGAGCCGAAACGCGCCTCTCTGCGTAGACGTTCGATCAGCTGCGCTAGTCTAGCACCCGCAACCCCAAGGCGTCCCCTCGACTAGGCCTGAACCGCGGCATCTTTCCATTGGGCTGATCGCAAGCGAAGCGCCGATGAGCGGAGCGGCCAGCTTGCCCCCTGTTGATGGCTCGGAAGCCCCGGTTAGACACGAGAGCCAAAGCCTGATAGGTTGTAAAAGTTACTTTCTACGCTCGCATGTTTCAAGCCCCTGCTATCGGAACAGTACCCGGAGGTAGTGAGCAATGAATCTAACGCTTGAGATTCTGCAGCTCGGCTTCGTGGGCTTGGGATTCCTCCTCGCGGGCTTAGCCTATCGATTGCTCCGCGAAGAGATAGTGCGCCAAGGTCGCGAACGGCCTGAGATGCTGAAGACAATTCGCTACTACATGGTATTCGCGCTGGCACTTGGGTGCATCGCTGCAGCGCTCGAGTTTCTAAAGATGCCCCGCCCTCTAGGAGCCGAGTGGACTCGCGCGGGCACCGGCGATTTCACTGACATGGACACTGGATTGGCCACCAACGCCGACAAGCCCGATGATCAGCGATGCACCAAGGAAACATTGGGTTTGACTGCTATTTGTTGGCCAGAGCTCAGAGCAAAGGGCGAGAATCGGCCATGCCGCTACAAGACTGTGCTTGCGCAGGCGATAACACCTAGGACCGGCACTCTGCCGGGAGATGTCTATAGCTGTGTGCCGAAGCGGTAAGACGCAGGGTCTCTTCCAATTACATGGTACATTGGAAGGCCGAACTATCGACAGTGGCGACCACTACTCCTTGCGCCTTAGCGCTTGCGCTGAACTATTTTGGGACCGCATCTGGGGCACGCCTGCTCTTCGCAAGGGTTAGTCGGCGGCGCACAATTCGCGACCGGCTCTAATATCCGCACACCGGGGAACGACTTCGAGATACCGAACAGACAGCTCCCCATCGCCCGCGTATCTAGGCAGCGGCCAGGTGTCATAATGTCTGCCGATCAGACATCGAAGGATACGCGCACAGCGGCGACGCACAGCGCGGTCGCTCAAGTCTTCGCGTAGGCGATGCTCATGGTCTCGGCGACACAGGCCGGACGCTCCTGGCCCTCGATCTCGACGGTCCACTGGTAGGTCATGCGAATGCCGCCGTTGGGCATGTCGTCGGCGGCCAGCAGCTTCTGGCGGCCGCGGATGCGCGCACCGACCTGCACGGGGCTCGTGTAGCGCACCTTGTTCGAGCCGTAGTTGATGCCGTTCCGCACATTGTCGATCTTCAGCACGTCGCGGGCGAAGGTGGAGATCACGGCGAAGGTAAGATTGCCGTGCGCGATGGTCTTCCCATCGGGCATGTCGGTCTTGCAGCGCTCGACATCGACATGGATCCACTGATGGTCGCCGCTGGCTTCGGCGAACGTATTGATGCGCTCCTGCGTCATGACCAGCCAGTCGCTGACCCCCAGCTCCTGACCGACCAGCGCCTTCATCGCCTGCGGGCTCTCAACGGTTCGCTTTGCCATGATGTCCTCCCTTTTTAATCGAGCGATGCCCGGCGTCAGCCCGCGAGCGCGGCCCGGATGCGGTCGACCGCGGCATCGGGCGCGGTGAGCACCGGCGTCTTGACCGCGGCGCCGACGGCCGCCAGCGCCCGCGACGTCGAGAAGTGCGCGAGCATGATGGCGTCGCAGTGCGCGAGCTCGGCCGCCCGCGCGGCGATCAGCGCGTTGTGCCGGTCGGCGTCGCCCTTGCGCAGCGCGTCCATGGCCCCCTCGACGACGATCGTCTCGAGCGTCGCCCCGCCACCCGCCTCGCCGCCCGCCTCGGCGACGAACTGCTCGAACTCCTCCGTCATGGTCAGCACCGACGGCGCGAAGGTCGCGAGCATGCCGATCCGCCGTCCCC
>CAMDBX010000200.1 GCA_945889445.1 Rhizobium sp. Q54
CAGGATGCGATGAACTGGGCGGCGGAAGATTTGGGCAATCTCCGGGTGGCGCTGAATGCGCTGGTGCGGTTGTTCAGGTTGTGACTGTGGATCTTAGCAGCCTGGGCAGCTGCCGTTCTACCGCTGAACTACGCCTGCGATGATGGAGAGATTAATGGAGCGGCGCCAAGAGAAAGAGGCTCTGAAACCGCGCCCCTGCGCGATGTCGGCCTTTGGTCGCTTGACATCCTGCGGCTCATTGACGAGCTGCGGTCACCGCCTGATCCATCACCGGCGTGAAAGGCCCGGTTGTCATGCGCTCGAGCCCAAACTAAGGGAGAGGTGCGCCTTGATCATAGCGAAATCGAAGTGCTCGGGCAGCAACAGGCAGATATTACGGATTTGGCGGACCGGTCATGCCACTTGCCAAGGGCCAGTGTTGCCCAGAGTACCAATTCATGCCAATCTCCGCCTAGCAAGGCCCGTCACCCGGTGGATGTCGGACAAAAGATTTATCCGGCTGATTTAGTCCTTGCTCGTAAAATTCCACGCCGTTTCCTCTTGTGTCACCGGACGAAGCAAACCATTTCGGGGCATCCCGAGGAAGGCCAAAATGAAACTCCTCACGAGTATTCTTGCACTCGCGTTCGCCTGCACGGCATTCGGCCTGCACATCAATTCGGTTCAGGCGGCGGCGTCGAAGACCTCGATTGAGCTCTGTGGCTCTAAAGACGTGAGCTACAAGTTTGCCCTCTGCGCCGCCACGACCTGCACGCCTACGGGAAAGCGCATCGCTGTCAATACGCCCCAGGGGGGCAAGCGTTGGTTCAAAGAGGCACTTTGCACCTGCCCCGTGCTCGACACCAAGGACACTGGCCTGCCAGCCGTTGCCAATGTGGCTGGCGGCAACATGCAGGGCAGCTGCCTCCCGCCGAACGTGGCGACGGTCTGGTCGCTTTATTCAACCGCCACCCCGTTCCCGCAACTGAGTGACAGCAATCCGCCGACTTGGAGCCTGCAAGCGGCTGGAGTGCAGCAATGTTCGGCGAGCCTTAATCAGGGCAGGGAATTCGCCCAATGCTTCAGTTTCAAGTGTGACAATATTCGCACATCCCCCCAGGGAGGCGTAACCACCACAGTCGCCGACTGCCGTTGCCCGCTGGGCGAGGACGTGTTTTCGGCACTGCCGGCGAAGTCGGCGACAAGCTTTGTCACGGGCGCCGGCGCCAGCTGGAGCAATCCGTCAAGCGCTTGCACACTGAACCCCGTCGGCGGGTTCTGATCACCACGACGGTCGGCTAGTGAATTGACCCGCGGGGGGCATCCCCCTTTAGGCTGGGGACCAATAGGCTATGACGCCCCATAGTGAATGGAATGTCTTGCGGTATCTATGCTGAATCTGCCAGTTATCTGGTGGATGCCGGGTACGCGCGAGACTATGCGGAAATTGGCGATAGAAACGGATCGGATCGTCATGAGGCGTTTAGTTACATCCATCCTGTGGGCCATCATGCTGATCAGCCCGGCAATGGCTGATGGACCCTGGTCGGGAGACTGGACAATTAAATGGGCCAACGGCGCCGCCGGGTTGACGCTCGCACAGGATGGATCGACGGTTTCCGGTTCCTACCGCACCGGACATGGTCACGTCGAGGCTACTGCTCACGGCACCCAACTTGATGGATTTTTGATCGATCTGGGTGAGCGCGAAGGTTTTACTGCCACTTTGGCCCCAGACTCAAAAAGCTTTTCCGGGCACACGAATGCAGGCGATTGGCTGCTTGGCATCCGCGTGGATGGGAACGACGCCCTCGAGACGCGGATCCGTCTCGATCTGAGCAATCCGCGTGCAGCCTTCAAGTCTTTCCTCAATGCCTCAAATCGCGCCCGTGATGGCGAGAGCAGCGCCGCTGTTCTGGCGGTGGACGCAGTTGATTTCAGCGAACAGTCTGATTGGACAACGCGGGATGATCAGTCCACTGCGGTCAGCAAACTCTTCAAGCTGATCGACAGCACGATAGTCCAACTCGCGGATATACCAGAGGACGCAAAGACTTCCGAAATCAATGTCGCACTCGACCCGGCCCAGGCTGACGGCGGGATCCACATCGAGATCAAGCGCTCCGCAAATGGTGACTGGCTCATCGTGATGCCGAGCGAGACCGACCTCACCTCAATGGAAACTGCACTACATGCAGTCGCGGGCACGGAGCCCGTCGCAGAAGACAGCTTTCGGCAGCTCAGCAGCCCGCGCGACACAATGCGCAGCTTCCTTGAAGGAATGTCCCGTTGGAAGACCGGCGGAGACGAACAGGCGGTCGGGACACTCGACTTATCTAACATTCCCGATCTGATGAAGACCGAACAGGGCGAGTTGCTATCTCAATATCTCATTCGCGTGCTTGATCGGATTGGCTACATACCTCTGCAGAGCATCCCAAACGACGGCGCAAGCCGCGAACCCTTCGTATATTTCGAACATCCGTCCGGCAGCATCGTCATCAGTCCGGTCGGAACCGGTGCAGACACGAAGTGGAAATTCACAAGCGAAACAGTTGATGGTCTGCGACATCTCTTCCAGTCCGTACAAGAATTGCCGCCATCGCATACGCTGAGCGGTGTGCTGATACCACACTCCGCCACCTTTGCAATTAGAGACCTCGTTCAAAAGTATGTGCCTTTTCTGCTGACCGAAGGGCACGGAGCGCTGCATCTGGAATACTGGCAGGTTGTGGGTGGGATCCTCAACTTGGTTCTGACCGCCATGATGTTTTTAATGCTCCGACCGCCGATCAGATGGCTGTTCACTAAGCTCGACTTCATTCGGCATCTGAGTTCGCCCGGACGCGTTGTAAATCTAGCGTCCATCGTCATTGCATTCATTCTATGCGGTAAATTGGTTCCACTCTGGGGCCTTCCGGTCACGTGGCGGCAATACTCCACTCCATTCATTGGAACGCTCATTGTTGCAGTCCTGGTCTATTTGGGCTGGCAATTGATCACGTTGGTGTCTTCGATCGCAGAGGAATACATGTTGAAGGCATCGAGAAATCCGGATGGTGCACAGGTTGATCCCATCATCGTGACCTTCACATCGGGCCTTCTTCGAGTGGCTCTGATCATCGGGACCGGATTGCTTGTCAGTTACCTCTGGTCATTCTCTACAACGGGCTTGCTCGCGAGTTTCGGCATTGGTGGCCTCGCCCTGGCGTTTGCGTCGAAGGAGACTCTCGAAAATGTCTTCGGGGCCGGAATCCTCATGGGAGACAGACCGTTCAAGAAAGGAGACCGCATTGTTTCAGAAGGCGTCAGTGGATTGGTTGAAGCAGTCGGCCTTCGTTCAACGCGTATTCAAACACCTGATGGCAGTCTGCTCGTGGTCCCAAATGGAAAGCTGGCGGACACGGCAATCGAGAATCTTGGTGGCCGCCGTCATATCAATTTCTCCACGTCATTTACCCTGACGCCAGACAGCGCGCGGGAGCATTTTGCTTCATTCTCCGCGGCAATTCTCAAGAGACTTGAGTCGAGTTTGACCTTCAAGGCCAAAGACACTGAGTTAAACATCATCGGAATCTCGACAGGAGGTGTCCAGGTTGAACTCGCCGCCAATCTTCAGGCCTTGAATGGTGGCAGCAAGCGCGATGCAATTAACCTCCTGTACCTTGATGTTCTTCAGGTGGCCGCCTCTGAAGGAATTGAATTCGGATATGATGTATTGGCCACCAGTTAGGGATGGCCGATGCAATGCGGTGATGGGCACAAGACAAAGTCCTCACCTGTCGAATCTTGGGTACAAAAAGATGAAATGGCTCCAAGGAACGCACCAACCCAGACTCCTTCTGCGGCCGCAGCAGACAGGCACCGGGGCCTGATGCTGCTCTCAACGACCGATCATCCTTCTATGTCGAGCTCCCGCAAGCCATGCGCCCTCGGATACTCGCGGGCTTCCGCAACTGGGATAGGCTCCGCACGAATGGCGTGATTTCAAGGCATTGAACTGCTACCGGATGCTTCTTTTCGAACTGCACCCAAGCCTTGCGTTCTTCATTCCGATAGATGTTGGCCTTAGCGCCAGGTAGCCCAGCTTGAGAAGCTGCCGTTCTACCGCTGAACGACGCCCGCGATGGAACAGAAATAAGTATGGCGGGGCCAATGCGGCAATCGGGACAGCCAGCTAAGATTCAACTGGCGTCCGGCTTTGAAGTATACGTACAAACCACGAATGCCGTCATACCGGTTCTGGTCTATGCATGTAACGAAACATAGCCTGATAATCCGGGGAGGATCGTTATCATGGGCATCAGTCGGCGAAATCTGATCGGAGCTACGGTTGCTCTCGGGACGGCTGGTCCGGTCATGCAGGGCCTAGATCCAAATCAGGCGCGAGCCTCGATGCCGGGCAACATGAGCGTCGAAGACGTGACGATCCTTGCCGTGCAATACTTCACGTCAAAGGGCTATGCGGCCGGAGCGTCGAAGCCGCTCCTCACCGGAGTGGATCACAATGGCGGCCTCACATATGACGAGGATGGCTTCGGGAGGGGTTCGGCGCGGTCGCTCTACGTCATCCAGCCCTGCGCGAGGGTTGAGGATGCCCAGGCCCACCGCAAGCCAGGAACGTTGCCGTTCTTTACCATCATTGCCCTTTATCCGGCCGAGGCGGTCACCGCGCAGCGCCGAACCAGTGACTTGCTGGAGTTCCTCACTGCGGTTGCGGGCCTCGATTCGAAGCGGCTTAGGGTGACGACGACGGAGCTGGCCAAGC
>CAMDBX010000201.1 GCA_945889445.1 Rhizobium sp. Q54
CGTTTGCTTGATGACGAGGCCCACCAACGCGCCCACCTCATCGCCTCGATCTTCCGGCTGGCCTATATCCTCTCGGCCGCCATGCCGGGCATGCTGCCCAACATCAGCCTCAAGCTGGGCGACAACAAGACCCTCATCCTGCGCCTGCCGAGGAAGCTGGCCGACCTTGCAGGCGAACGGGTGGAAAAGCGCCTCGCGGGTCTTGCTGCCGAAATCGGTCGCACCGGCAAGCTGGTCGTGGGGCGGTAGCCGGTCTCCGCTTCTCGACAAGGCGTGATGTTTCCACTTGCGATAGCGCTTTCGCAATGCAACAAATGCTGCATTGCAACCGAGAAAGAGCCGCCACGTGGCAAGATCGAACAAGACCACCCAAAAGCCGATCCTGATCGATCTCGCATTGCAGGGCGGAGGATCGCACGGAGCCTTCACCTGGGGCGTGCTGGACCGCATTCTCGACGAACCACGCTTTACCATTGATGCAATTTCGGGAACCTCCGCCGGCGCCATGAATGCCGCTGTGTTGGCCGATGGCTGGAACAAGGGCGGTGCGGAGGGTGCGAAGGCCGCGCTCGAAGCCTATTGGCGGCGGGTCTCCGAGGCGGCCGCCTTCAGCCCCTTTCAGCGCACCTTCATGGACCGCATGATGGGCCGCTGGTCGCTCGACCATTCACCGGTTTATCTCGCTATCGACCTGCTGACCCGCGTCGCCTCTCCCTATGACCTCAATCCCGGAGGCTTCAATCCGCTGAAGCCGATCCTGGAGGAGAGCATCGATTTTCCGGCGCTGGCGAAGTCGCCGATCAAGCTCTTCATCACCGCCACCAATGTGCGCACCGGGCGCGGCCGCATCTTCCGCAATGCCGAGATCACCGCAGACGTGCTGCTGGCCCCCGCCTGCCTGCCGACCATGTTCCAGGCGGTGGAGATTGACGGAGAGGCCTATTGGGATGGCGGCTATGCCGGCAACCCCACCATCACGCCGCTGGTGCGCGAGAGCAATGCCAGTGACACGATCCTGGTGCAGATCAACCCGCGTGAGCGCTCCGAGGTGCCGCGAACTGCAGCCGAAATCCTCAATCGCCTGAATGAGATTTCCTTCAACTCGCCGCTGATGAAGGAAATCCGCATGATTGCCCTGCTGCGCCAGGTGGTCGATCCCGGAACGGGCGAGGGGGCCCGCTGGGCCCGCATGCGCACCCACCGCATCATGACCGAGAAGCTGGCCGAGCTTGGCGCCTCCTCCAAGCTCAATGCCGAGTGGGAGTTCATTGAAATGCTGCATGCCGAAGGGCGGACCGCGGCTGACCAGTTCATCGCCGAACATGGCGATGACGTGGGCAAGCGCAGCAGCGCGGACATTGACGTGCTTCTGTCGGAGAGCTGAACCATGGGACTGTTGGGAATTCTCGTCGGCCTCGCGATCCTGATCGCGCTGGCCTTCCGGGGCTGGAGCATCCTGCTGCTGGCGCCCATCGCGGCGCTGGTCACGGCGATGTTCTCGGGCGAACCGTTGCTGGCCCACTGGACGCAGGTGTTCATGCAGAGCGGCGCGGGCTTCATCGCGCAGTTCTTCCCGCTGTTCCTGCTGGGCGCGCTGTTTGGCAAGCTGATGGAGGACTCGGGCTCGGTCACCGTCATCGCCAACTGGATGGTGGAAAAGCTTGGCACCGGCCGCGCCATCCTTGCCGTGGTGCTGGCGGGCGCGCTCGTCACCTATGGCGGCGTCAGCCTGTTCGTCGCCTTCTTCGTGCTGGCGCCCATGGCGCAGGAACTGTTCCGCTCGGCAGGCATTCCGCGCCGACTCATGCCCGCGGCCATCGTGCTCGGCACCTCAACCTTCACCATGTCGGCGCTGCCCGGCACGCCATCGATCCAGAATGCCATTCCCATGCCGTTCTTCGGCACCACGCCATTCGCGGCACCCGGCCTTGGCATCATTGCATCGCTGGTCATGCTGGGCTTCGGCCTGTGGTGGCTCAACCGCGAGGAGGCCCGCGCCCGGGCGCGCGGCGAGGGCTTCGGCGAGGGCAGGCCGGCGAGTGCCAGGGACCTGGCCTCGGATGAGACCCTGCGCGAGCGCGCAATCTCGGCCCGCGAGTTCGACCCGGCAGAGATCGGACATGGCGAAGTGGCACTCAAGACGCCCTCGATCCTGTTCGCGGCACTGCCGCTCGTCGTGGTGATCCTCGTCAACATCCTTATGTCATTCTTCATCTTGCCGCGGGTCAACGCCGAGTTCCTGGCCGAGCCGCAGTGGGGTGCCACCCCGCTCTCGGCACTGAGAGGCGTGTGGGCCGTCATCACCGCTTTGGCCGCCGCCATCATCGTGGCGCTCGTCATCAATGTCCGGCGTCTTCCGGCGCTCAAGAGCACCATCGATGCCGGCGCCAATGCCTCGGTTCTGCCCATCATGTCGGTGGCGAGCCTCGTGGGCTTCGGTGCGGTCGTCGCCGCCATGCCTGCCTTCAGGGATGTGAGCGACTGGGTGCTGGGCATCGGCGGCGGACCGCTGGTGTCATTATCGGTTGCCGTCAATGTGCTTTCCGCGCTCACGGGCTCCGCCTCGGGCGGCCTCACCATCGCGCTCGATGCGCTGGGTGGCACCTTCATGGGGCGCGCCGCTGTCATCGGGCTCGATCCGTCGCTGCTGCACCGCGTGGCGGTCATCAGCTCCGGCACGCTCGACAGCCTGCCGCACAATGGTGCCGTGGTGACGCTGCTGGCTGTCTGCGGCTCGAACCACAGGGAGGCCTACCGCGACATCGTCATGGTCGGCATCCTCGGCGCCGTGCTGGCGCTGATCGTGGTGATCGTGCTGGGCGGGATGTTCGGGTCGTTCTAGACGGGTGGCGTCGCCTACTCCGCAGCCGCCTTCAGCGCGGGCAGCACCAGGACGCGGCCGCCTTCGAAGCCGATGACGGCTTCGCCACGCTTGATGGCGAGCGCCAGGTCGCCGAACAGCTCGCGCCGCCAGCCCTGCATCAGATGCACGTCGGCCGCATCGTTTTCGGCAATGGCGTCGATGTCGGAACTCGACGCCACGAGCTTCGGGGCAATGCCTTCCTTTTCGCAAACCACCTTGAGCGCCAGCTTCAGAACCTCGGCGGCAGCCTGGGCGGCTTCGCTCATGTCGTCGCGACCGTCGTCGTGCTGGGGCAGGGACTTCTGGTCAACCGCAAGACCAGCGGCCACGGCCTTGAGGACTGCCTCACCGATGCGCGAACTTGCCATGCCCTTGGGCAGGGCGCGCAGCTGGTTCAGCGCTTCCCGCGTCTGGGGCATCTGGGTAGCGATCTCGGCCAGCGCGTCGTCCTTCAGCACGCGTGAGCGCGGCACGTTCTTGTCGCGCGCCTCGCGCTCGCGCCAGGCGGCTACTTCCACCAGCACGCCCAACTGCTTCTTGGCGCGCAGCCGCACCTTGATGCGCTTCCAGGCATCCTCGGGCTCGGTGCGGTAGGTTGCCGGGTTGGTAAGGATGTTCATCTCTTCCCGCAGCCAGTGCTCGCGCCCGTTGCGGTCAAGCTCCGCCTTCAATGCCTCGTAGACGACACGCAGGTGCGTGACGTCCGCCAGGGCGTAGACCAGCTGCTTTTCCGTCAGGGGCCGGCGCGACCAGTCAGTGAAGCGGGATGATTTATCGATCTGCGCCTTGGCCAGCTTGCGGACGATTGCCTCATAGCCGACCTGGTCGCCGAAGCCGCACACCATGGCGGCGATCTGGGTGTCAAACACCGGGTGCGGCACGATGCCGGCACGGTGCACCATGATTTCAATGTCCTGCCGGGCCGCGTGGAAGACCTTGAGAACATTTGGGTTGTTCATCAGCTCGAAAAACGGCTTCAGGTCAATGCCCGGCGCCAGCGGATCGATCAGTCCGTTCACCGTCTCGCCCGCCACCTGGATCAGGCAAAGGTCCGGCCAGTAGGTCGATTCCCGCATGAATTCGGTATCGACAGTGACGAATGTTTCGCCGGAAAGGCTGTCGCAAAGCAGACTTAGCGATTCGGTGGTGGTAATCAGGTCCATGGCCGCAGGGAAGCGCGATCGCCCCCTCAGGTCAATGGCTTGTTTGAAAAAGTTAAAAATACAGATTTGGTATATAATTTCAATGGGTTGAGGTCGATTTCATATAGTTTAGGTGAGCGATGTCATCAGCGCGCCCTGATCGGCGTGTATTGGGTCAATCTCCGCCATAACAAGCTTCAATCATTCCCTTGACTTGGCCAAATGATCCTTGCATAACGCGCCCACCAAACGGCCCGGGTGACCCCCGGGCTGAATGGCGTTTGGCCTAAGCAGTGTCTGCCCTTTACCGAGGGTGATGCGGGGGAGTGTCCCGAGCGGCAAAGGGGGCGGACTGTAAATCCGCTGGCTTCGCCTTCGTAGGTTCGAGTCCTACCTCCCCCACCACTGCTTGGGGCCGGATGCCAGCAATGGGTCGATGGAGTTCGGACGCAGTAGTTTTGGGTTTCCCGGGCGGGTGTAGCTCAATGGTAGAGCAGCAGCCTTCCAAGCTGAATACGAGGGTTCGATTCCCTTCACCCGCTCCAAAGTTTGAAGTGTGAATGCCGCTTGGCGGCCAACAGGGTAGACGACGATGGGCAAAGAGAAATTCAACCGCGACAAGCCGCATTGCAACATTGGCACGATTGGCCACGTTGACCACGGCAAGACGTCGCTGACCGCAGCGATCACGAAGATCCTTGCCGAGACGGGCGGCGCCACGTTCACGGCGTATGACCAG
>CAMDBX010000202.1 GCA_945889445.1 Rhizobium sp. Q54
GTTTACGACAGAGTTGAAAGACAGGAGGTGACAGACGCCCCTGTCTTCTGATGCACGACAACAACCACCGTCGCCCCCTGATGCTCGTCAGCTATTTGCTCCCAAGAATTGCGGTTAACGTTGCGATAGATGACCGCCTTGGTGACAGGTATCGCCTGTAGTTCCTTCAGCAACTCGGACTGTGAACGGACTACCTGTGTTTCAATCAGCATTGACGGGCCTCTTCTTGCGTTTGAATAAGCATTTATCGCTAGGAGGCTTGGGGCTCATCGGGACAGATGGCTGGAAACGCCCACCAGCGTACTCGACGCCTGCGATCGGGAGCACCGGATGTCAGGTGGGAAGCGGCCGACGCTGCTGATCTACCGCATCGTCTGCACAGACCAGGACGCGATGCACTGGTGCGAGGAGGATATCGGGAACCTGCGGGTGGCGCTGAATGCGCTGGTGCGGTTGTTCCTAATGTAGGTGGCCAGAGATGCTGCCTCAGGGGCTCATGACCTCTGAGGTCACTATCTGTCGGTCTAAAAATAGAAATTTTCAATCCAAAAAAGTGGCACGAACAATGGATCCATCGGTGCTGGTTTTGAGTTTCGTTCAAAACGACATGGAAATACCAACACGGTTCTTCTACCCGGATGGACCGAGGGTGGCGTTGCTCCTTGGCTCTCCTTGACAGAGCCAGATGAAGTCATGCTACGAACTCAGGTGAGATTGATCCCAGCCCTTAGCTCGATCAAAAAAATCGAGTATCATAGGAAAGCACAATGTTGCGCAGTTCAATTGTTGCTCTCGCTCTTGCCTTGACTGCATTCATCGTGGTGCCGGATGCCCGCGCCGGTGACGGCAAGGACCCCGTCGTGCTCACGGTGACGGGGAATGTGGCGAAACCCAATCGGGGCCCACTCGATCCCTTCGAAGACGCAGTTTTCTCCCACATGGATATCAAGTTTGAGAAGGGTTTCACGTTCACTCTGTCGGAGCTTGAGGCATTACCGCAGCGGACGGTAAAGGTGCATTACCCGGACTGGCCGCGTGAAGTATCTGCCACAGGTCCGGCGATCTCTGAGGTCCTCAAAGTCGCGAGTGCCGAGGGCAAGAAGATCCTCGTACAAGCGATCGATGGATACGCGCCCGAATTTACTGCTGAGGACATCGCAGGCGACAAGATGATCCTAGCGTTGAGCGCCGATGGGAAAGCGCTTGGGTTTGGGGGCCGTGGTCGACAGATGACGCCCTTGGTGACGGGTAGCGCATCAGCTTGGGAAGCTGCCGTTCTACCTCTGAACGTAGGGCGATAGAGCGGAGATGAGTGGGGCAGGGCAGCAAGGGTGTGTCGCGGACGGGACAGCGGCTCAATCACCGAGATAGGACAGACCCTAGCACACTCATCTACAGCGCATGAACTTTCAAAGTATAGCTTCATGCTGCCGTCATCCACCGGCAAGCCCTCTATTTGGCGTGTCTCCGACCCGAATGTAGCGCATGGTTGGCAATGCGAAGTTCCACCCACCTTCGCGCATGACGCGACCTAAGACTTGAGTTAGGTCTGTCCTTGCCGAGTCGGGAGAGTACTGGTCGGCGCGATACCAAGCCTGAAGTTTGAGTTCGATGACCCTGTCCTCGAGTTCCTCTACCACGATTTTCGGGGGTGGGTCGCTGAGGATGCTTGTCCCTTTGCAGTATTCAGCCGCTTTTGCCGCAATTCCGGACATCACGTCAGGCAGGTTCTGGCCGTTGTCAACGTTGAAGTTCACCTCGATCCGGGTCTCTGGGTTTGGGCGGGAATAGTTTGTCAGATGCTTTGTCGTGATTACGTGGTTCGGAATGGTTACCTGATTTCCGTCGCGTGTAATCAAGCTCACGGAGCGCCAATTTGCATCCACCACGCGTCCGTTTACTGGCTCTGAACTGCCAGGGAAGCCCAGTTCAATCCAGTCCCCGATCATGAAGGGGCGCTCGACGCTTAGCATCAGGCCAGAAAATGCGTCGAGTATCAGAGGCTGAATCGCTAGACCCACGGTGAACACCAGCAAGCCTGAGGTTGCGAGAGCTTGTCCCAAGCTTATCTCGCCCACAACGAATGCGATGGCTCCGAGGATCATAATCCACCAGCCAATGGCAATGAAGGTTCTGACGATGCCAGCAACTTTCATGCCCGAAGCGCCCTCCAGCAAAAGGAACAGGCGGTTCGTGATGCTCAGTCCGACTGCTCCAAAAGCGAAGACGAGACCAGTCAGTATGATCTTGTTCATCCAATAGGCAACAGTCAGGTCTTCGATCTTGTACCAAGATAGATACAGACTAAGCTTCGCGATGACCAGCCCGGCAAGCAACAAGATGGACAGCAGAATGCTGTCGAGCCGACCAAGACGGGATGCTCTGGAACTGAACGCTCCCCATGCTAAGGAAAGCGCACCGATTCCGAGCATTAGGAACAATCCGCCTGTCCGGTAGGATCTGAACGTGTCCTGAAGGAATGACTGAAACGGCGACTGCAGTCCGAAAAGCAAAGTCGCCTGAGAGAATTCTTGAGTATTGAATGCTCCTTCGTCACTTGAGAACCCGTTCAGCAGAAAAACACCCTGCCCATTCGATACCTCGCGAGAACCGACCTCACCCTCGGCAGTAGATAGGAGACGGGTATCCGCTACGACGGTTGACGGGACAAGCACAAGTTTCCTGTTGTCCATTTTGCCGTGGCGAATGGTGAGCCGCAAACGCTTACCCCCAGTCAAAGCCTCTATGCCGCTCCTCTCGATGGGAATCGTAATGTTCATTCTGCCCCGCAGAATGGACCAGCCGTCTGCCGAGGTGGTCTCCAACTGGTCCTTAAGCGTGCTCAATGGCGTGTCGGAGATGACAATGTCATCGAAGACCGATTTGTCGGCCCGTGTGGCTAGGTCGATCGAGAAAATTGCTTTCAGCTTATCATATACGTCGGGGATGAGTTCAACACCGATGAGATCGGCGGAAGCCCAGACGATTGACAGCGACTGCAACATGCTCCTGTCTGGATCGGTCACGAATTGGGCGCCAGACAGGCCGCTTTTGCCCGCTACAATATCGATTGCTTGGACGTCGCCGGAGGCGTTGCCATCTGCGTCGAAGAAGATTTGCCCCATACTCGTGTTGACAGAGGAAGAAATGTTCTTCGAGCCGGCCCAGGTTTCTTGAACTGACTTACGCATCTCCCTGATGTCTGAAGGTCTGGCGCGAAAGGTGGCGTCGTTCTTCGCGATCGCATCTGCAACCAGTTGGACACTAGATCGAGCAAGAAAATAGGGCCAAGACGGCGGGAAACCATGCTTGCTTGTATACGCTTCGGCCTGATCCTTTGACTCGACGGACGATAGTTCGGTAACGACCGGACTGAGCAGTGTCACTTCAGCGAGATTTGATTCAGCTGTCAGTAGTAAGCGGGCATCGGCGTTCAGATCGTCCATCGTGATGATAGTCATTTTCGACGTCATCAACTTGCCAAGGCAGCTGGTGACGAACTCAGGCTTGCCCAGAAGGAGAACCACAGCATCAGGGGCAGTCGATAGTACGTCAAACAATGCTTGGGTCGCTTTTCTGACCTTCTTCTCGGAAATGACTTGCGTCGCGGGCAACTTTTCTGAGAGGGCGGACAAGAGCGCAGGGCTTGCGCCGTCTCCGTCAGTGACTACCACCAGTTTCCGATCGGCATAGAGCTTGTTCATTCGCTCCACTACGTATTGGGCAAGCCTAATTTCATCGAAGATGAGACGGAAGGACCAATCATTGAAGGAGGTGAGATTGAAGTTGGTTTCCGTCAATGACATAAACGGGACTTGGGTAACGAGGTAATTGTCGGCAGCCCGCTTCGAATTCATGTAGCCGTCATGACCGATGACCGCGAGAACATCCGGCTTTGACCCGATGTCGAATGCAATTTTTTCAGTTTCCTCCGGCGTCTCGCCTTCATCGAGAAGTTCATAGCTGAGGGTAAATCCAACGTCGGATGCGTTCACCTCCGTGATCTGGTCCTCAACTCCTGCGAGGATCTCGCGCTCGCGTTCATCAGCTTGTCCCTTCTTGAGAACGAGCGCAAACTTGTAGTTGGGCTTGGCACCGCTCAAAAAAGCCCTGGCGTGCTCGTAAGCCTGAGCAACATAAGGAGTGCCTTGGAACAATCCATAGATTGCCATCGAAACGAGTAAGGCACTGAAGGCAAAATGCAACTTTTTAGTGAGATTCATGGCAGAGGGAACTCTCTAAATCCCAACGTGTTCGAATAGTTGAGAGATTGAATGAAGGATTTATGACAGGCAGCAGGAGCGTTCTCGGTCAACCTAAGCCGGGTGGCTTTCTTGAGCGACAATCTAAACGTCAAAGCTCTGGTCGCCAAACCCATTCTCTCAGAGTGAAGCCGACGGTCATTCAGGCAACAGTAACGGCTGGCATGGATCAAGTTGCTAGGCCGCCCTCGCGACTGCGCCTCCCAGTGCGGGTGAGACGTCATTGCTCAGAACAAAACCCTCAAGTACCTCTGTACTGAACTGCCGCCCGAGTACTGCCGGTTGGTCACCTGCCCACTCCTCTGAAGCGTCGGACGACGGCGCCGCGTCTACCCGGACGTCATCCTCTGACTCAAGGTGAACGATATAGATGTAGATGCAAGCCCAGGCGACGAGCGAGGGGAGAAGCGCCAGCACGTAGAGTGCCGTCGTGCCACCCCATCCGAATGGCGTC
>CAMDBX010000203.1 GCA_945889445.1 Rhizobium sp. Q54
GAATTAGACAATCACCCCTTTCGAAGCATGACTGGCCCGACCACACATTTGACGAGAATGCCATGCTTTCTTGGCAGCTAGCCGATTAGCCCAAGGAGGCTACCAGACCTTGAGGAGATCGCTGACGCCGAAAACATCAATCTCTCCTACATCAGCCAATTGCTGCGGATGACAGTGCCGGCTCCCGAGTTGTGAAGGGCATACTTGCAGGCGGCAGCCGGAGGGGCTAGCGATGCGGCTGTTTCCGGTGGAATGGAGACGTCGATCATTCGCTTGACTTCGTTGACCAATCCGAACTTCGTAATTCCACGACAGGTTCCTGAGGCACTCTCAATCTGCATCCAGGTCGTTCATCGCTTCCTAGACCGCAAGGCTCCGTCGTGCGACTTACGGATCCTCGAGCGCCGCGGCGGAAAAGAGATCGACAATGGTGCCCCTCTCCATCACCGCGCATCGGTTAGCACAGGAGAGAATGAGATCGAGGTTCTGCTCGATCAGCATGATCGTCAGCCCAAATTCCTTGTTTAGCTTCGTGCACAGTTCACCGATCGCTTCAACAATGTTGGGCTGGATGCCGTCAGAGGGCTCATCTAGCAACAGAAGTTTGGGGCTGCCCATGAGCACCCTGCCGATCGACAGCATCTGCTGCTGGCCTCCGCTCAGGGTACCGCCCAGCTGCTTGCGTCGCTCCTTGAGGATCGGGAACAGCCCATAGACGTAGTCGAAGGGCCGACTGGTCGGTCCCACGCGCTCTCCCATCCTCAGATTATCCTCGACCGACATGTCGCCGAAAATGCCTCGACCCTGCGGCACATAGCCGATTCCTTGGCGCGCGCGTTCCGCCGCACTGCGCCTTGTGATGTCGGCTCCGTCGAAGCGGATAGTCCCGGCGAGAACCGGCAGCAGTCCAATCACCGACTTTGCCAGTGTTGACTTGCCAACACCGTTGCGCCCGATCAGGGCGACGATTTCGCCCTTCGCGATATCGAGAGAGACGCCGCGAACCACCGTGGCGCCTCCATAACCGGCCGATATTGATTGCAATTCCAGCATTTGCCGCGTTCGTCAGAAGGCGGGCACTAGACGGCTCTTCGGATATTCCGCACCGACCACGTGGTTGATGTTAGCGCGAACCATCTGGTAGACCCGCACCCTGAAGTCGGGGTCGGCCGAGAAGCGCATGTAGCTGTCCTTGGGGCTGATGCCGTAGTCCTCCTTCATCCACTGCATCAGATTGTCAGCGGCATTGTAAACGGCTTGGTCGAGCGGCAGGTCGATCCCCACGGCGACAATGCTGTCGGGTTTGATGATCCTGACACCCGGAATCCGCTTGTTCTTGATCACGTGTACCTTCAACTGGACGGTTGCCCTGGTCTCGTCGGCGAGCACGGTGAACTCCGTATCGCCTTGGCTGCCATGCGCGTCGCCAAGGTAGATTAGCCCGCCCTCATGGAAGCTGTTGATCAGGATCGTGTGCCCTGCCTTGATGTCTCGGCAGTCGATGTTGCCGCAGAACTCCCCCTGCCCGGTGAGCGAGCTATGCACTTCCCGGTCGGGTGCCACGGCAAGGGTGCCGAGAAAGGGATCCATATTCCAGGTTATCTTGCCATAGCGAGCCGTCCCGTCGGCGGTGGTTCCGCTAGGCCCGGGCAGGTGCTCGATAAGCTGGATATGCGCGTCCCTGCATTCAGCGCCCCACTTGGCCGAGTCCCTCAGGGCGCCGTTCCCGGGCACGATGCCCACATATCCCCAGCGCCACGGCGCAATGGATTCGATCTCGACGGCGACGACATCGCCCCTCTCGACCCCTTCTACATATATGGGACCGACCACGGGATTGAGTTCGGCTGGAGTGCGTCCGAGGAGCCGCTTGCTAAGCGGATCGTTGATAATGTCCCTGATCTTCGGGTTATCGCTCTCGTCAGGCACGAGGCCCGTAAGGGCGTCGTCAGTCTCGATTTTGAAGCTCTCGCCCGCCTTGACGCGGAGGACGGGCGTGTCCCGCGCGTCGAATAGGTACTTCTGTACTTCGTTCAGCTTGATCGTCTTCATTTGTACCTCCCTAATGCCGCAATTTCATTGCACCGCGCTTGCCGAGATAGAGACGCCGCACGTCCTCGTTTTGCTCGATGTCCTTCAACGTGCCCGTCGCAAAGATTCTTCCGTTGTCGAAGACGGTCGTCGCGACGGAGAGCGACCGCACGAAGGCCATGTCGTGCTCGACCACGAGAACGGCCGTTCCCGCCCCGGACATGGTCTTGATCAATCCGACTGTCTGCTCCGTCTCCGAAGCCGACATTCCAGCAGTCGGCTCATCAAGCAGGAGCAGATTCGGCTTAGTCGCCATGGCCATGCCGAGCGCAAGCCACTGCTTTTCCCCATGCGAGAGTTCTCTGGCCAGGAAGCGTCTCTTGCCACTGAGACCCAGTTGGTCCAATTCCTCTGCGAGAGCCAGTTCCAACACGTGTCCCCCAGCCGCGCGCTGCAGGCAAAGCCTCAGGTTGTGCTCCACGGTCAGTTCGCCGAAGACGCCGAGCGTCTGTGGCTTGACCGCGAGCCCCAGTCTCGCGCGCTCGAAAGCGTGGGTCCGGGTGATGTCGCTTGACTCGAGGAGGATCGCGCCAGAATCCGGCCGCTGCCGACCGATCAGGAGCTGGAAGAAGGTGCTCTTGCCCGCGCCGTTCGGCCCGATGATGCAATGCGTCTCACCCGCTTCGAGTGACCACGAGATGTCATCGACCGCCTTCACACCACCAAAGGCCTTGGAAAGGTTCCTGACTTCAAGGAGCATGCCCGGCTCCGCCAACCTGTGGCCGTGGACGCCGTGTGGCGAGCGAGATCAGTCCCTCGGGCAGCAGCAGTACCGCGATCACCAGCATGGCACCCAATACGATCAGTGCATATTCGCCCTGGAGGGCCAACGCCTGCGAGGCCCACTGTAGTACGACGGCGCCAACGATCGCCGCGAACAGGCTCCTGCGCCCGGCCACGGCAACCCAAATCACCGGCAGGATATTCGAGGCGACGCCGAACATCGAGGGCGTGATGAAGTTGCCCCATGACACGTAAAGAACACCAGAAAGCGCCGCGAGAGCCGCACCGATACAGAAGACGATCGACTGCAGTAACCTGACATCGTAGCCGAGGGTCTCTGTTCTCTCCTGATCCTCGCGGATCGCGTTGAGAGCTAGGCCAAAACGCGAGTTCACCAGCATGCGGAGCAGTACGTAGCAGATGATCAGCAGCATTAGGTTGGCGTAGTAGAGCTGGAGCGAAGGACCTGACAGCTCTATGGCCCAGCTTCCGGGACCGACGCTCAGGCTCGGCAGTTCCTGAATATCACCGGAGAAACGTCCGAGCCCATTGTTGCCGCCGAGATGTGCCGTGCCAACGAGCCACTGCGGGCCTGCCGTCTGATTCAGGAACGTCTCGAACAGAAGCGCCATCACCAGTGTGATGATCGCGACATAGACACCCCGGAGCCTGCCGTTGAATATAATCCAGCTCATTATAGCGGCCAGTAGGACCGCTGTGGCCACTCCTCCGATCAGCGCCAGCGGCGTCTGCCCGGTCACATTCGCGAAATTGATCGCGAGAACCCCATAGGCGTAACCCCCGAGCCCAACGAAGGCTGACTGGCCGAGACTCAGAATGCCAGCCACGCCCCACAAGAGCGCGAGACCCATAGCCATGAAGGACATGAGAAGGAACGAATTCATGTTCAGGATGGTGAACCGCCCCACGAATAGCGGCAGAATTGCCATGAAGGCTGCCAGGCACACGAAGGCCGTCCAAAACACGGCTCCCCTGCCCGGCTCGACCTCACCGTTAATGAGTGACCATGCGCGCTGCATCAGGTGCCCTTCGCCGATTTGCCGACCTCGGTGATCCTGTTAAACTTCCACATCATCTGAAGAAACCGATCGCTGAGGCCGTTGGGCGTAGCACGCAGAACAAGCAGGGCTGCCAGCAGCATGGCGACGTAGCCCGTCAATATGTTCACATTGATCGTGAACACGGTCTTGATGAAGGCCAGGATGAGCACTGACAGCACGAGCCCCACGAAAATGTTCCTGCTTCCGGCGACCACCACGACGATGAAGGCGATGGGAGTGTAGGCTGCGCCGAAGGTCGGCTGGACGGGAGCTGTCAAGGAAAACAGCCCACCGGAAAGCCCAGCGAGGAAAGAGCCGAGCCCAAAGGTCGCCATGTAAATCGAGTTGGTCCGCGTTCCGAGGGCTCGCGCCATCTCAGCATTACTCATCGTTGCGCGCGCCTGGACGCCAAAGCGCGTGAACCTGAACAGCGTGTAGAGCGCTGCAATCATCAGGAGTGCGATGACGAAGAGAATCAGCCGGTAATTGGAAAAACTCAGGCCGCCGACAGAAAAATTTCCATAGTCGGCGCGCACCCCCTGGGTCGAGGGGCCGAGCAGTATGAGCGCACCCTGACTGAGGATCAGGCTGATACCCCAAGTCGCCACGAGGGAGTAGAGCAGCCGGCCGTAGAGAAACCGGATTATGGTGCGCTCGAGGATCAGCCCGACGGCAGTCGCGGCCAGTCCGCCGGCGAGGATCGCCAGAGGAACCGGAAGCCCGGCCTGGAAGGCGTACGCAGTCCCGAAGGCGCCAATCATCATCAGTTCACCGTGGGCCATGTTGATGATGCCCATCAT
>CAMDBX010000204.1 GCA_945889445.1 Rhizobium sp. Q54
ATGCGCAGCCCCTCGCCGAAGTGTTCCTTGGCCTGGATGTCAAATGATCCGGGAACGGCACCCCCCATGTCGGCCCAGTGGCCGCAGGATTGTGTGAAGGCGATCAGCTTGTCCTGATGGAACACCGGCCGCAGCACCCGGACGTCGCAGAAATGCGTGCCCCCCAGATAGGGGTCGTTGATCATGAAGACGTCACCCGGATGAATGTCTCCCTTGAAGCGGGAGATCACCGCTTTTGCCGTGAAGTGCAGGGTGCCCACATGCACCGCAATGTCGCCAGAGCCCTGCATCACGGTGTTGCCTTCGGCGTCGCAAAGGCAATTGGAGAAGTCCCGGCAGTAGATCACAAAAGAGTAGCAAGTGCGCAGCAGCTGCTCCGACATCTGATCGACAAGATTGACGAAGCCGTTCTTCAACACCTCGAACGTCACCCGGTCCAGACTTGTCATCATGCACCTCCTGTGAATCGTGTCACGATGTGTCGGTCAGCAGTGACTGTGCTCGTCGTCCCGGGTGACAGAACCACGGTGCTGTCAAGCTGCTCGACGATTGCCGGGCCTGTTAGAGTACTGCCAACGGGCAGTTCTTCGCGGCGGGAGACCGGCGTGTCGACATAGCCATCCTTTTCGTTGAAGAACACCTGGCGCCGTCCGGTAGTTGCGGGCAATTCGCCCGTGCCCGTAACAGCGGTGGCGGAGGGCGGCTTGGGCACCTGACCGATTGCCACGACGCGCGCAGCATAGACTTCGACCGCCCTGTCTTCATCGCGGAAAGCAAAGGCCCGCTCATGTTCGGCGTGGAAGGCTTTCAGCGCTGCCGTCATGGTCTCGCCCTTCTCCCTGGTGACGGTCAGTTGCCTCCACTGTCCTGCATAGCGCATGTCGACGGCACGGCTGATCTGCATGTCAGTCTCAGCAACGCCATCTCCCGCAAGGCGCTCCCGTGCCTGCGCCTCAAGCCGTTCAAACAGGGCTTCGACAGCGGGGACCGACGTTTCGTCGGCGGGCAGCAGGCACATCGAGGAAAGATCATGGCGTATGTCGACCAGCAGGCAGCCCATGGCGCTGGCAATGCCCGGGTGGCGCGGAAAGACCACAACGGGAATGTCAAGTTCACGGGCCAGATCGCAGCCGTGCAATGGTCCCGCGCCACCGAACACGACGAGGGCGAAATCGCGGGGGTCAAAGCCGCGGCCCACCGAGATCAACTTGGTTGCGTTGGCCATATTGGCATTGGCAACTCGAACGATTGCATGGGCGGCGGCAGCCTCCGTGAGCAACAACGGGATGCCGATCTTGTTCATGACTGCATCTCTGGCACTGACGCTGTCGAGCTTGAGCTTTCCATCCAGCAACGCCGTTCCGAGCCGCCCCAACACGACATTGGCGTCACTGTTGGTGGCCTCAAGCCCGCCCTTTTCATAGCACGCAGGCCCCGGTGCGGCACCAGCGCTTTGGGGTCCGTTGCGCAGGCTGCCGCCCGGATCGCGCCAGGCAATCGAGCCGCCGCCGGCCCCGATGGTGATCACTTCCACCGATGGAAACATGATGGGGTGGCCATATTCAACCGACCATGTTGATTGCATGCGCAGCTGGCCCTTGTACATCAGTGAGATGTCCGTACTCGTGCCGCCCATGTCGAGGCTAATGGCGTTCTGAAATCCGCATTCGCGGGCTATGTGGCCACCTGCAATCGCTCCGGCCACAATGCCTGATGACGCGAGCCTTGCCGCATACCGGCGCGAACCCTCTGCCGTCAGAACGCCTCCGCCGGAATGCAGGATTAGCAGATCGCCCTTGTAGCCCTGCTGTTTCAGCGCCGTGTCGAGGGCACCGATATAGCGGCCCACCACAGGACCCGTCACGGCATTGATGACGGCCGTCGAGAAACGCGGATGCTCGAACATTTCCGGTGTGATTTCAGCCGAGGCAGAAATGAACACGCCTGGCAGTTCCTCTTCTAGGATTTCCCGGGCCAGCTTCTCATGGGCGATGTTGATGTATGAGTTCAAGAAGCAGATCGCCACTGCTTCGTAGCCGCGCTTGACGAGAAGGCGGGCGAGGGCGCGCAAACCCGCCACATCGAGTGGTGTTATGACCTTTCCGGCATGGTCGATGCGTTCATTGATTTCGAAGCGATCGCGGCGCCTGATATAGGGCGGGGATGGGTCCTTGTAGGCATCCCATAAGTCTTCCTTGGTTCCGTCCCGTATCTCAATGACATCCCGAAACCCCGTGGTCGTGACCAAGGCTGCCTTGGACAGTCGCCTGGTGATCAGGGCATTGGTTGCAACGGTGGTCCCGTGGGTGAGCAGCCTGATGTCCGCGGGCGTGATGCCGCCTGCACGGATGCTTTCGAGCACCGCGAGTTCAGGTGACGCAGGCGTTGAGGATACCTTGGCCACATGACTCTTCCCGGTATTCTCATTGAAAAAGTAGGCGTCAGTGAACGTGCCGCCGGTATCGATCGCAACACGCCAGACAGCGGTATCGCTCATGTCTCAACCTCATCGGGAAGAAGTGCAGTGATTTCCTTCCGCAGATCACCATCGATGTGAACCGAACGCCTGGTCATCGTATCGAAGCGTACGGATTTGCAGTTCATCCACGCGGCAACGTCGGCTGAATCGTGTGAATGCAAGTCGTGCCTGAACTGGATAGAAGAACGGCCAAGTGCCAGCAGTCTCGTCGAGACCGTAATTGCACTGCCATTTCTCAACTCGTGAATGAAATGTATTTCCTGGAGAACGTCAGCCCAACCCAGGCCTGAAACCGCCACCTGGCCAAAGTCTGCTCCGAGTTGTGCCGCAAACACCGCGGTTGCGTCGTCGAAACATGCATAGATATGACGGGCATTTATGTGACCCATCTGGTCACAGTGCCATGGCATGACGCATCCGCGGAAAGTCAACGAAACGTCCGCCATCGTCACCCCCTTCGCTTCTTGATTTGTCATTTGTGCGCGGATTGTTGCACACTATTGAATGCCATTAAAAAAAATGCAATGTGTATTTTCGAATGCCATTCAAATCTGTTGCGGGGCCGCTGGGCCGGGCGGCTCCAGAGGGTGTGCTTGAGGGAACGCAGGATGAAAGAGGCCGATTCGACCCAGACCGAACAGCGGCAAATTCGCAGAGCTGAAGTTTTGGAGGCCGCAACCACTCTCTTCGCCAGCAAGGGCTTCGCCAAGACGACGGTGGTTAATGTTGCTCATTCATTGGGTCTGAGGGCTCCCGCGCTCTATTACTATTTTCCCTCGAAAGAAGCTTTGCTGTTTGCCGTCCTTGAGCGCGCGATGTTGCAACTCAACGCTACGCTTGATCGCCAGATTTCTGCTTCCGTTTCGTCAGATCCGGCGACAAGGCTGCGCATATTGGTTGCCGCACAGGTCATTGAGGAAGTGCGCGCGGCGAAAACGATGCCGATGATCAATGACTATCTCTACGGTGCCCTCCGTGACGCCGCCCATTTTTCGCCCGAGCAGGTTGAGCGTTTGCGCATGCTCCAGCGCCACACCGTTGATCTCTATCGCTCGACGCTCAAGGCCGGGCAGGCAAGCGGCGTCTTCCGGAAGTGCGAACTGGCGCCGACGGCTTTTGCTTTGCTTGGTCTCGCCCAATATGTCTCTGCCTGGTACCGGCCCGGTTCCGGCCGGCTTGACGTGAAGGCCATAGGGGAACACCACGCCGACCTTGCCGTCCGCAGTGTATTGGCCTGATCTTGTACAAGTTCCTTCAGGAGCGGGCAGCGATTCTCCTCTCCATTTTACTGATCACAGACACTCTCATACAGAAGGAAACGGCGCATGGCCTGGGATACACACCCGCTCATCATCACGGTTGCACCCGTAGGAGCGGAGGTCACGCGTGATAATCACCCGGGCGTTCCTTACACGCCTGCCGAGATTGCTGCCGCGTCGCTGGAAGCGGTCGAGGCTGGTGCGAGCGTGGTGCATCTCCACGCCCGTGAGCCTGACGGCAAGCCCAGCGGTGACCCGTTGCTCTTTGCGGAAGCCATCACTGCAATCCGCCTGAAGGCAAGTCCGATTATCATGGTTTCGACGGGTGGCGCGGTGTGGATGACGATTCAGGACCGCACACGCGCCTTGGAGGCTGGCCCCGATATGTGTTCCCTTGAAACGGGTTCCATGAACTTTGGTGACGACTTGTTCCTGACGTCGCGGCCAGACAGCATTTCCTCGGCCGCGCTAGCATATGGCAAGGGCATCGTGCCGGAGATTGAGTTGTTCGATGTCGGCCACTCTGTTGCAGCCGCGCGCATGCTCAAGGAAGGGCATCTGCGGGGGTCTATTAACGTCAATCTCGTGGTTGGTGTGCCTGGAGGAATCGACGCAGTGCCGGAGGCCATTGCCGCCTTGCTCCGCCCTCTGCCGGAGGATGTGCGCTGGTCCGTCACTGCAATCGGCAGGCATCAGCGGCGGATGCTGTCCATTGCGATCTTGCTTGGGGCTGCGGGTGTCCGGGTTGGCTTCGAAGACAATGTCTATTTGCGCAAGGGCCAACTCGCCAGATCAAATGCTGAACTCGTGGAGGATATTGCCGGTGTTGCAAGGCAGTTGGGCCGGACGATCGCGACACCGGATGAGGCACGGGGAATTCTGTCTGTCGGCCGACACTTGCTGAGCGCGCAATGATTTCCTTTCAT
>CAMDBX010000205.1 GCA_945889445.1 Rhizobium sp. Q54
AAATATCGCTCGCGAGCCAAATCCACCGGCAGGGACTTCGAGATGGAAACCATTCATCTCTGGACCGCGGAGAACGGCATGCTGACCCGCTTCAATCACTATTGCGATACGGCAATTGTCTCCGCCGCCCTCGAACACCGCGTGCCCCAGTATCCTGACAAGTGAAGGATTGATACTTGTTGGCGTAGGAGAAGGTGACCTGACCGACATTTTCTGAACCAGGCGAACTGAGAGAAGATAGCCTGGAAAGGAGAAAGCCTATGCCGAAGAAGAAGTTGGGAGCCGAGCAGAGGCCTTAGCCTTTTGCACCGCCCTCAAGTCTTCGTTTTCCGCATCACACGGTACCGCTGCTTTAACCACGCCTCCCCCTGCCCCCGCCTCTCGGCCTGACGCCACGCAGCCTCTTCCTCCGGCGGCATCCTCTTCGACACGTAGCGCCAAGCCAGCGGCAGCAACGCCTTTCCGCCGCACCGTCCATCTCTTTACGTCTTCGTCCATCGTCGTACTCACGTGTCTCTCTTCTCATCTTAACACCTGAGCAGAATTCCACTGGGTCATTACATGGTCGCACTCATGGAAAAGCGATCGTCGCCTGTAGCGCCATATCAAGCTCATAAGGTTGCGCATCGAATGCTTACCGAAAACGCATTGATAAATGCGAATATATTTATTAAAACCCACAGAACTAAGTGATTACACCCGTTGTAAATCCCGTTCTTTGTCTATTAGTTCGTAGACTGATTTTAATTAATCTAACTTTTTAGTGACTGGTGCGCTTTTCTGAAAGCTCTGCGGCCAGGGCACTCCTCTCAACCACCGCTGCCTTTTGGGCGAGTGTGCTTCTAATCGAATCCGTAAGTTCTTCAACACGGTCACCACTGCGTCGACCTCGGGCGAAAACCACTCACTCTGTCAGGCGAGGCGAACCCTCATTCGCCGAGTGTGCTGGATGGCGCGATATTCTCGTGGAAGGCGGAACGCTATGGAGACACGTCTATTAAGACCTTGGACCTGCACCAACCAGAATTGATACTCACCCCGAGTGGAGGAATGTGCGCATGAATCGAATCGGAAACCTGTGCCGTGGACTGCTGGGACTGTTCGCAGTCTTGCCGCTTGTAAGCTTGCCTGCAGTCGCGCAGAAGAAGCCCAATATCATCATGCTCATGAGCGACGATGTGGGCTGGGAGGACTATGGGGTGTACGGCGGCGGCGTAGCGCTCGGACATCCCACGCCAAACATTGATCGCATGGCCAAAGAAGGTGCAACGTTCAGCAGTTGGTATGGTCAGGCAAGTTGCACGGCCGGACGCGCCTCGTTCATGACCGGACGCATCCCGATCCGAACGGCGCTGTCTGTCGTTGTCGTTCCCGGCGACCCCAATGGCCTGAAGGCGGAAACGCCGACAATTGCCGAATTCTTCCAGAAGAATGGCTATTCTACTTATTTCTCCGGCAAGTGGCATCTCGGCGACGTACCAAAGTTTTACCCGATCGAACACGGCTTCGATGAGATGAAGAATTTTGCCGCCTACTACCCGGGAGTCTACGCCTATAGCGACACGGCACCCAACGCCCATCCGTGGTTCCCGAAATACAACGCGGCCTACTGGAAGGAATATCAACAATTCGTAAACCTCTACGAATGGGAAGGCACGGCGGGCAAGCCGGCGGGCAAGGGCAACAACGGCGCGATGATCACGCTGGAGAATCTGGCCGATTTCGACGTCCGTCAGACGGATTCGGCGGTCGCCTACATCAAGCAGCACGCCCAGAGCGATAAGCCATTCTTCATGAGCGTGAACTTCATGGGCATGCACCAGCCGACCAGCCCAAATAAGGCATTCCAGGGCAAGTCACATCTTGGCAACTACTCAGACAAGATGATCGAAATGGACTCTAACATCGGCCGCATTATGGACGAAATCCGTGCCGATGCTCCGGACACTATTGTTATCCACACGGCAGACAACGGCGCCTGGCAAGACGCATGGCCCGATGCCGGTACCACTCCGTTTCGTGGCGAGAAAGGTACGGGTTTTGAAGGCGCATTCCGGGTTCCTGGAATCATGTGGGCTCCAGGTAAAATCCCGGCAGGTCTCGTTCTTCATGAGATGATGTCGCACATGGATGTCTGGCCCACGACCGCGTCGATGGTTGGGCTCAAGGGACCGGTCAACGGTGAAATCAGCGACAATAATGGCAAGCCCATCTATTTCGACGGCGTGGACAATAGCGCTTACGTAATTGGCAAGGCCATGCATTCAGCGCGCGGCTCGTGGGTCTATACCGATGGCGAGACCTTCCTCGGTGTACGCACTGACATTGGTGATGATCCAGAGACGCCATGGCTCAGGATTGCGTGGAAGGTCCTCTACTCGTCGAAGGATACTTGGCTAGGCCCCACGCTGAACCTCGGCGCCATAGGCGCAATTTACAACCTCACCATGGATCCGTACGAGAAATACGACATGATGTTCAACGGGGCGGTACCGACGCGCAACCCGACCTCGTCGCCGGGTCGGTATGCCGGCATGGACAACGGCTGGGCCGGGGCAATGCTGGGCGAAGTGATCACTGAGTTCGACAAGTCGATCGTGAAGTATCCAAGCATGACTCGTTCCCCCGGCGGCGCCTCCAACGATTTGGTGCCGAATCTGCAAATGCCCGACAATCCAACCCCGCTCTTGGATCCGTTTATGGCGCCGAAGGTAAAAGGTAACGGCGGCTAAAGCAGAGTTCGACAGTGATACAGGCGGGCCGTCTTCCACAAGATGGCCCGCACCTTTCCAATCGACCGACAACAGGCGGCAGTTTCGGATACTGATCCGCGGTCTGTCACCAAGGCCGTCATTTGTCGGAGCGCTCACCATAATGGGTTGGGTTCCGACACGGCCGTGGATTTTGACGCGCTTGGCCTCTGATGAAATGGTGATCAACCTCCAACGAGTGAAGCGGTAGGGTTATACCAATCCGCGTTGAGGGTGACTCGCGAAATGAATTTGCAAGGAAACCACAGCCGAGGGCCTGCTTTCCTGCAAAATCGAAGACTTCGAACCTCTCGATCAGAGTCTGAAATCAACAGCTTGGGAATTGTTCACAGGGAACTAAGTACTTATTGCTAGGAGGCGCCGGATGCTGCCTGAGATAAATGGACAGAAACACCAATTTGAGAAGATCGAAGCCTCGTCCACGCAACTCTGCACTGCACATGGGTTAATGCGGATTGAATGCTTTCCTTTGGGCGATATCCTGCCGTACAGAACACTGAACCATTTACAACCATGCGATGTCGCTGATACCGCGAAAATGCAATAATCTGCCATTGCTTGCTGCGAGACATAGATCAAGTCATCGCCGATCAGGTGACAACGCCAGAGTACAATTCTAGTCACCGCTCCTAGCTTTTCCAGCAACCGAAGGGACGCCCCTCATGGGTTCAATTGAAATCACTCTGATTGCTTGGGCGTGCATGTTTTGTGGAGTTCAGCTTGGAACTCTTATCCGAAGATATTCCCCAGAATATCATCGGAATGGAGATTCTAAGGACGCCATCAGGGCGGGGTCGGCGGTCATTGGCACGCTTGCGGCACTGGTACTTGGACTGATGGTCAGTTCGGCATCAAAGAACTTTGATGCACTGAATGGCGGACTAACAGAGAATGCAGCATCCTATATCGATCTTGATCGAATACTGGACCAGTACGGGCCTGATGCAAACCCAACACGAGAACTGTTGAAGCGTGGCGTCGAAGCTGAAATCCAGCGCATCTGGCCAAAAGATGGCGCTGAAATTCCAGCCATTTCCTACTCTCCTGAACTGGAGGCTGTAGCTAGCTCATTGAGAGGACTCAACCCCCAGGATGAAAGCCAACGACTATTGAAGCCACGAGCAATGCAATTGGTGGGAGGCGCACTAGAGCAGAGATGGCATGTGGTTGCACAGGCTCACACCTATGTCCCAACGGCTTTTGTGGTCATTGTCGTGTTCTGGTTTACAGTACTGTTCGCCGTATTCACGCTGCTCTCACCCAGCAACGCCACAGTAAACTCGTTCATGCTCTTCTGCACGATAGCGGTAGCTGGAGGAGTGTTCCTCGTTCTCGATATGAGCCAACCATTTTCGGGGCTCATCATCGTAAATCGTGGACCTATGGAGGCGGCACTCAATTTGCTCGGCCACTGATGAGCGAAAGGTATCGCGGAATAGTGGCATGTAAGTCTGGCTGTCCGTCGTCAGCTAATTTGAGAACTTTGGGCGCGTGATCGAAGAGAGGATCTGGCGCATCTGGGGTTGATGTTAATCGGCCTTGCGGCGGGCCGTTGCAAGCGTCGGATTTTGATGGTGTCGCGTTTGATCCTTTCTCGTTCCAGTGTGATAGGGACGCTGTATCTCGCTGCGTGCAGGATCAGGTCATTGACGGTGGGCTTCGCTCCGATAGTCTTGGGTCCCATGGAGAGTTCACAATGAATACGATTGCCAATCGCTGGAAGCGCTACGCCGACTGGGACAACCGGCCCTTGCGGCTGGACCGTTTCGCAGCCGAAGATCCCGCCAATGGCTTTTCGGCATTTGCCGGCTTGGCCGATCCACAACCCGGCATCAGTATAGCGGATGGTCGGGTGATCTCGCTCGATGGTGTTCTTGAGCG
>CAMDBX010000206.1 GCA_945889445.1 Rhizobium sp. Q54
CCATCCATGCTGATCGCAATTTTCTCGCGGTGCAGAACGCTGGTGAACGCCATGCTGGTGAACTGGCTGCCCTGGTCGCTGTTGAAGATCTCCGGCGCCCCGAAGCGCGTCAGCGCTTCTTCCAATGCTTCGATGCAGAAATCCGTCTCCAGCGTGATCGACAGCCGCCAGCTCAGCACTCGTCGGCTGAACCAGTCGACGATGGCGATCAGGTAGACGAAGCCGCGCGCCATGGGAATGTAGGTGATGTCGGTTGCCCAGACCTGGTTGGGCCGCGTCACTGCCAGCTTGCGCAGCAGATAGGGGTAGACCTGATGCCCCGGCGCCGGCTTCGAGGTGTTCGGCCGCCGGTAGATCGCCTCGATCGCCATTTTCTTCATCAGCGTGGAAACATGCAGGCGACCGACCTTGACGCCTTCGGCGGCGAGCAGGTCACGCAACATCCGGCTGCCCGCGAACGGACAATCCATATGCACCTCGTCGAGACGCCGCATGATGGCGAGATCGGCAACCGAGGTCGGTCGCGGCAGATAGTAGACACTGCCGCGGCTGATCCCCAGCTCGCGCGCCTGTCGCGTTACCGGCAGCGCATGAGAACGGTCGATCATCGTTTTGCGCTCGGCAACAGTCCCGCCTTGCCGAGCGCCCCGGACAAAAAATCAATCACCAGCGTCAACTCGCCGATCTTGGCGTGCAACGTCTTCACGTCAATCGCAGGCTCCGCCGGTTCGCTGTGGCCGTCCGATCCGAAAACCCCGGCAGCGCCTTCCATGAGCTGACCGCGCTAGGTCGTGATCTGGTTCGGGTGAACGTCAAACTGCTGTGCCAGTTCGGCCAGCGTCTTCTCACCCTTTACGGCAGCCAGCGCTACCTTCGCCTTTAATGCCGGACTGTGGTTCCGGCGTGTTCGCTTCGTCATCTGATCTCCTGTTCGGTAGCCATCTTGGCCGCCTTCAGGCAGAAACTCCACTTAGCCCGCTGTGCAGATCTGCCGAGCCACCTCTGACCTCGGCCGTCTTTGCTCCCGCAGATTCGCGATGATCTGCTCCTGGGTGAACTTCGATCTCTTCGTGTCCGGTCATCTCCTTGGGCCGGACTCTAGCATCAGATGGACGATCTGTCGGGAGTGGAAGATTAAAAATCGGTTTTCGTATGTGAAATTCTGAGGTAGAACTATTCTCCGAAGAAGCTGTAGGGAAGCATCAATGAACAAGCTGGGAGTGCACGCCGCCGTCTGGGTCGGGGGCTGGTCGAGATCCGAGGCGGAGCGGGCAATCTCGAAGACCGCGGAACTGGGGTTCGACATCATCGAGATTCCGGCCCTTGACCCCGCCGCCATCGACGTCGCCATGACCCGAGACCTTTTGGAGCAACACGGTCTGGAGCCGATAGTGTCGCTTGGTCTGAGCCCGGATACGGACATCTCCAGCCCCGATCCACACATCTCGGCGGCAGGCGAAAAGCGCCTGATGGCGGTCCTAGAGCTAGCGCGGCAGATCGGGGCAAAACGTGTCAGCGGTATCCTGTACTCGGCCCTCCTCAAGTATCAGAAATCCTCGGAATCGAGGGGCATCGAGAATTCGGTGAATGCCCTGCGCCGTGTCTGCGAAGCGGCTGCCGAAAGCGACACTCTGATCTGCCTGGAGGCAGTTAACCGGTACGAGACCAACATGTTGAACACGGCGGCTCAGACGCGAGAGTTCTGCGAGCGTATAGGCGCCGAGAACGTGGCAGTGCACCTCGATTGCTATCACATGAACATCGAGGAGAGATCCATCGCTGCGGCCATACGCGATGCCGGCCCGCGCTTGGGATACTTTCACACCGGCGATTCCTATCGCGGATATCTCGGTACGGGAACAGTCGATCTTCGCGCTGCTTTCCGTGCGTTGGTGGACGTTGGATATAAAGGGCCGATCACGTTCGAGGCATTTTCCACCGCTGTCATGGAACGATCGCTTTCCGACGTTCTCGCCATATGGCGCAATGTCTGGGAAGATGGTGAAGACCTGTGCCGACATGCCCGCGCCTTCACACTCGCGGAGTTGCAAGCAGCAAGTCGCGCAGCGATGGCGGATGGAACATGAGTTACCTTGATCGCTTTCGTATCGATGGCAAGGTTGCCGTTGTGACGGGAGGCGCGCGCGGTATCGGCTATGCTGTCTGCGAAGCGCTGAGCGAAGCGGGTGCGGCAGTTGTCATTGCCGATATCGATGGTGACCGGGCGAAGGACGCTGCCCGCCGCCTTGGAGAACGCGGCGGACGTGTCGCGGCTGTTCAGATGGATGTCACGCAACCGGAGTCCGTCGAGGACGCACGAAATGAAGTCGCGGAAATGTTCGGCACGGTCGACATACTGGTCAACAATGCAGGTATCTCGAAAAGCTTCGAGCCGGCAGAGACCATGTCGGACCAGGCATGGCTTTCGGTTCTGGACGTCAATCTCAACGGGCTGTTCTGGTGCTGCCGCAGCTTTGCGCGAGCAATGCTGGAACGCGGGAGCGGCGTGATCGTCAACGTCGGCTCGATGTCGGGAGAGATCGTGAACCGACCACAGGAGCAATCCCAATACAACGCGTCAAAGGCTGCGGTTCACCACCTTACGCGGTCGCTTGCGGCCGAGTGGGGCTCCCGTGGGGTGCGAGTCAACGCTGTGGCACCCACCTACATCGCCACCGAAATGCTCGAGCAGTTTGAGAACGACGACACGTTGATGGAGTACTGGCGCGGTGGAACGCCGATGGATCGATTCGGCCGCGCGGACGAGATCGCGGCCGTTGTCCTATTCCTGGCTTCCAATGCATCCAGTCTGATGACCGGCAGCATCGTCCTTGCCGACGGCGGATACACCTGCTGGTGAGCCTCCCAGGTTCTGCGGCTGATGGAGAGCTTCAGGGTCGATGAGGTCGCTGCCGCCGTGCGCGACGCCATCGCCCGTGGAGCGATCGGCGTGGATGCCGTCAAGCATCTGGTGTTGTGCCGCATCGAGCGGCGGGCGCCACGGCTTGACCTGACGCTCTATCCGTACCTGCCACAGGCGTAGGTAGCGACCACGGCTGCCGGCTCGTACACGGCTTTGCTCACTGGGGTGACGTCATGACCGACACGCCCCAGGTTCTGCTCGCCCATCACCTCAAGGCACTCAAGCTGCCCAGCTTCCTGCGCGAGTATGACAAGCTGGCCCGGCAGTGCGCCGCCGACGGCGTCGAGCACACCCGCTACCTGCTGCGCCTGGCCGAGCTGGAGCTGATCGAGCGCCAGCGGCGGATGGTGGAGCGGCGGATCAAGGAGGCGCGGTTCCCAACCGTCAAAAGCCTGGACAGCTTCGACTTCAAGGCGATCCCCGGCCTCAACAAGATGCAGGTGCTGGAACTGGCCCGCTGCGAATGGATCGAGCGGCGGGAAAATGTCATCGCCCTCGGGCCGAGCGGCACCGGCAAAACTCACGTCGCCCTGGGCCTCGGGCTGGCCGCCTGTCAGAAGGGTCTCTCCGTCGGCTTCACCACCGCCGCAGCGCTGGTGCACGAGTTGATCGAGGCCGGCGACGAGAAGCGGCTGCTGCGCCTGCAGCGCCAGCTTGCCGGCTACAAGCTGCTGATCATCGATGAACTCGGCTATGTGCCGCTGTCCCAGACCGGAGCCGAGCTATTGTTCGAAGTGTTCTCGCAGCGCTACGAGCGTGGCTCAACCATCGTCACATCGAACCTGCCGTTCGACGAATGGACCGGCGTGTTCGCCTCAGAGCGCCTCACCGGCGCCCTGCTCGACCGCCTGACCCATCACGTCCACATCCTCGAAATGAACGGCTACAGCTTCCGGCTCAAGCAGAGCAAGCAGCGAGCCCAGACCAACCCCGACGACACCAACCACGCCTGACAATGTCCCGCCAATGGGCCGCTTCACCACGCTGGCAAGGTTGTCGCCGCCTGATGCATTCTTATTCCGACCAGCCGAGGCATTTTTACTCCGGCGTTGACAGATGGCGAGCTGATGATGCCGAAACACTTGATCTCGTCCTGGAAGTCGAGCGTCATTGTCGGCATTGCGACGGTCGCGATGCCGGTATGTCGTCGCCCGCGAGAAGCCCCAGAGGCGACAGACAAGGGCGGTTCAATAACGGCGGCGAGTGGAGATGGCATGGAAAATATGCGGTTCCCAGCCCAGTCTCTGCGTGGCAGGCTCCTGCGCAAACTAGCGGAAACGCCCAAGATCCTCGCTTCCCGCAACCGTACCCGGCGCTTCGCTTCATCCCGCCGAGAGAGTTGGTTGCCAGCGCCACTCCCTCCGCCACTTTCTCTTTGCAAACTCACCACCCTGCCTGATCAGCGTAGAAATTCCTTTTGGTTTCAAAGGGGTTTAACGACGCCATGCGAACTGCTGAGACTGCGCCTGCGCCGAAAATCAGTCTCAGAATGCCCGCAGTCTCATTACGACCGAACCTCGACGGAATCGGTACGCATAGAAAAGTCGTCGTCTTTTCAATCGGTTAAAAATCCTGCGTAACCGTCTTGTTCGAAACGTTCGTCTCGCCTTCGAGTTCACAAAAACCAGTGGTGGGCGTGGTGAGGCGAATTCCTGAGGCCCGCAGAACTTCGCTACCGGTTTCCTCTTGCCAGCGATGTTCAGGACCGCGACGGCGGCAAG
>CAMDBX010000207.1 GCA_945889445.1 Rhizobium sp. Q54
CTGATACCTAGTTCCTACCTGCTCGGTCTGATCGGCATCTGGTCAAACGGTGTTTACGGCACGTCGCAATATGCCGGACAGTATCTCTTGTACATCTACTTTGGTATATGCATCGCGACGCTCGCTGTTTTTCTCATAAAAGAGAAATCTCTCCAGAGAGGACTCTGACGTTGTAACGTTGATTTAGAGTAGATCGATTGATCTGGCCGGCCCGGTCTTATCAACACCCGCATATTCTAAATTACTGGAGACCTCAAGAATTTGGTGACGCAACATGAACTACAGAGAGAGCGGGCTATGTTATCCGCTTTCGCTTACGACCTACTGCTGATCGGGCCATATCTGTGGGTAGGACTCCAGGTTGGCTCGCTCACCATACTGGGCGAAGTGCTGCGCGGCGCCTTGATGATTACGGTCGGTATCATTTCCTTTCTGACGCTTCGCAAGATCCATCGCAACGAGACTGGTGGCTATGACTTCGGCATGGGCAAGGTGGAGCAGATCCTCTCGCTCTCCGTCGCCGTGCTCCTCACCGCCTCCATTATCTTTATATGGGTCAAACTGCTGAATCGTAGTCCCGGCGGCCCGCAGCAGGTGGGTTTTATGAACTACCTGGCCATTGGCCTCGCCTTCGCAAACCTCTGCGCCAACCTTGCTCCCATTGTCCCGCTCTACAGAGCGATGAAGTCCGGCAAATCGGTGCTGGTCGCCACCCAGTTCCGCGCGAAGATCACCAAGTCGATCGGTTCTGTCGTGGTCACTCTATGCGTGGCGCTTAACCAACTCTCGAGCAGCGGAGCGATTGTTCTCTGGGCTGAACGCATCGGCGTGGTGTTCGTGACGCTGGTGACGCTCCACGCCGTCTATGATTTTATAAAGTCCTCGCTCCCGGACCTACTCGACCATACCCTATCTGAAAAACTGCAGGTCAAGATCAACCAGGTTCTCGCGCGGCACTACAGCTATTACGATGCGCTCAAATGGTGCCGCAGCCGCCAGTCCGGCACCAACATCGAGGTTTTTGTGGGGCTGGGCTTCGCAGGAGACATGAACTTCGCCCAAGTCGCGCGGATCGCCAAGGCCGTGGGCGATGACATCGAAGCCTCGATCCCCGGATGCCGCGCCACAGTGACCCCCGTCATCGCGGACTGAGCAGTGACCTGACCGGCATTTTCTGAACCAGGCGGACTGAGAGAAGATAGCCTGGAAAGGAGAAAGCCTATACCGAAGACGAGATTGGGAGCCGAGCAGAGGCCTTAGACTTTTTACACCCCCCTCAAGTCTGTGTGTTTCGCCTCACCCAGTACCGCTCCCTAAGCCAATCCCCCTGCCCCCGCCTCTCCGCCTGGCACCACGCCACCTCCTCCTCCGGCGGCATCCTTTTCGAGACGTAGCGCCACGCCATCGGTAGCATCGCCTTGCCCAGCCGCCCCCCGAACTCGATCCAGAAGGAGGGCCGCTGTGCGACGAGGAATGCCCCGGCCCCGAGGCCGATAAGCACGACCGTGACCGCGACGCCCTCCTGCCAGCTCATGTTCAGGCCACCTTCTTGTTGGGAATGGCCCAGACCAGCACCGGCGTGACGAGGCCGATGATGGTTGCGATGGTGTCATGGGTTAGCGGCTTCTGAGTTTCTGTTGCTAGAGCATCGGTAGCTCAGTTGGAATCGAAGGGGATTGAACTAACCCGCTACCGCGGGAGAAGTGTGGAGCGCATTTACGGCTGAGGTTTCCTGTCTGAGGATTGTGGTTGTTGCAGCCCAACCCATCAGACAGGAGTTTCCAAATGGCCGATATCAGCCCTCTTCGCCACCGGATGATCGAGGACATGACAGTCCGCAACTTGTCTCCGGCGACTCAACGATCCTACATTCAAGCGGTGTCGAAGTTCAGCCGTTTCTTTGGCAGTTCTCCGGATCGGCTGGACTTGGAGGACGTGCGGGAGTTTCAGGTTTACCTGGTTTCGCAGGGAATTTCGTGGCCGGCACTCAACCAGACGGTCTGTGCTTTGCGGTTTTTCTACGGTGTGACGCTGAAGCGCGACGAGATGCCGGAACGTATCCCCTACGCGCGCCAGCCGCGCAAGCTTCCGGTGGTGCTTAGTGCCGATGAGGTTGTGCAGTTTCTCGAAGCGGTCCCCAGCCTGAAGACGCGTGCTGCATTGACCGCGGCCTACGCAGCAGGTCTCCGCGCCTCTGAAGCCGTGAACCTCAAGGTCCGGGATATCGACAGCGGACGCATGCTCATCCGCGTCGAGCATGGGAAGGGCGGGAAGGATCGCTACGTGATGCTGTCGGCTCAGCTGCTCGGCATTCTGCGGGTCTACTGGAAGTTGGCCCGGCCTGGCGGCTGGCTATTTCCCGGTCGCGACCCGGATCAGCCGCTCAATGTACAGGTTCTGCATTCGGCCTGCCGTTCAGCGGCGGCTGCCGCAGGTCTCAGCAAGCGAGTGACGGTACATACGCTCCGCCACAGCTTCGCAACCCACTTGCTGGAGAACGGCACCGACATCCGGATCATCCAGGTGCTGCTGGGGCACAGTAACCTGTCGAGCACCACGCGCTACGCACAAGTCTCGAGCGGACTGATCGGCAGGACGCCAAGCCCGCTCGACCGCTTGCGGCTGGAGGTGGTGCCACCGGCCTGATCCATGGCCATACCGACGGGACCGGAGGTGGCGGATATTTTCCGCCGCCATGGCGAGGCTTATCGGCGGGCACATGAGGGGCACCTCGGACGGGTTGAGCGCCGCGTGATGAGTGCGATAGAACTGTGCCGGACTGCCGAGCTGGGCGGTCACTCCGAGTCCTGCATATCCTGCGGGTTCATCCGCTGCGCCTACAATTCCTGCCGTAACCGGCACTGCCCGAAGTGTCAGGGCGCAACGAGGGCTGAGTGGCTTGCGGCCCGCCAAGCGGAACTGTTGCCCGTACCGTATTTCCATGTCGTCTTCACGCTGCCGGCGCCCATCGCCGAGATCGCATTCCATAACAAGGAAACGGTCTATGCGATGCTGTTCAAGGTGGCGGCAGAAACGCTTCGCACGATCGCAGCCGATCCCAGGCACCTCGGCGCGGAGATCGGTCTTGTGGCCGTCCTTCACACATGGGGTCAGAACCTGCATCACCATCCGCATCTGCATTGTGTTGTACCGGGCGGCGGTCCCTCGCTCGACGGCAGCCGCTGGGTGGCCTGCAAGCCGGGGTTCTTCCTGCCTGTACGCGTACTGTCACGGCTGTTTCGGCGGTTGTTTCTTGAGGCTCTGCAAGCTGCCTTCCACGCTGGCCAACTCAAGTTCTTCGGTTCCCTCGCCGGACTGACGGAACCGCCAGCCTTCGCTCGCATCATTGCGGATGTTCGTGGCGCAGAGTGGGTTGTCTACGCCAAGCCGCCGTTTGGCGGACCGGAGCAGGTGCTGGCCTATCTTGGCCGCTACACGCACCGTGTCGCCATCGCCAATTCCCGTATCGTTGACCTTGCCGATGGCCGTGTCAGCTTTCGCTGGAAGGACTATCGCCATCACGACAAGTCGAAGCTGATGACGCTGGACGCGTTCGAGTTCATCCGCCGCTTCCTGCTTCACAGCCTGCCGGACGGCTTCCATCGTATCCGGCATTATGGGTTCCTGGCCAATGGACATCGGGCAGCAAAGCTTGCGCTGTGCCGCAGGCTGCTGGAAGCCACGCCCGTAATGGAACCGCTCCAGCCTGATCCTCACCTTTGCAGGACAACGCCTGGATGCTCCTTCGATCAATGTCCATGCTGTGGCGGGGGCATGATCAGGCTGGAATTACTCCCGAGGTTGTTGCCGTCTCGGCTTCCATTCCGGAATGACACCTCATGATCGAGATCCATTTGCCTGAACCAGCCCTCAGAAAGCCGGCACGCCAACGTGTCGCCGGGACCGGCTTCACCTGTGTTCAGCACAGGAGGTATTTGCCGCTGCCTTCCCGATGCCGCGCCATATGTTCTCTGTGCCGAGGCACGGTCCAAATGCCAATCTGCTCTCGGCTGGACCGGTGAAGCAGCCTGCCGCAAGCGCCCGCGCCCGTGTTTTATCCATCATGGACAGGGCGGCAGACGTACTATCCCCATAGCGCCTGCGATCCCGCGGGTTTGTTCAATCCGGCTTCAATGAGGTCGCGCACGGTGAGTGCTGTGGCGATCTCGCCGCGCGACCTCACAGAACCCTCCAGATTCTCTTCATGCATCGGCTTGATTGAATGATGGGTGGAGAGTTCCATGCGGCAGAAAACGTTTTCGAGCATCGGGTTTGAAGTCCATCATAAGAAGACGCGACGGGAAGAGTTTTTGGGCGAGATGGACGCTGTCGTTCCGTGGTATTCGCTTTGTGCTTTGATCGAGCCGCATTACCCGTCGGGCGAACGCGGCCGTCCGCCGATTGGCATTGAGCGGATGCTCAGGATCTACTTTCTGCAGCAGTGGTTCAACATGTCGGATCCTCAGGCCGAGGACTGCCTCTATGACAGCGTGGCGATGCGGAACTTCGCAGGCATTGATCTCGGCCGTGAGGCGGCCCCGGACGAGACGACGATCTGCAAGTTCCGTCACCTGATCGAGGAGAATGGGCTGGGCCATGTGATGCTGAGGTCCGTCAACGATCATCTGAAGGCCAATGGCTTCA
>CAMDBX010000208.1 GCA_945889445.1 Rhizobium sp. Q54
TTCCACCGTTTCACGGACGACCTTGCCGAGGTGGTAGCTGATCGGGGCCTCGTCAATCTTGATGACTTGCCCGATCAGCCTGCCTTCAATCTCTTGCTGCATGGCTTCTTCAATTCTTCAAACTCCAAGAAGCTGCGGCACTTGAACAGTAAGACTAATCTCACGTCATACCTGCCCTTTAGCCTGGCAGGCTCAAAGATGCGTTCAGTTATTCCAGCTTAGAGTGACACCGATAGAAGTGTTCTGCGCGTCCTGTTGCCCGAATGTCATGGTTCCATCAACGCTCAGGCTGGTGGATCCGTTCAAATCCAATGCCCCGCCCACTGCCAGCATCCCATACCCGCCCGTCGGGCTTGAGACTTCCACAGTCATCGCGTTGTCGCTTCCTGCGAATCCAGCCGTATAATCTGAGTTGTCATTGAGGAACTGATACTCATATGTTAGCTGAGCATAAGGGCGCAGACGCAAGCCAGACACTTCGGTGTTGCCCTGTAACTGGTAGCCTATGCGAGATCGCAGCTGTTGCTGCGTTTGATCGCCGAACTCCATTGCTGTGAAGTTGCCTGAGTCTTCCTTGTACCCATCGACCGTTACCTCTTCCCAGGCGAGGCCGACCAACGGGCCATGAATAAGGTTATCAGTGCCAAAGTTGTAGCCACCCTGGAACTTCACTCCAAACTGGTTGCCTCTCGTTTCGCCGTCGTCGGAGTAGGTCGCGATGCCAAGGTCAGTATAGCGTGTGATATCGTACTCAAGAAGCGCCGCCGTTGCTATTACGTTTCCATATAGAGGCCCATACTTCTTTGATAGAAACGCGGACATGGCGAATTCGCTGTACGTGATCTTGCCACTATTGCTTCCGAGATCCACCGGCATATTCGAGTAGCCGAGTGTGACACCGCCAAACAGGTCGTCTGCCAACGCCCTTTCATAACCGACGACGACACTCTTGCTCTCGCCGCTTGCCCCCGGCGTGTCGGAGGTCGCGTCTAGCTCTCCTGGCGCATAATCCCCCGTTACAAAGAAACCCTGCCCCCGGTATGAAAAGTTCTGAAACTCACGAATACGATTGTCTATCGAACGCCACTGAGCGCCCGAACGACCCATAGGTAAAGTCGCAAGCAGGCTCATGCGACCCGTTGACTCAAGCGTCGAATAAATCCAATCAGAAATCACTGAATGACCGGTGCCGCTGGGGTGCACGCCATCGGCGAATAGATATCCCGCCGCTTGTTCTGCTGAAACGGAACCCTCTGTCACCCCGGGAACACAACCAAGAGAACTATTTTCGACACCACATGCCGGATCTGCGGTATTCGTAACTCCGAAACGTCCGGGATCTGCGATGATTGCCTCAAGCGCCGAGGAGGAGTCGAAGTACAACAAATTCTTGCCAGCAATGGAAGCTTTGAGCCTGTTGTTAAAGGTCGAGGTCATCGCGCTGAGCAGGGCACCGCCCTCCGGACCGACCTCTGAACCGAACGGGGTCAAGGCAACATCTGGAACCCCAATGACGATCAGGTTCTTCGCACCCGCCTTTTGCAAGCGAGTAATCTGCGCCCCTTCAGCCTCGGCTGCCGTTTGTAGGTTTGCCAATGCGACTGGCACGTCTATTGCTTGGCCGGCAACATCTGCGAATTGCGTAAAGATGTCGTTTGCGCCTGCCCAGACTGAGTAGAGCGCCTTTCTGTCCAGTGGTCCACGCGAAAGGAACTGATTGACTTGATCGTTGACCGTGGGGACGTATGGCGCCATTGCGGCCAGTGGCCCACCCAAAACGCCAGGCTCCAGCTCGACACGAGCACCACCGACGGCGAAATTGTTGCTTGTGCCGTCTGGCGTAAAGGTGAAACCCTCTGTCGAATAAACCGAGCTCATGCTCTTGTTGTAACGGGCGGCAAGGTCTTCACTCCAGACATTGTCTGGGTTCGTTGTAAATTTTGCGTAGGCGGGCGGCAAACCAAGCGCCCCTGCATATGTGCCGGCGTCACTGAGGCTGTCACCAAATACATAGATGTTGGAAAACTCCCGCGCATGTGCGACCGATGAAAGCGTCGAAAACGAAACCAAGAAAATTATTAGGCGTTTCATCGAAGTTTTTTTCCTTTCAGGGTCTCTGACGCTGATGACTGCTCAGTCACATACATTACGTGGCGTGTGTCAAGTTGGGTGCTGGACCTTTAGTCCGTCAACTTCAAATTTCATCCCTGTGCCTACCGCAAATCGAATCTGATTCGCCGATGGGACGGTATTGGGCGATGCTTATTGGCGATGGTAATTAATCTCAGCCGGATGACCACTCTATCAAGTCGACATCTGCCAGATGACCGCCTGATTTCGATCGAGTTTTGCGCGATTTGCTAACTCTGGCAAGACCGGACCTTGGTAAATGGCGTCGGCAACCTGCGGCATGACAGGCGGGTGCTCTTGATCGCGCCCTTGCCTTCCTAGATCCACGGCTCGCAGGTGCCGCGCATGTTGTAGAAAGCGATGACCTTAACCGCCTGCCAACTCAGGTTGGTGACGATGGCGAAGTGAAGCGAAAGATTGGCACTTCCATTCCACAGGAAACGGCTGCATCACTTTTGCCCTAGTCACTCCAGCAGGCTGATTTCCAGCCAGTATCGCCTCCACGATCTCCGGCGCTAGCAAGGTCATCCGCAGCAACCGACTGACATAGGATGGATTGATGTTCTCGGCGTCAGCGATTTCCTCGATGGTCTGATATTTAGAGGAGTGCAAGGTCCATACTGGACGTCTCGGTGCATCACTTGTATCAGGACGTGTTACCAGTCGCTCAGTCGGCGTAGACGCCGGCCTTGTCGATGACGGCCTTCCAGCGCGGAATTTCCGACTCGAGTTTGGCCTGCAACGCGGCTGGTGTAGCATCCGTTGCGGAAGATGGCGCGGTGCCGAGTTTGGCAAAATTGGCGGCCACATCTGGGTCGGCCAGCGCCTTCTGCAGCGAGGCTGCAAGACGCTCGTTTACGGCGGCGGGCGTTCCCTTTGGTGTATAGATGCCATGCCAGACCGAGACATTAAAGTCCGCAAGGCCGCTCTCCATTGCGGTGGGAAGATCGGGGAGAATCTTGAGACGGTCGGGCATCGTCACGGCATATGCCTTGATGGTGCCGGCCTTGATCTGCTCCGTCGTGTTAGTTGTCTGGTCGCACATGATATCGACCTGGCCGCCGAGCAGATCGGTCATCGCCGGGCCGGTGCCCTTGTAGGGAACGGTCGTCAGCTGCGCTTCGATGGCGCTCATGAGCATCATGCCGCAAAGATGCGAGGCCCCACCGATTCCGGCATCGGCCATGGTGATGGTCGCCGCATTGGCTTTCAGATGGTCCACCAAGGCCTTGAAATCAGTGGGTGCGAAGTCCTTGCGGGCGACGATGGTCATCGGCACATCGGTGACGAGGCCCACATACTCGAAGGCTTTGAGAGGTTCATAGGCGAGCTCGCGGTAAAGCGTGGCGCTGGTTGCCATGCCGATGTTATGCAGCAGCACAGTGTATCCATCGGCTTCCGCCGTTGCCACCTTGCCCGCACCTAGCGTTCCGCCGGCACCGCCGACATTTTCGACCATGATTTTTTGGCCTAGGTCGGCCGACATTTTCTCGGCGATCAGGCGCGCGACGGTATCCGTCGGTCCGCCCGCCGAGAACGGCACGACCATGTTGATCTGCCGTTCGGGATAGGATTGGGCGAAGGCCCCTGAGACCGCGAGAACCGTGCCGACCGCGAGGCTGAGAATCGTTTTACAAATTTCCATTTTCTCCTCCCTGAGCTGAATGGTGAGGCATTGTCCGCATTGCAGGCTCTTGAAAGACCGCCACGGTCAGGGTCGGGTAAATGACCGTGTCCTGTTTTGACAATGGAGATGTGAGAGACCACAACACAAGGTTATTCCCGTCACCCGGTGCTATCGATCTGCATCAGGAGATAATCTCCCTGCCGAAATTGAAGATGCCTGAGGGATTTCGTCATGCGTGCAAGCAGCCTGAGTGAAAGATTGTCTTCGATGTTTTGAGGTTCGGCGTCTGCCAACCGCGCCACCATCTCCTCCGCGTTGCGTTCGCTGGGGGCCGTCATCATCTCGACCTCGACTTCTCCCCTCACTTCGGCCAGCCGCATCATCAGCCGGCCGCGGGCCAGCCTGTTCGCCGTCTGGCTTTCCTCCTCCTCGCAGAGAAAGAGGACGGCCTCCTCGACGGCCAGCATCAGCCGGTTCTCAGCCGTTTCATCCCATCCGATCTGGGTGGCGAAGATCTTAACCCGCTCCCGGAGGATCGAGATCGAGCGCGGATCGAGCGGCACCGCCACCTTGTTCTGCGCGCCCCTGCGCCAGAAGATGAGCATCATCAACAGAATGGCCGTCAGCCCGCCAATGGTCGTGCCATTGGAGAACACCGTCTGAAGCCATGAGGGTAGCAGGCCGTTCATGAGGCCGCCGGACTGGGCGCTGAAACCCACCCAGAAGCTGAGGCAGACGGCGAGACCTGTTTCGAAACCCATGCCGCCTTCGGTAACGAGCCTGACGCCATGTCCGAAGATCAGCACGACAAGGATCAGGATGTAGGCACCTGCCACTTGCGCGGGGATTGCCGCAAC
>CAMDBX010000209.1 GCA_945889445.1 Rhizobium sp. Q54
AAGTTTCGAGAGGCTTGGTCTCTGGAACAGCCGCAAAACCAATAACAGGGAGTGAAACATGTCGATTCGCCTTCACCGTCCATTTCTCCGTATGAACCGACGCGGCTTTATCGGTGCAGCCTCTTCGGCAATCGCCCTCGGTGCTGCCGGCCGCTTCAATGTGGCACGTGCAGACGACGCTCAGCTCTCCATGATGGGCTGGGCCGATTACATTGCTCCCGATGACATCAAGGCATGGGAAGCAGCCAATGCCTCGAAGCTCGTCTATGACAGTTATGCCTCTAACGACGAGATGTATTCCAAGTTGCAACTTGCTCAGGGCAATAGCGGCTACGATCTCGGCATGAACACCGACTTCATGATCAAGCTCCTCATCGACAAAGGACTGATCCAGAAGCTGGACAAGTCGATGATTGCCAACATCGGCAACATTCGCCCCGACTTCGCGCATCCCGACTTCGATCCTGACAATGCCTACACGGTGCCGAAGAGCACGGGTTCGGAAGGCTTCATTTACGACAAGTCGGTCATTACACGGCCCATGGCGACGTGGGGTGACTTCCTGGAGGCGATCGAGAACGAGGCCAGCGGCCAGGTGTCGTTGCTCGACGATCCGCTCGCCATTGCGCCGCTGTTCTGGTCCAAGGGCCTGTCGTGGAACACGACCGACGAGTCCGCACTCAAGGACGCCGAGACGCGCGTCGAGACGTTGGCCAAGCACATCAAGGCCTTCAATTCCTATCCGGTTCAGGATGTGGCCTCGGGCTCGGTCATTCTTGCGCAGTGCTGGAACGGCAACGCCAAGCAGGCGATCGATTCTTCGAAGAATGCAAATCTTGTGTTCGTCTATCCCGGACCCATCTCGGAACTATGGCTCGACAGCTACCATATTCCGGTCGGCGCCAAGAACCTCAAGGGTGCCCATTCCTGGATCAACTACATGCTGGATCCGGAAGTGGCGGCGCGGGAGATCACCTATACAGGCTTCCTCTCGCCGGTCACGGGTGCTGAAAAGCACCTCGATGCAGCGGTGGCCTCGAGCGATCTCATCTTCCCGCCGGCGGATGCCATCAAGCGGGGCGAGCGCACCCAGCGCAATGAAACCTATGACCGCCGCGTTGCCATCCTGACCAAGTTCAAGGCCGCCGCAGCGCAGTAACCACGGCCACCGCAAACAAAGAGGGTGCTGGGCCGTTCCGGCATCCTCTGCATTTGGGACTGACGCGATCAATGGCAGCCGATGTTGAACTCGAGCGGGTAAGCAAGCTCTACGGCACATTCAAGGCCGTGGATGACGTGACCCTCCGCATTCCCAAGGGGTCCTTCATCTCGATTCTTGGGTCTTCGGGAGCGGGCAAGTCCACGGTCCTGCGGATGATCGGCGGTTTTGAATATCCCGACTACGGCACTGTGCGTATCGCCGGTCAGGACGTCACCATGCTGCCGCCCCACCGGCGGGACGTGAACACCGTATTCCAGAACTATGCGCTCTTTCCGCATATGAACGCCGCCGAGAACGTCGCATACGGGCTGAGGCAGGACGGCGTGGCCGCGCAGGAGCGCAAGCTCAGGGTCCGCGAGGCGCTGCAAATGGTGGAAATGCTGCCCTACGCGATGCGCAAGCCCAGCGAACTCTCGGGCGGCCAGCAGCAGCGCATTGCGCTGGCCCGCGCGCTCGTCAAGCGTCCGGCCGTGCTCCTTCTCGATGAGCCCCTGGGTGCCCTGGACCGCAAGCTGCGCCAGCAGATGCAGGTCGAACTCAAACTTCTCCAGAACCAGCTCGGCCTCACCTTCGTCTTCGTCACCCACGACCAGGAAGAAGCACTGGCCATGTCTGACTCGATTGCGGTCATGCGCAACGGCAGGATCGAACAGCTGGGCGGTCCGACCGAACTCTATGACACCCCCGCCACGGCCTTCGTCGCAAGCTTCATCGGCGCGCAGAACTTCATCGCGGGCAATCGCGTGGATGACACACTGCATATGCAGAGCACCGACGGTGTGACCTTCGCGGCAGGCCTCGCCACACCGGATCTTGCGCGCGGCGCCAAGGTGCTGGGTGCCGTTCGCCCTGAGAATGTCTCGCTTGTTGTGGATGAGGCGCACGCCGCTTCGAACCGCGTGAAGGCCACCGTGGTGGCCAGCGTCATGCTGGGCGACAGCCTTGAATATGTGCTGCGGTTGAAGGATGGCAACGAATTCATCGCCCGCCTGCCGAGGCGCGGCGCGCAGGCTCTAAGCTCTGGAACAGAAGTCTTCGCCCATTGGGAGCCGCAGTTCTTCCAGCTATTCCCCTATGAAGACCTGCGCGAAGCGAGGAGTGTAGGCGCATGACGGAGGGCGCCGCTCTCGCCCCTCCGGCCCGGCACCGCGCCCGGTTGCTACCACGCTGGATCATGGCTTGGCCGGCACTTGCCTGGTGGACGTTCTTCTTTGTGATCCCTCTCCTGTGGATCCTGCTCTACAGCCTCGGCTCTAAGCCGGCGGCAACGGAAGCAGGGGCCGTGTCGCTCGCAACGCTGTCGTTCAGCAACTACGGCGAGTCCCTCACCGGCGTCTTCTTCAAAGTTTTCGTTATCACCATGCGCACCGCCGGCCTCGGAACGATCATCGCAGCCCTGATTGGCTTTCCCGTGGCTTATGCAATGGCCCTGCACGTTCCAGCCAGATGGCGATCGATGCTCGTCTTCCTGCTGATCCTGCCCTACTGGACCAGCTTCCTGCTCCGCACCTTCGCCTGGCGCATCATCCTCGCACCGCAGGGCACGCTGTCCGACGTGCTGCATTCCCTCGGCCTCATTGGCGGCCGTCTCCTCATCCTCGACACCAACGCGGCTGTGCAACTTGGCATTGTCTACAACTACCTCCCGGTCATGATCCTGCCCATCTACGTGGCGCTGGAGCGCATCGACAAGTCACTGCTGCGTGCCAGCATGGACCTCGGCGCCGGGCCCGTCCGCACCTTCGTGCAGGTCACGCTGCCGCTTGCCGCACCCGGCCTTCTCGGCGGTCTGCTGCTCACCTTCATCTTGGCGGCAGGCGACTATGTGGTGCCCACCATCCTCGGCGGGACCAAGGGACTGATGGTCGGCAACCTCGTCGCCACGCAGATCCTCGCATCACAGAACCTGCCTCTGGGAGCGGCCATGGCAGTGTTGCTGATTGGCCTTCTGTTCCTGATCGTTGCCACAGTCAGCGCATTGCTCTGGTTGGCACGGGCAATATTCCGCTCAAGCCGCGGGGCACCGCTGTGACCCCCAACCGGAAGCCTATGGAAATCAACCGCCTTGTGCTTCTTGCCTGGCTGGCCGCCGTCTTCGTCTTCTTGTTCCTACCGATCGTCGTCATCATCATCTACAGCTTCAATGGAGGCCGAAACCTCTATGTCTGGACGGAATGGTCCACACACTGGTATGGCGCCATTTTCGACAATCCGCGTGCCACCAGTGCCCTGGCTGTTTCGCTTCAGACGGCTTTCTTCAATGCAGTGATCGCGGTGGCGCTCGGCGTTCCGGCAGGGATCACGCTTGCCCGCCGCCAGGGGCGCTGGACTGGCCCTTACATTGCCCTCATCTTTGTTATCCTCGGTATCCCCGAACTCGTCTCCGCCATCGGCCAGATGATATGGATGGACCGGATCGGTTTGTTTGACGGCATTACCCGCCTGTCGATCGGGCATTCGCTGTTCAACATCGCTGTCGTGGCGCTGATCGTGCGGGCCCGTGCCGAGGGCCTAGGCGAACAACTTGAACAAGCGGCAGGTGATCTCGGAGCACCACCGTGGCGCGCCTTCAAAGATATCACGCTGCCGCTGATGTTTCCTGCCGTCTTTGCGGGGCTTCTACTCTCGTTCACCTTCTCCTTCGATGACGTAATCATTTCCCTGTTTGTCCAGAGACCCGGCACGTCCACTTTTCCGATCTACATCCTTTCGTCCATGAAAGCAGGTCTGAAGGGTGACGTAGCCGCCTTGGCTGTTTTGATGCTTTTGGCCAGTTTCGTTGGTGTTGGTTTTGCAGCTACACTCCTCTCGCGCAGCGGCAAGGGAAAGACCTTGGGTGGATGATTGGCCACTAGCACATCGCCTCGTCCACATGGACTGAACGGAGGCGGTAGCACGTAAGTGCAAACACCGCTGGTGTAAGATGTCCGTCGTCAGATAATTTGAGATCGTTTGGGTGCGTGATCGAGGAGAAGATCCGGCGCATCTGGGTTTTATGTTGTGCGACCCTGCGGCGGTGGTGCAGGCGTCGAGTTTTAACGGTGCCGCCTTCAGACGCAGGATTTACGCGCAGGGAGCGCTAAGTGGAGGCCTTAGCTTTTTGCACCGCCCTCAAGTCTTCGTTTTCCGTCCCACCCGGTACCGCTGCTTTAACCACGCCTCCCTCCGCCCTTGCCTCTCGGCTTGACGCCACCCAACCTCCTCCTCCGGCGGCATCCTCTTCGAGACGAAGCGCCACGCCAGCGGCAACAGCGCCTTAACCAACCGCTGGCCGAACTCGATCCAGAAAGAGGGCTGCTGTGCCACGAGAAATGCCCCGGCGCCAAGGCCGAGGAGCACGATCGCAACTGCAACGCCCTCCTGCCAAGTCATGCT
>CAMDBX010000210.1 GCA_945889445.1 Rhizobium sp. Q54
TGCCCAGGTCTACATGCGCGGGCGGCCCTCAGACTACGACGCCTGGCATGAGCTGCTGCGCGGCGACAACGACTATCCCGGCTGGCGCTGGCGCGATGTGCTGCCGCATTTCCGCGGCATGGAGGGAAACAACCGGTTGCTCAACGACCTGCACGGCAGCGAAGGGCCGCTGCTCGTCTCCGATCCCGGCCACATCAACGAAGTGTCGCGCTGGTTCGTGCAGAGCCTGCAGGCCATGGGCGTACCCTATAACCATGACTTCAATGGCAGCACGCAACATGGCGTCGGCTTCTACCAGTTCATGAACCGGCGCGGAAAGCGGAGCAGTGCCGCCTATGCTTTCATAGCGCCGCTCGCCGGCAACCGTAATCTGACGGTGGAACTCAACGCGCGGGTCCACCGCATTGAGATCGTCAACAAGGCGGCGAAGGGCGTCAGCTACCGCGACCGGACCGGGGCCGAGCGCAAGGCCTTTGCCGAGCGTGAGGTGATCCTGGCCGCGGGCTCGCTCGTGACGCCGCAACTGCTCATGCTCTCCGGTATTGGCGGGACGGACCAGCTGAAATCGCATGGCATCACGTGCCACGTGGACCTACCAGGCGTTGGCGAGAACCTGATCGACCATCCGGAGGTGCCGATCATTGCCATCGCAAACGGCGCATTCGGATATCATAGGCAGGGCGTGGGTTGGCGGATGCTGCTCAACGGGCTGCAGTTCAAGCTGTTCGGTACGGGCACCATCACCTCCTCCGGTGTCGAGGCGGGTGCCTTCGTCAATCCGGAGAACCCCGACGCAGAACCGACCATCCAGGCCTTCTGCGTCCCCATCGTCTATCTCGACCGCGACACGCTGAGCTTCGTGGAGGAGACCCATGGCTTTACCATCACGACCGTCGTGGTGAAGCCTAAATCCCGCGGGACGGTGAGGCTGCGCTCCGCCAATCCAGAGGACATGCCGCTGGTGTCGCCCAATCTGCTGAAGCATCCCGACGACATGCGGACTATGATCGAGGGTCAGCGATACTTCCTCGAGGCCATCCACACCGATCCGCTGCAGAGCCGCTTACGGAGCATCGCCATTCCCAATCCCGCCAAGACGGATGATGAGGCCTTGCGCTCGCATTGCAAGCGCTTCGTCAAGACAAACTATCATCCGAGCGGCACCTGCCGCATGGGTCCGTCTGGCGACCCCATGGCGGTGCTAGATTGTCGCCTGCGGGTGATTGGCATCGAGGGCCTGCGCGTGTGCGATCTCTCGGCGATGCCGGACATCAATGCAGGCAACACCAATGCACCGGCAATGATGCTGGGCAGCCGCTGCGCCGAACTTGTTCTGCAGCAGCACTGAAATCTGAAAACGGGGGGACTGGGACATGAAGATCGAACGGTTCAAGTTTGGCAAGGTCGGCGGCAAGGACGTCGACGGGTTCGTGTTGCGCAACGGCAATGGCTTGTCCGCGAGCCTGATCAGCTATGGCGCGAGGCTCACCCGCTTCGAGACGCCTGGGCGCGACGGGAGGCTGGCTGATATCGTGCTGGGCTTCGACGACATCCAGTCATACGTTGCGACTAATACCTATTTCGGCGCAACCTGTGGCCGCTATGGCAACCGCATCAGGCAGGGCCGTTTTGAGATCGACGGCCAACTCGTCGAGGTGGACCGCAACGAAGGCCCCAACCATCTTCATGGCGGCCGGAACGGTTTCGACCGGAAGCTGTGGGACTCCGCTGTCGATGAGTCAGCGAATGCCGTAAACTTCAGCATGGTCTCGCCCGAAGGCGAGGAAGGCTTCCCCGGTACGGTGCGACTGTCGGCGACCTACAGGCTGACGGATGACAACGTGCTCGAGATTCGTATGCAGGGCACAACCGATGCGCCGAGCGTCCTCAATGCCGTGCACCATACTTACTGGAATCTCGCTGGACAGGGTTCTGGCGACGTGAGGGACCAAGAGCTAACACTGTTTTCCGATTTCTACACGCCGGTGGATTCTGAGCTGATCACCACGGGTGAGGTGCTGTCCGTTGCGGGTACGGCCTTCGATTTCCGCACGCCGAAGCCCATCGGCAAGGACATCGACAGCCTTCAAGACGTGGGAACGGGCGATCTGGTGGGCGGCGGCTATGATCACAACTGGTGCCTCAATGGCGCGGGCCGCGGGCTTCACCCCTGCGCACGCGTGATCGACCCGAAGTCGGGCCGCGGCTTCGAGCTCCACACCAACGAACCCGGTGTGCAGTTCTATACCGGCGGCTATTTGGACGCGAAGGTGATCGGCAAGGAGCGCAAGCCATATTGCCGTTTCGCCGGCTACACCTTCGAAACCCAGAAGTTCCCAAACTCGCCGAACTTCGCGCATTTCCCGTCGAGCGCCGTCTTCCCGGGCCAGGCTTATGACCACCGGATGGTGTTTAATTTCTTCACTGCCTGAGACCGGGAGTTGACGATGAGATTCGACGGAAAGACGGTGCTGATCACCGGCGCGGGGAAGGGAATTGGCCGCGAGACAGCGAGACTCATGGCGGCAAGGGGTGCGAGCGTCGTCGCCGTGTCGCGCACTGAGAGCGATCTCGACAGCCTTGCTGCGGAAATCGGCTGCGCGACGGTGGCGGTGGATCTCGCGGATGCCGATGCGGCGCGTGTGGCAGCACTTCGGGGCCTGCCGGCCGATTACCTGGTTAATTGCGCCGGCATAAATGTGCTACAGCCCTTCGTCGATGTGACGGTCGAGGCCTTCGATCTGGTGCATGCCGTCAACACTCGTGCGGCGATGATCTTCGCGCAGGAGTTCGCGCGCTCGAGGATCGGACTGGGCGGCGGCGGGGCCATCGTGAACGTGTCGAGCCTATCCTCCTTCATCGGCTTCGATGACCATGCGTCTTACTGCGCCTCAAAGGGTGCACTTGACGCCATGAGCCGCGTGATGACCAATGAACTCGGCAGTCACGGCATTCGCGTGAACTGCATCAACCCGATCGTGACCATGACGGAGCTGGCCGCACGGGCGTGGAGCGATCCGGCAAAATCCGAGCCGGTGCTGCGGCGGATTCCGATCAGCCGCTTTGCGGAGACGATCGACATAGCGGAGGTGATCGCCTTCCTGCTAAGTGATGCGGCCGTGATGATGAACGGCCTGTCCATCTCGCTCGATGGCGGCTTCCTCGTACGTTGACCATTTTCAATATGACTGAAAGGATGGACAGGATGACAGATCTCTACCAGGGCGCGGTTATGGAAATGGCCGCAGTGTTCAGGCGGTTGAATGACGCCGACGTCGATCGTGCCTGCAGCATGATCGCCGATGCGCGAACGGTGGTGGTGTTTGGCGGCGGGCGCGAACGCCTGCAGATCATGGGCTTCGCCATGCGGCTCTACCACATGGGCCGGTCCGTGGCGGTGGAGGGTGACATGACCACACCTCCCGTCGGCAAGGGCGATCTTTTCATCGTTACAGTGGGACCGGGCGAGATTTCGACGGCGCTCGCACTTCTGGGCGTTGCCAAGGCCGCGGGTGCGACGATCCTGGTGATTACCGCGCAGCCGCAGGGGCGTGCGGCAGCCTTCGCCGACTTCGTGCTGCACCTGCCGGCCCAGACCATGGCCAACGACCAGGGAGAGCAACGCAGTTCCGTGCTGCCCATGGGCTCGCTCTATGAGGGGGCACTCTTTGTGCTTTTCGAGGTAATAATCCTGAAGCTGATCAAGATGCTCAACGTCACGCCGGAGGCCATGCGGGCCAACCACACCAATCTCGAATGAACGCCTGTCCCTACCGCAAGTCAAATCCGAACATATTGATGATGAAACCCACCAAGGAGTGGAATGTGCTGGATGCTCCCGATAGTCTGCACTGCCCGGCAGACAGGAAGATCCTTGCTCAACGATGGATGTGCTCTGGTGCCGTTATATTAGTGAGCACAGGAGCGCAGTACGCGCCGGAGATGCCGTTTGCCAAGTATCACGACATGATCGAAGCATTCCCGCCGGATCGAGCCGAAGAGACTTTGCAGCAACCGTTCTGCCAAGGTGATTGCGGGGCTGTTGGACGGTCCCGAATGCCCAACGCCCGGAGCGCGACTCCACCATAGACACCGTCCCGGTCACGGATGAGTTAGCGTGGTGCGCAGTCCCAACGCACAGCTTTGGTGATTTGCCGTGCGATCCATTCTGCTGACGAGTGTGCTGTCGTCGACAGGTGTAGTATCGTTCGCCGGTCGTGGCTCATCACCACAAATCCGTAGAGCAGCTTGAACGAGATCGTCGGAACCACGAACAGATCCACGGTGGCGATGCCGTCTGCGTGATTGCGAAAAAATGTCTTCCATCCCTGGGAGCGTGTCCTTCTCCGCCGGTTCATATACTTGGCAACCGTTGTCTATCCAACATCGATACCGAGTTTGAGCAGTTCACCGTGGATGCGAGGTGCGCCCCACAATGGGTTGGCTATACTCATCTCTCGGATCAGGGTCCGGATTTCCAAGGGGGCTTTCGGCCGCCCTGCCGTCGATCTGGATTTCCAGCGCCAGAGCGCCCGAATTCTTCGCCGATGCCAGCCGATCACCGTCTCAGGCTTGACAATCGACAG
>CAMDBX010000211.1 GCA_945889445.1 Rhizobium sp. Q54
TTCGCGAAAACCGATCACGCTACATCTCCCGCGCAAACCATCGAATGCGGCCAACGATATTGATCTCTTCCGCGATCCCTTCATAGGGCGAATAATGCTGGTTGTCGGAGACGATGCGCACCCGCGGCGGATCGCTGTTCGGAATGTGCGCGAGCCGTTTGGCAACAAGCCCCATGCCATCGTGCAGTACGAAGATGCCAGGCGGAGTAGGGGAGCGCCGTGAGGTGTCGACCAGAACGATGTCGCGGTCCTGCAGCGTGGGCATCATGCTGTCACCCTCGACATGCATCATGCGGAGGTGGGAGGGGTCGGAGCGCAGGGTGCTGCGGATCCACGATCCCTGGAAATGATAGGGGCGTCCGAAGTCGGGCTCGAACTCCACCGTCTGACCGCCACCCATGGACGGCCGCGCATTCACATAAGGCACCTCGACGAAGGCATGATCCTGGTTGTCGAAGATCGGCGATTCGCCTTCGATCTGCCCTAACCCATGGAGCAGCCAGTTGACCGAAACCTCCAGCACGGAAGGACGCTGAACCATGGCACCTGGACGCAAGCGCAAACCCGGCAAGCGCTACCCTTGTGGGAAGCTCACGAAGCAGCAGCTCGAGATGGACGCCATGAGCGTGGCCATCGCTGCGCGGCGGCGCCACTTCGGCGTCACCGTGAAACAGGCGAAGGACGAGAGGCTTGGTACAGCACTCGGCCGTCTCGCCTTCCGGGAGATGATCAGCGAGACGCAATACCAGGCAGGGGTGGCGTTCGCCCAGCTCTATCGCGACCACCACGCGACGGTGGGTTTGCCCTCGCCCAGTCCGCGTTCCGTGGCAGGCCTGCTCATCAACGAAGGCATCTTCGGTGCCAGCCCGAGCGAACCCGTCCTTGAGGTCATCGAGAAGGTCAAGCGGCGCTTCGGCGACGCCACCAGCGTACTCGACGCCTGCGATCGTGAGCATCGGTTGTCCCCGGGAAGCCGCCCGACGCTTCTGGTCTACCGGGTCATATGCACCGATCAGGATGCAATGAACTGGCCGGAGGAGGATCTGGGAAATCTCCGCGTGGCGCTGAATGCGCTGGTGAGGGTGTTCAGGCTTTGAGCCCGGAACGATGGGGCCGGTCTCGGCCGGCCCTGTTCTCCTGGAGACTCGACAACCCTAATTGTTCCTTTTATGTTCCGCTCTATCAGAGGAGGCCCGTCATGGCAGAGATCACGTATTTCGTGGTGGTTCCCTTCCAGGAAACAGAAAATGGCCTGGTAGCCGATCAGGGTATCCAGTGCCCATCCGAACGGTTGGCCATTGCCCAGGCACGTGGCGCTGTTTCCAAGGGGGCGATAGGCGCGATCGCCTTCAGACGTTCGGGCGATCCGAACATCGGGGAGAGAGGTGTCTCGGGAAATTTGAACAGGGTGGATAAGCGGACTTTCCGCGCAACGGCGGCATGATTGCCGCGCAGCGAGGAGATAGCAATGAGCAGAAGACCACGCCGGAGAACCGGCTCGCGGCCATCTCGGCGGAACTGAAGGCGGTGCAGGAATAACCGCCGCCGTCTGCAAACCCCACGACGACCGCCCGCCTGTCGTGCGTGCTGTGGCCGCATCCTTCGACACACTGCAGGAGGAGGCTCACCGCGAGAGTATCGACTTTGGGGACGGGCTGCTCGTCTGGTTCATGTTGGCCATTCAGGCCGCGATCAAATCCGGCGTGAGCCGCGCCGACGTGCTCGGGGCTATTGAGCAGGGCCGGCTCGCCTATCTCGCCCGCCACCCGCAACCGACCGTCAACTGAGGACCCTGGCAAGCCGATGTGAAGGGCGTCACCGTTGCGAGCTTTTTGAGGAAGCCCGCGTCGAAGGAACGATCCCGCACCTTTGGATCTGACGCGGGACACGCGCCCGGGAAGATCGGACCAACCGCCATCTTCTTGCTGCAGCAAAAAGATGACCTTGGTTGGCCCAGCCGCGAAAAACCTGAAGTCAGGCCACGCCGTCAGAAGTAGACGATGACGTAGCCGCCACCCGATTTCTGGTAATAGGTACCGCCGCAGTAATAGAGGTTGTACCCATAATAGGCACCATAAGGGCAGCCCGCCGGGATGGCGCCAATATAGGCGCCGCGCCGGATGACGCGGCGGGTTGTGCGCCGCGCCGTGCCGGCAACGCTCACCGGCGTCAGCGGGCGGCCCACGCGGGCCTCAGCCTTGGGAATAACGCTGAAGAGGCCGAATGACCCCAGCTGCGTGCCGATCTCCACATCGCCGGTGCCAAACAGCACTGCAAGCGTCACGATCGCCATTCTGGTCAGTTTTTTCATTTTGCGTCTCCTTCGCTGGCGATGTCGGGAATATCCCCCATGCCCTTCAACTCTCCGGGCTTCACTTCCTTGTCGCCCGCTGCTGTCTTAAGGCTGAAGTCATCTGTGGCAACCGCGCTTCCATCCTTCCAGTCCCGTACCTCGATCGTATGCTCAGGTGCCAGCGCCACCATCTTGCTGGTGATTGTCAGGCGGCAGGGGCGTGGCTTGTCGCCCTGGGTAATCCAGATCTGCCAATCCGCATCGGGCGTGCGGAAGGCCAGGTGATCACATTCCGTGCCGCCAATTACGCCGCTTCCCAGGTCCTTGGCGTCGGTGACATTGCCCATCATGATGCCATCAGGATTGCTCACCAGCAAATCAGCAGCTGGCGCATCAAGTCCCAGATCGGCGCGCAGGGTTTCTATCATCTCGTCGAGATTGCCGGTCATCGGTAGCTTGGCAAAAACGTTGAGGTCCTTGCCATGGAGGCCCAGGCTCTTTCCGTCATAGGCGAGTTCCACATCCGTGAAGCCGCCGGTGCGCGTGATGCGGATCTTGTCCGGCCGGTTGAGGGTCGCGGTCCCGGAACTGGCGAATGTCAGCTTCTGCAGATCCGGCGTCACGATTTCGATGTTCGAATCGAAGCTGAACGAAATCGCCTTCTGCCCGGACACATAGTCGGACATCTTCTTGAACAGCGCCCTGGCGTCCTTGGCACCCGGGGAATCCTCAGACCATGCAGCGGGCGCCAGCCCGAGCAGTCCACAAAGTGCAGCAGCGGCGGCGCCGCAGCGCAGTGCGTTCATCCTTGTCATGATCACTCTCCGGGTTTGCTCTGTGTCAGTGTTCCTGACGATGTGGGACAACATTCAAAATGGTTCCAAAATGAGGACTTGTCTATTGCGGCCCGTGGTGCCTCGCGCACGGCCAAGGGAATCCAGGACCGTCCAGGCAAAGCACCCTGGGCGAGTCGCTTAAGCAAAGGCCCCGTGGCAGCGGTTCTGTCAGCGTTTCGACCTTAAGAAAGTAATAACATCAACAGTTATTTGATAAGAATACGCATTGTGTAGTTTTTTCAGGTATGATTGCGTTTTATTCCTATCGACAGCGCAATTGCTAACATAATTTGTGTTCTGTTGTCAAACCCGCTAACGCATTAAATATAAAAGGATCTTATCCCTGTCTTTCAGGTTGCCCATGCTTGGATAAGACTGCGCAAGGAAAACTCCACCTGCTGCGGATATAGCGGGCGAAAGGCGTAGATTCGCAATTGCCAGTTTCCGTACTACCCGCGACATTGAGGGGCAACCGCCCTGACCGAGTCGATTGGAGCACTGAAGGCACGGGGGAATGAACCATGACCCGCAAATCAAACGCCCAGAAATTCGACTTCCTCTACGCGCTGTCAGCCCGCATCAATGAGGTTGCCGTCATAGCCCACCGCAAGGGGTGCGGAGAGGTAGGCCAGCACATCGTCGAGATCGTGGACTTCGTGGCCGCCGAGATCGGCTTGCCGCTGGACTACAAGGACGAGGCCGACGAGGACCGACTGGTCAACGAGGGCCTGCAGGAGCTCATGGAAGAGTACCCCGAGTGATTGATGCCGATGCCACCAGCGTGCTCGATGCCTGCGACCGTGAACAGCGCATGTCGGCCGGAAAGCGGCCGACGCTCTTGGTCTACCGGATTGTCTGCACCGACCAGGACGCTCTCCATTGGCCGGAGGAAGATATGGGAAATCTCCGCGTGGCGCTGAACGCGCTGATGCGGTTGTTCCGGTTGTGACTGTGGAGCTCAGCAGCTTGGGAAGCTGCCGTTCTACCACTGAACTACGCCCGCGATGGAGCAGAGAGGAGTGGGAGCAGGGCGGCAAGGGGGTGGCGCGTGTCCGGGTGCAAGGATCGGAGCGATTGCAAGATCAAGAATGAGCCAAGGGTTATGAGCGTCGAGCCACAAGCACATGTGTGTAGCACGACATGATGGCTCCCAGCTCGTTGGGTTGAAGTGTGCAGCGAAAGCCCAGCTCCTCGAGCCGTGCGCAGACGGCGTCGCGATAGTCATGCGCTCGGGATGGTGGAGCATAGTATTCGACCGGAACAAGGCGGATTTCATGGCGGGAGATGCGGGCAATTTCCTCGACTGCGCGGAGGTGGAAGCTCAGATCGAACTCCTCTCCATCATAGCAACCGCCATGATCGACATGGGCGTATGCGAACAGGAAGTTCCCGCTCAATACGCGGTCGAATGAACGGTCGGCGAAGGGCAGATGTGGTAGTTCCCCGTAGAC
>CAMDBX010000212.1 GCA_945889445.1 Rhizobium sp. Q54
GAGCGGCCCAACCCGGTGCTGACCGAGGCCGAGACGCAGCTCACGCCCATGGAGCAGGTCACCAAGACGCTCGGTGCCATCACCCAGTCCTACATGAACGACCCGCAGAAGCTGATGGATGCCCAGATGCAGCTGTGGAACTCCTATACCCAGCTCTGGCAGAACGCCTGGTCGAAGGCGCTGGGCCAGGAGACCCAGCCGGTGGCCGAGCCCGCGCGCAACGACAAGCGCTTCAAGGACAAGGACTGGCAGGAAAACACCGTCTTCGACTTTCTGAAGCAGTTCTACCTGATCTCCGCCAACTGGGCGCAGGACATGGTGAAGAACGCCGATGGCGTGGACGACCACACCCGCCACAAGGCGCGCTTCTATGTGGAGCAGATCGCCAACGCCGTCTCGCCCTCGAACTTCGGCTTCACCAACCCGGAAGTGCTGCGCACCACGCTCGCCACCAATGGCGCGAACCTCATCGAGGGCATGAAGCATCTGCAGGAAGACATGCAGACGCCGGACGGCCGCCTGCGCATCAAGCAGACGGACATGACGGCCTTCGAGATCGGCCGCAACATCGCGATGACGCCGGGCAAGGTGGTGTTCCGCAACGAGACCTTCGAGCTCATCCAATATGCGCCGACGCAAGGCGAGACCTACGCCTATCCGCTCGTTATCTTTCCGCCGTGGATCAACAAGTTCTACATCCTCGACCTCAACGCCAAGAAGTCCTTCGTCAAGTGGGCGGTGGACCAGGGCCTCACCGTGTTCATCGTCAGCTGGGTGAATGCCGATGAAAACCAGGCGCGGAAGAGCTTCTCCGACTACATGCGCGAAGGTTTCCTCGAAGCCGTGCAGGCGGCACTCGATGCGACAGGTGCCGAGAAGGTCAACGTCATCGGCTATTGCATCGGCGGCACGCTGACGGCGGCATCATTGGGATGGATGGCCGCGCAGAACGATCAACGCGTGAATGCCGCCACCTTCTTCACAACGCAGGTGGATTTCGAGAAGGCGGGCGATCTCCTCGTCTATGTCGACGAGGAACAGGTGAAGTGGATCGAAGGTCGCATGAAGGACAAGGGCTACCTGCCCGGCACCCGCATGGCGGACGCCTTCAACCTGCTGCGCTCGAATGACCTGATCTGGTCCTACGTCGTCAACAACTACATGCTCGGCAAGGACCCGATGCCCTTCGACCTGCTTTACTGGAATGCGGATTCGACGCGCATGCCGGCGGGTGTGCACTCATTCTACCTGCGCGAATGCTATATGGCGAACAAGCTCGCCCAGGGAAAGATGGTGCTCGACAACGTGCGCATCGACCTCAAGAAGGTGAAGATGCCGATCTACAATCTGGCGGCGCGCGAGGATCACATCGCGCCGCTCCCTTCGGTCTTCCGCGTCGGGCGCTACTTCGGCGGGCCCACGCGCCTCGTCGTCTCGGGCTCGGGCCACATTGCCGGCGTCGTCAATCCGCCAGAAGCCAACAAGTACCAGTACTGGACCAATGACAAGGGCGCCCCGACGGTCGAGGAATGGTTGAAGGGCGCCACCGAGCACCCCGGCTCCTGGTGGCCGGATTGGGCCAAATGGATGGCCGACAAGTCAGGCCCCAAGGTCAAGGCGCCCACGCCGGGCAGCGGCAAGCTCAAGGTCATCGAGGTTGCGCCCGGAACCTATGTCCGGGCCCGGGCAGAGTGACGGCTTGACCGCGGTCAAGGCGCGCCGCAGGAGTGTCTGAGACAAGGATCATCCATGCGAATCGCCCTTCCCCTCCTGGCTCTCGTCGCCTTCACCCTTCCGGCCCTTGCGGCGGATGACGCCCAGCTGATCGTTGAAGGAAAGCGCCTTGCCGAGATCAACTGCACGCGCTGTCACAACATCGAGGCGACGGGCGAAAGCCCCCTCACCGACGCGCCCCCCTTTCGCGAAATCGCGAAGAACTATGATCGGGACGAAATGGTCGACGGCTTCATGGAAGGCCTTGCCGTGCGCCACCCTTTGATGCCCGACTGGGACGTGACGGAGCCCCAGGCCGAGGCGTTGACCGCTTTCGTGCTGAGCCTCGGCACCGGCAGCAAGCAGACCGAAACGGAAGCTGGCCGCGGCTTCGACCTGCTGCGCACCAATTGCGCGCGCTGCCACGCCATCGACGAGACGAGCACCTCACCCAACGAGAAGGCGCCGCCATTCCGGGCCATCGTGGCCAAGTATGATCCCAACGCACTGGAGGAAGCCCTCGCCGAGGGCATCGTCACAGGCCACAATGACATGCCGGAATTCGCCTTCGAACCGGGCGACGTCACCGCCATCATCAGCTATCTCGACACGCTGAAGGCGCGCTGAGCAGGTTCATCATCTCGCTGTCACGGATTTCCGAACAGGCGGGTGACGGTCGGCATGACGTAGCGAACCGCCAGCAGAACCGCGAACAAGCCGGTGATATCGCCCGTCATGTAGGCCGCAATCAGCATCGTCACCTGGCCAACGTCCAATTTGCTCTCGATCAGCGAGGTGAGCAGGAAGGCGTTGGCGGCTGAAGCCAGCAGTCCCGCCAGCAGCAGGGCGTGAAAGGCTGGCGCCTGCTCAGACAACTGCAGGTAGAAGGCATTCACCCGCAACGACCGCAGCCCCTCAAACACGATCCAGGTGATGCTGCCGGAAATGAGGGCGCTGAAGAGCAACGTGTCGAGTTGGGTCATTCCCCAGAACAAGTAGTTCCCGGTCAATTCGGCCAGCACCAGGCCCGGCACAGCCCGGACGCCCAGCAACGAGGTGCCGAGTACGCGTATCCCATGAGGCAGGAACAGCAGGCTGGCAAACTTGGTAATCTCGGGCATCACCTGTTCCTGCAGGGGGGTGATGGCGGCAAAGACAAGGGAATAGGCGAACAGGTAGAGAAGGAAGATTCCGCCAGTTGTGAACGTCAGGTCCTTGACCTGCCAGGCCGTCGGAAACCGCAAAATTATACCCGGTTTGAATTCAATATTTTTATAGTCTTGCGCTTGGTTTCCGTAAAGGCAAGAGGAACTTCACTTTTACTTCAATGATCTACCCTGAGGTGATGAACTTTCCTCGAATCATGGTTATTTCTACTGATGCAGGCATTTTCGGCTGTTCTGAGCAAGCCGAAACCCACTATGGGGTGCACCGCAACATCGAAAGTTGTGTTCATTGTGCAAGAATCGTATAGTAAACTTTGTAATCGTCTCGTTGAAAGTCTATACAGCCTTTGACGAACGGCACGAAGGAACAGACTCAGTGCGGCCACTCTTGTCGCCGAGACAGGCACCATGAAGTACACCACTCTCCGCCAAGCAATTGTCGAAGCAGAAAAGCAGCATGGGCTTCATGAGCTCGACTTCATGATGCGCGAGCTTCTCCACGCCATTACCGAGGCCCATGTCAACAACGAGCCGCTCCGTGTCTCGCACCTCATGCGCAATCCCGATCATGGCACCTTCCCGACCATCAGCGCCAAGCTGAAAAAGCTCGTGGAAGGTGGCTGGATTGAGCGCCGCGACGACGAGCAGGACCGCCGCTCGGTCCGCCTCGAGGCCACTCCAAAGACGCTCGCCGCCTTCGACATGATCTCGAGCGCCCTCGATTCTTACTGATTGCCCCTGTTTACGTTCAGGTACAGGTTTCGGTTCATCATGTGTGCACTGCCGCAGCAGTATTCTTTCTGATTTGCAGTCCGGCCGCTCGGCCGTTGTATCGGCGGCGAAGCGACACCATATGGTGTACTATCATGACATATCTAGAGTTGCTCGCCGCCATCGCGACCGCCGAAACGCAGCACGGCATCTCCGAACTCGATGACATATCGCGGGAGATCCTGACGACCATCGCTTCCGCAAATATGATTGGCGTGAAGATGCGGATGAAGGACCTCGCCAAGGTCGCCACCTTCCCGACAGTCCACGCCCACCTCGCCAAACTGATCGAGACTGGCTGGGTCGAGCGCGAGGATGACGGGTCCGACGGCCGGGTCGCCCTCTTGCGGATCACCCCGAGGACCAAGGAAATACTGCGCAAGATCTCCGAGACACTCGACAGCCATCCCGAGTACACTAGGCAAATGCCCTGCGAGACCTGCATTTCAAAGGTCCGTGCGCTTGCCTTCTCGGAATTCGAGCGCAAGTACCGCGAGTTCGAGCGAGACTTCAAGCAGGCCGGCTTGCCGGAGGCATGACCCGGCAATCCAAATACATTGCAAACGTGCTGCAACACAGTTGCAGCCCGTTTTCTTCACAGCGGTTCGCTACAGTTCCATTTCATTCAGGTCAGCCACACTGACCTCGGCCCGCAAGGCGGGAAACATTACGGAGCGCCGGCCGAAATCAACTTGCCGCGGCGCTTACATTTGAACGTGAACCAGACAGGATGCTCAGCATATGCCATGCCCTGTTGCGGACATTCAGCTTCACGACCACCACAATGAATCCGGATTTAAGCGTACGTATTATTAGCGATTTCTAACTTTAATCATAGTTGCTATATAATTATTGTTTGGGTTAAGGGAGTTCCGGGTGCGTCATGTTTTATCTCAAG
>CAMDBX010000213.1 GCA_945889445.1 Rhizobium sp. Q54
ATGCCCCGCCTCGATAAAGGCCACAACACGTTCACGCAGGTCGTTCGATAAAGGATGCGGCATGACGGATCACCTCCGCAAACCTTGAATCACCTATTAACTGATTTGGGAATCCCCTTCGATTCCAACTGAGCTACCGATGCTCTAGACCTTCTTGGCAAGCGCTTCCGTCAACCGTCGGAGTGCTGCACTTGATTGGTTCTTGGGCACCTTGGCGCGGATGATCGCAAAGTCCTCGTCAGCAACCGCCGCCTGAAGTGCCTGCCAGAACTCCGTCTGGCTCGTACACAGATAGCCTTTACCCGCCCCAATAACATCCGGCAGTCGCTCTGTGTTGAGAGTGGGAATGTCATTGAAGGGCCCGTCGAGCAACAAGCGTTGCGTTCCGTAGCCATCATTGTCGAGAATGACGACGACCGGATTCACGCCGTGGAAATGTGCCGCTGCCAGTTCAAAACCCATCATAAGGAATGCGCCGTCCCCAGTGACAATCACAGGGCGCCGAGTTGGGTCAGCCTTACCCATCCCGATGGCAGCAGGTACAGAATACCCCATTGTGGCGTAGTAGCCACTTGTCAGGCACCAGCCCGGCCCCGCGAAATCGACGGATGCGAACAAGCTGTCACCCGGTTCCACGATGACGCCATGACGCTCATCGAGTTTGGCTTCTAGGCAGCTGAAGACAGACTCAACGGTAAGCGGAATAGCCTGTGGCAGAAAGTCACAACCTCTGAATGAGTAGTCCCTGGAAGCCGATGTCTGTCGCGATCTTCCAGCAGATAGCAACGCAGGCAGGAACGCTGAAAGCGGAACATCTTCGAAGACAGTCAGTCCAACATGCACGCGTGTATCGGTGCAATTTATAACGCGCGCCAGATCGAAGTGCGCTGTAAAGCCACCCATGGTGAGATCGGTGTAAAGCGCACCGAATGCCAAAAGCGGATCAGCCCCCTCTACCGCTTTAACGGCCGAATGCGGGCTCACGGCACCCATGTAGACGCCCAGCGAAAGCGGATGGCGTTCGGGAAACAGGCCCTTCGCAAGCGAGGTGGTGGCCACAGGCAGTTCGAGTATCTCAGCAAGTTCCAGTAAGTCTGACCGCAGGCCCCTGCGCCATGCCATTACGCCAGCCAAGAGGACCGAGTTACTGGAACCATCAAGCCGGGCCATGACCAACCGCACGGCTTCTGCCAATGCCTCTTTGTTGACGAAGGGAGCTGGCAGTTCAAGCGGTCCATCAGATGCGATAATGGTCACATCCACCATATCGCGTGGCACCTCAATATAGCCGGGTCGCTGTTCCCTCATCATGGCACCGATAACCCGGTCGATCTCGCGGGATGCGGTGAGCGGTTCAGAAAGCACCGCCTGCGCCACGGTCAAATCACGGAAGACATCGATCTGGGTGTCAAAAGTCTTCACCTTGTGATGCAGCATAGGATCATTCTGGCGCTCTGACATACCAGGAGCACCACTCACTACCAACAGCGGCACTTGCTCCGCCCAAGCCCCCGCGGTGGCATTGGCAACCTTCAATCCACCGACGCCGTAGGTCACAGCCACCAATCCGATGCGGCGAATTCGCGCATATGCATCAGCGGCGAACGCTGCACCCTGTTCATCTGCCGTTATTCTTATCGGGAAACCCAGATCGTCGAACCGCCCGAACAAACGCAGTGCGAAATCTCCAACGATCCCGAACCCTTCGTCTGTTCCAAGTTCTCTGAGCCGCTGCACCAGATGCGCTGCGATCGTCGTGGTCTTCATAGTTTTGCTCTCAGGTTGTGAACACATTTCAGACATCTAGCCCGAATTATTCATGAGCACGATGATTTTGGGTTGGCGGATGTAACTTAATTCGTTGATTTGGTGTAGGAATTCGTTGTCGAGACGATGGCCTATAGCCAGAGCAACAAGGGCAACATCCGCCATGAGCCACGATACCTCTCGTCCCTTCGATCTTCCAGCCGGTTCCCACAAGAAAGTATCCACGAACTTCAATGGGGGTGCGATTTCCTCTGATGGCGGCCTGCTGCTCCTGCAAGAGGCGGACCGGCGTCTGGGGCTCACGCGCATGCTGGCAGCCTGCGTGCAGGACCTCCTTGATGCCATAAGGTATACTTCAAGTCGGACCACTTCAGTGCGGGCGGATCAGCTCTCCGAAAGGAATTTCTGGAATTTTATATAGTTTAGGTCAGTGCCCGTGATGCCATGGCAGTGATGATCGATCAGCAGATTGGTCTATGCCAGTTCAATAGGCATCGCGATACATCGTGCAGATCTCCTCGGGGGACTTTCCCTCCATCATGGCGATCTCCTTGCGCTTCACCGAGACATAGGACGACAGGAACGTTGGCGACATCCACTGACGCACCGCGGCGCTCGCCTCGAGCCGCGCCAGCGCCTCCTCGAGGCTTGCGGGCAGGGGCACCACGCCGAGCGCCTTCATCTGCTCGGGCGTCAGCTCGCTTGGGTCGCGATCGATTGGGGTGGGCATCGGGAGTTTCGCCCGGATGCCCTCGAGCCCGGCGCGCAGGATGGCGCCGACGACCATGTAGGGGCTCGCCGTTGCATCCGGCGCGCGGAGTTCCATGTTGAAGCCGGACTGACGCCTTGCCGGATCTGCATCGGGTGAGGGGCAGATGCGCACGGCGGCCTCGCGGTTCTGTACGCCGAAGCTGGCATAGCCGCAGGACCAGTGATGGGGCCCGAGCCTGTAGTATGACACGGGGCTTCCCGCCACCAGCGCGCAAATGTCCGGTAGGAACCGCACGAGACCCGCCGCGAAATGCTGCGCCAGCTGCGAGGCTTCCGCCGTGCCACTGGGATCAAAGGCGGCGTTCGATCCGTCCTGAGCGATGAAGCTGAAATGCACGTGGGCGCCGTTGCCCACCGCGTTGGGCGCGGGCTTGGGCGTGAAGGAGGCGCGGTAGCCATGCCGCCTTGCCACTTCGCGGATCACCTCACGCGTCAGCACGGCGCGGTCACCGGCCATGGTGCCAGCGGCGGGCGCGCTCGACACCTCGTACTGGTTGATGCCGTATTCCGGTTCAACGGTTTCTGGTTCGAGCCCCGCTGCAGCGAGGGCCTCCGCCAGCGCACCGGTAAAGCCTGCGGCGACGCGCATCGCCTCCAGCGACAAGGGTGTCGCAAGCGGCAGGTCCGGACCGCTGAGCAGGAACTCGTGCTCGAAGGCTGCGGTGAAGCGCAGGCCCGTTTCCGCCTCGAAATCTCTGAGCGCCTTCTTCATGAAGCCGCGCGTGCAGCACTCCCAATTGGTGCCGTCATTAAGGTTCGAGTCGCACATGATGATGTGGAAGGCGGGCGTGCCCGGCCACAGGTCCAGCCGCACCTTCGTCTCAGGTTGGGGCGTCTGGCGCACCTCGGTCATCGGGCCCCAGGGGTTATCCGCGATGTCATCGAAAGGCGTCAGCGCCTGGCCGGCCGCCGCCCAACCCAGGCCCTTGTCCATTCGCTTCGACAGGTCGGCCGCCGGCACGCCGCGGCAGCGCGTGATGCCAACATAGTCACTCCAGCAGAGATAGGCGACGTCGGTAGAAGGTAAGCTCATCCTGTTCTCCACGCTTGCTCAGGCGGCTGCCGATTGCGACCGCACCTCGATCTCGGTTGTCATCTCGTCGGTGGTACGGATGCGGCAGTCGTGGCCGTGGTTGATGACCTTCTCGCCGAACTTGATTTGCTTCGGCTTGAGGCTGGTCAGTGAACAGTCACTCACCGGCTCGGGTGTTGCCGATGAGATTGCTCGCGCTTGAGCTTGTGTGAAGGCCGCTAAGGCGCGGAAGCGGAGGATTTGGCACTGGCCGTATGAACCCCCATCGTCGTGCGAAAGGGGTTAGACATTGATTTTAGAGTGAAGGGTCGTGGGGCCGCCGCCGGGCAGCATTCGAGGGATACCGAAAGATTTAGTGCCTGAGATCCATCGCCGCAGTTTCAAAATCATTGAACCATTCAGTTGATGAAGGGATGGGGTTTCGGGGGAGGGGGCACACATCAGCCAGCGGGACCCGGAAGCCCACCGCCCAATTCCGTTCGTGCAGGCCTATCCCAAAGTACTTTGTCCCGATTTCGATGTACGTTTGGGCAGACAGGGTCAAGCATTTACCAGAAGCCTAATTTGCTGGGCAAGAAGCCGATGTGGATGTGACGCAAAGGCTGCCGTCATAGGCAACTTCGGGGTCTGCTGCCTGCGCCACTGACGCCAAGCCAAACAGAAAAAAGCAGCCGAGCGCGGTAAGCTTCATTTCACAGCTCCGTATAATAAATTAAGCGAAGAGCATTGAGCCAGTTCCAACAGAACGTAAATAGGTAAAAGCTGCGGGCCACATCTGCCGCACCGGCGCACCCGGGCGGAAGGGGAAGCGGCTGCTGGCAAGGTTGCCCGTCAAGGCATGCTTTCCATGTACGGAAGGCCGCGCTGGGAGCCCATATGTACGGCGCCATCGAGGCAACTCAACTTCGCGCCA
>CAMDBX010000214.1 GCA_945889445.1 Rhizobium sp. Q54
CCCCTCCAGCAGCGCAAGCCGCACGAACTCTTCTCTTTGATCCATGGCAGACACCTGTTTCCAAGGCATGAAAACCTCCTCCGAGGACCTCAGCCTGATGTGTCAACCATGTCCCCGAACACCTGTCAGGTATGTCCCCGGTCCAAACATCAAGCCCGGGCATGATGAGCGTCGAGTAGGTGAAATTTCAGGCCAGCTTCTTCAGCTCGCCGAGGATCGCCGCGCCCATCTGGGTGGTCGTGGCATTGGCAGGCTGGTCGCCTGCGATGTCCTTTGTCCGGATGCCCTTGGCCAGCACGGCCGAGATCGCCTGGTCAAGCTTGTCGGCCCATTCGCCCAGCCCCAGCGAATAGCGCAGCGCCATGCCGAAGGAGGCGATCATGGCGATCGGGTTGGCAGCGCCCGTACCGGCAATGTCGGGGGCCGAGCCATGCACCGGTTCATAGAGCGACTTGCGGCGTCCGGTCTTTGCATCGGGCGCACCCAGCGAGGCCGACGGCAGCATGCCGAGCGAACCTGTGAGCATCGCCGCCACGTCGGACAGCACGTCGCCAAACAAATTGTCGGTGACGATCACGTCATACTGCTTCGGCCAGCGGACCAGCTGCATGGCGCAGTTGTCGGCCAGCACGTGCTCGAGCTTGATGTCGGGATATTCCGCGGCATGCATTCGGGTGACCACTTCGTTCCAGAGAACGCCGGTCTTCATCACGTTGCGCTTCTCGGCGGAAGACACCTTCTTCTTGCGCGTCTTCGACAGTTCGAAGGCGACGCGCGCGATGCGCTCGATCTCGTAGGTCTCGTAGACCTGCGTGTCGATGCCGCGCTTCTGGCCGTTGCCAAGGTCGGTGATGGTCTTGGGCTCGCCGAAATAGACGCCGCCCGTCAGCTCACGCACGATCAGGATGTCGAGGCCCTCGACCACGTCGCGCTTGAGCGAGGATGCATCGGCAAGTGCGGGATAGCAGATGGCCGGACGCAGGTTGGCGAACAACCCCAGGTCCTTGCGCAGCCGCAGCAGGCCCGCCTCGGGGCGCACCTCGTAGGGCACCTTGTCCCACTTCGGGCCACCCACGGCACCGAACAGCACGGCGTCCGAGGCCATGGCCTTGGCCATGTCGGCGTCCGAGATGGCCTGGCCATGCGCGTCATAGGCAGAGCCGCCAACGAGGCCGCGGTCGACCTCGAAGGTGGCAATTCCTTCCGCATTGAACCAGGCGATGATCGCTTCGACTTCCTTCATCACCTCCGGGCCGATGCCGTCGCCCGGAAGCAGGAAAAGATTGTAGCTCGCCATGAAAAACGCCCCGATTGCTTGAAATCGGGGCGATGGGTAGCGGCTTAAGCCCTTGGAAGCAAGTGCCGATTAGACGGGCTGGACGCGCACCACGCGGAACGTCCGAAGGTCCTCGTCCTCGCGGATCGAGACATATTCGCCCACCTTGAAGGCATGGTCGCCGAAGCGGTAGCCGGCCTCGTCGTCTTCCTCGTCGGAGGCGATATCGTAGTGAAAGGCCCAGCTGCCGCCACCCTTGCGGACCAGGTGGCCGATGTCGTCCGCTTCGCCCGGCCGGAAGCGCACCACGCGGCAATTCTCGCGGCGCTTGTGCCATTCGTTGGCGTCGATCTTGCCGTTCCCGTCGAGCGGCGCCGCGAACTCATAACCGATGGCATGGGAGCCCTCGGGATGATCGTGGTCGCGGGCCAGTTCGAGACGGATCTTGGTAAGCATTCGGTTCTCCTCAGTGAGACATCAGCACGGGGCAGACGAGGCGGTTTAGCACGAACCGCGTGGCGCCCCCGAAAATGAATTCGGCCAGCCGGCTGTGGCCATAGGCGCCCATGACGATCAGGCCCGCACCGGAATCCTCGGCACAGCGCATCAGTGCCTGGCCCTCGTCCTGTCCGTCGGTCGGATAGCCCTGGGCCTCCGCCCTCACGCCATGGCGCGCCAGCGCCTCGGCAAGATCGGCTCCTGCCACGGAGCCGCGCAGGCTCGGGTCCTTCTGCGGATCGATTCGCACCACGCGCACCTTGCCCGCCTTCTTCAGCAGCGGCAGCGCATCGAAGGTTGCGCGCGCCGCCTCCCGCCCACCGTTCCAACCGATGATCACTTCGTTGAGCGACACCGTGGCCTTGCCCTTGTAGGGCAGCACGATCACCGGCCGGCCCAGCGCCATCACCGTCTGCTCGACGAAATCGCGCTCGACGCCAGTGATCTCCTCCGGGTTGGTGGTTGAAACAATCACGAGGTCGGCAACACGACCAGACGCCACAACTTCGTCGGCAATGACCGGCGTGTGCGCGTCGACCTGGTGGAAATCGAACGACAGGCCCTCGCGCCGCATCGCCTCCTCGAAGGCCTGCTTCACACGCGCACCATTCTCCTTGAAGAAGCTGCGGTTGCCCTCGAAAACCTGGGGTGCAGCCTCGAAGCCGACGGAAGGGTAGACCTGCACGGCTGGCACCACATAGAGGCCGGAGACATGAGCGCCCGTCTCGCGCGCCAGCGTCACCGCGGCGGCAACCAGCTCGGAGAGGCGGCCCACTTCGTTGAGGGAAACCAGGATTGTCTTGTAACTCATCGCTTCATCCTCTCGGTTCACTGTGAGTTATGGATAGGATAGCCCGGCGGGTCATTGACCCGGATCAATGCCGGTGGCTGTCCTGTCCGGCAGCCTGCGCAAGACGGTCGAGGTCGGGCACCATAATGAGGCGGTTGGTGTTGAGGCGCACGACGTTTGAGGTCTTGAGGCGGGTGAGCTGGCGGCTCACCGTCTCGATGGTCAGCCCTAAGTAATCCGCCATGTCGGAGCGGGTCAGCGGCAGCTCGAAGGCTGCGGTGCCCGGCGGGCTCTTGTGCACGCAACCGGTCAGCAGGCTGCGGCGCGCCAGCATGTAGAGGAAGCTCGCTACCTTCTCCTCCGCCGTCTTGCGGCCGAGCAGCAGCATCCAGTCGCGCGCCGCGTCAAGTTCGTCCAGCGTGTGCTGGAACAGGCGCTGTTGCAGGCCTGGATATTCCCCCACCAGCCGCTCGAAGGCGGCATTGGGGAAGGTGCAGATCTCGACGTCGGTCGCGGCTTCCGCCGTATACGGATTGTTCTTGGAATAGGCGCGGCCCAGAAAGTCCGGCGCGAAGAGCAGGCCGACGATCTGCTGGCGGCCATCGGGCAAGGTCTTGGTCAGCTTGATGGCGCCCGAGATCACATTGGCGAAGAAGTCGACCGGTTCCTCGTCCGAGATGATGGTCTGGCCGGCGGGCACCTTCTTGCGGTGCGCGATCTGCGCCAGCTTCTTGATCTGCACCTCGTCCATGGCGCCGCAGACGGCCTGATGCCTGACCGCGCAGTGGTCACAACGTTGCATCACGTCGGGTAGGGTGCTGGTGGGCGTCCCGTGCATGTTGTCAACCTAGCCTGCCTTGGGGTCGGCGGCAAGCACTCGTCCTGGCTGTTGATTGCCCCTGTGGCGAGCGCTCCACGCCGCGCTGGGTGCGACTTGCGGCTATTCGGCGGCCTTCAGCGCCATCGGGTTGTTGGGGTGGGTCGTCCAGTTGGCATAGTCCGGGTTGATCTTGCGCCCGGTGCGCGGGTCCACGCCTTCGGTCTGGCGCACCATGGTGATGCAGCTGTCAACCGGGCAGACTTCGACGCACAGGTTGCAGGCCACGCATTCGGCGTCATTCACCTCGAAATGGCGCTTTCCTTCCTTTTCATTGAAGATCGCCTGGTGCGAAGTGTCCTCGCAGGCGGCATAGCAGCGGCCGCACTTGATGCAGAGGTCCTGGTCGATATGGGCCTTGGTCACATAGTTCAGGTTGAGATACTGCCAATCTGTGACATTGGGCACCGCCCGGCCGCGGAAGTCCTCGATGGTCGCAAAGCCCTTCTCGTCCATCCAGTGGGCAAGCCCTGTTGTCATTTCCTCGACGATGCGGAAGCCATAGGTCATGGCCGCCGTGCACACCTGCACGTTGCCGGCCGACATGGAAATGAACTCGGCGGCGTCGCGCCACGTGGTCACACCGCCAATGGCGGAAATCGGAAGCCCGCGCGTCTCGGGGTCGCGCGCGATCTCGGCCACCATGTTGAGCGCGATGGGCTTCACCGCCGGGCCGCAGTAGCCGCCGTGGCTGCCCTTGCCGTCGATCGTCGGCATTGGCGCAAAATTGTCGAGGTCGACCGACACGATGGAGGAAATGGTGTTGATCAGCGACACGGCATCAGCGCCACCCTTCTTGGCGGCGCGTGCGGGATAGCGGATGTCAGTGATGTTGGGGGTGAGCTTCACGATCACCGGCATGCGCGAATACTGCTTGCACCAGCGGGTGACCATCTCGATGTATTCCGGCACCTGGCCCACGGCCGCACCCATGCCGCGCTCACTCATGCCATGCGGGCAGCCGAAGTTCAGTTCGATGCCGTCGCAGCCCGTGTCCTCGACGCGCG
>CAMDBX010000215.1 GCA_945889445.1 Rhizobium sp. Q54
GCGGCGCCTTTTGGAGGCGCCGCAGCGATGTTGACGCGAAATCAGTCTACATAATCCCGGCTGTTGGCAGCTTCGATGAGCATGGCCATCACTTTATCTGGAACAGTAAACCGTCCACGTTTTAAGGTGGGTGGTCCCATGGCGGTTAACGCTTCCAGCTTCTCTGTCGGGTCTGCCCTGAGGTACATCTCGGTGGTCTGTAGGCTGGCATGGCCAAGCCAGAGCGAGACCTTGCGGACATCGCCAGTGGCCTGGAGGGTGTGCATCGCGCAGCTGTGCCGTAAAACATGCGGCGTCACACGCTTCGCACCTATTGATGGCGCTGCCTTTGTAGCCGTGACAACATGCTTGCGGAGAATGTACTCGAAACCCGCACGCGACATAGCGCGGCCCTGAGCGTTCAGGAACAACTGTGGATCGCCACGCGCCGGGCGAACCGCAATCCAGTGACGCAATACTCGAGCCGTCTCCTGCCAGAGCGGCAAGATACGTTCGCGCCGACCCTTTCCTATAACATGAAGGCTTGGCATTGAGCCGTCGACAAATTGGTCAAGCCGTACGCCGACGAGTTCTGATACTCTGAGACCAGCGGCGAAGCCAAGATGCAGCATGGCGAGGTCTCGTGCACCGTGCCGTGTGGATGGGGCAGGCACAGCAAGGAGTGCCTGCATCTCCTTTCTTGTCAGATAGCCGACCAAAGGCTGATCGGCGCGCTTCATCGGTATGGCGTGAACACGCCGCGCCTGATCGACGCACGAGGGCACCCGATACTCCAGGAAGCGAAACAAAGAGTGGATTGCAGCGAGACGGGCGTTCCGGCTACGGGCCGAGTTTGCCCGCTCTACTTCCAGGTGTTCGAGAAATGCGGCGATGACGCTCGTGTCGAGATCCTCTAGCACGATGCGACTAGGTCTAGTTTTTCGCCGTTCAGCGACAAAAGTCAGTAGGAGCTTGTAACAATGGGCATAAGCCGCCATCGTATGCTGCGAAGCCCCGCGTTCGCGCGGCAAATGCTCGCGTAAGAAGGCCGAGAGGTGCGGTGCGAGTGGCGTCATGGCGACACCTCGGACAACAAGGCCTCGCCCGCTTCAGCGATGTGCTGCATCAGGGCTGGCGTTGCGTGGATATACCACCATGTATGTTTGGGGTCGGAGTGACCCAGGTAGGTCGAAAGTGCCAGCATATGCAGGGAGATTGCTCGGCGATCTCCGGTGCAGGATTCCAGCGAGCGTACCGCGAAGGTGTGGCGAAGATCGTGCAGTCGTGGGCCCTTCTCACCTGGTAATCCGCGCAACCCCGCTTCCCGACCAATCCGCATGAATAGTCCGTAGAGCGTGACATGGACGGGCCGTCGCCCGCTATCTCCGACGAAGAGGGATGTTCCTTGCCCAGGAACCTTTCTTCTTCGTTGAAGGTACTGATTGAGAGCTGCCCGCGCCGTGGGGTGCAGAGGTACAAGTCTGCTTTTTCGAAACTTGCTCTCGCGAATAATAAGCCCATCGTTGGTGAGGTCAGCGATATCCAGCCTGAGTGCCTCAGAGACGCGAAGCCCGGTCGCAGCTAGAAGTCCGATGAGCGTGGCCATGGTTTCCGGCCGGATCGAACCTGGCGACCCAAGCCGCCGAGCCCCAGCCAATAGCGTGGCAATCTCTTCCGCGCTGTAGATATGTGGCAGCCGCCGCTCGAACTGCCACGGCCCGAAGGCATCCGCTGGCGGCACTTCATGCTCTGAATCCTCGATTGCCAGCGCCAAGGCAAATCGCCGCGCGATAGCAAGCCGATTGCGTGCCTGCATGGCAGAAGTGGTTTGGGCGGCCCATTCAAGTACCCGAGCAGTCCGGACATGAGTGTCGCCGGCTGCTGTTGCGAAGGCGACAAAGCCGCGCAACAGTGAGGGTTGAGTGGTAAACTTCATCCCGCGGGCGCGCTGCAGAACGGTATATCTGTGAAGGTCCTGGCTCAGCATGCTGCAGCCTCCGGCCACGGCTGGACAAGCACAGAGTTCGCGCGGATCTCGTCATCTTGACAGTTCTCCACCGGCCACGCTTGTCTAACTGCATCAAGCATAGCGACATCGACCTTGGCATAATGCGCCGTGGTCTCGGGGGAACGGTGTCGCAGAACGGTACCGATAGCGTCAAGGGTTGCACCGCCGCGCAGCATCGCGGTGGCGGCAGAATGGCGTAACAGGTTGGTACCGCGGGAGGGCGCATCCTTAATGCCCACCCGCGACAGCGCCCGAGCCACCACGGCCGAAATCAGACCTGATGTTGCAGGCTTGTAGGGCGGCAATACCCGAAGAAACACGACATCGCTTCGGTTTGACGGTCGAGGTCCCGTCAGCCATGCGATTAGCGCGTCACCGACATCCTGCGGTAGTGGTAGACGGACCTCCCGCCGTCCCTTTCCACAGAACCGCAACGTTCCACCTGCCCAGTCGATATCGCCAAGCCGCAACTCAGCTACATCTCGAGCGCGAAGGCCGAGCCGCGCAAGCAGAAGCAGGACCGCACGGTCGCGCCGTCCAGTTGCCGTAGCCAGGTCACAGCTAGCGATCAGGCTTTCGACGACGTCAGACTCAATGTACCGCGGCAGACTTGCAAGCCGCCAGTGGCGAACAGTTGGCACGGCCTTGTCGAGATTTGGGGCCGTAAGGCCAAGAACGGCAAGGTGACGGAGGTATCCACGAAGCACACTGAACACCATCCGGGGGTAATGGCGAGAAGGTGCAATCCTCGCATGCTCATGCAGACCATCCCGGATGACCCGCGCCGTGTAGCGTGAGGGATCGGTACCGATCAGTGGAAGGATTTGCGCAAGCATGCGGCCGTAGTTCGCGATAGTGACCGGGGAGAGCCCCCTTTGGGACGATAGCGACTCCAGCCATGAAACGACGCGACAGTCCACCTCAGGCTGCGCCGGCATCGGCATGGGGGTTATCACCCCCGCAGCCGCCAGATAGCGCAGGAAGTGCTGCACGCGATTGACGTAGTACTGACCAAAAGGCCGGCGCACGCTGTGACAGTTGCAGTTGTGCTTAGCGAACTGCGCAAGTGTATCAACGCACACCGTTTCAATGGCGATCATCTCTCGCACTATCCACGCCAGAAAATGCCGGACTGAACCGCAATGAATGTCTACTGTGTGCGTTGCCAGCCCCACATGTTTGAGATGCAGAATGTAATCATCCATCAGTTGCTGGTGCGGGCCTGCATCCAGCAGCCGCCAACGCCCAACGCGCTTTGTAATCCTTGTCATACTGTCCTCCTAGGAAGACGCCACAACGGCGTCAGAGGAAGGACAGCAGATTATGCAGATTGGGCCAAAGTCGATATTCAGTCTAACTCAAGCACTTAAGATCGCACGACCTGAACAGTTCCGCATAATCATAAGCTCTACATAAACAGCCTTATGCGGAGCTCAGCATAATACGGTGAAGATCAGACCTAAAAGAAACGTCTCCCTTAAAGCGACCTGAAGTCCAAAGAGAGGGAACACGGCTATTTGCGTCAGTACTGCGAGGCCATAGCCAACCACAATGTTGGTGACGGCCTCGACGAGAGACATCCAGCGCGACTGCATCACGCGGAGCCCTCCGACTTGCGCTCTCGTGCAACTCTCAGATCATCGTAGGACCGGTCCTCGCCTTCGAGCACGGCAACCTCTCCAGTGAGATTTTGCCAGCGCTCGACAATGACGTCGACGTACTTGGGGTCCAGTTCGAGGAGTCGGGCCGAGCGGCCCGTACGTTCGGCGGCGATGAGCGTGGTGCCTGAGCCGCCGAACAGGTCGAGGACGATGTCCCGGCTCTTGCTGCTGTTCCGGATCGCCCGCTCGATCAACTCCACCGGCTTCATGGTGGGATGCAGGTCATTGACGCGCGGCTTGTCGACGAACCAAACGTCGCCCTGATCGCGGGCACCGCACCAGAAATGGTCCGTACCCTGCTTCCAGCCATAGAGGATGGGCTCGTACTGGCGCTGGTAGTCGGCGCGCCCCAGGGTGAAGGTGTTCTTGGCCCAGATGATGAAGGTGGACCACTTGCCGCCGGCTTCTTTGAATGCCCTCTGCAAGGTGTCCAGCTCCGATGAGCTCATGCTCATGTAGCAGGCGCCCTTGGTGACCATCAGCAGGTTCACGCAGGTGTCGTAGAGAAACTGGTAGAAGCCGTCACCCAGGGCGTCGTTGAGGATGCGCCGATCCTTGGAGAGTGCCTTGTTCTTCGAAGCGTTTGCGTAGTCCACGTTGTAGGGAGCGTCGCAAAACGCCATGTCCGCAAGCTGCCCGTCCATCAGGCGTTCGACATCCGTGAACACGGTCGCATCACCACAGAGCAGTCGGTGATTGCCGAGAACCCAAAGGTCACCGGGGCGCGAGGTCGGAACCACCGGGACCTCGGGAAGCTCTGCCTCCTCCGCCTCCGCGGCAGCATCACCATCGAGGC
>CAMDBX010000216.1 GCA_945889445.1 Rhizobium sp. Q54
CAATCTTTGAACTGAGTTTTGATGAAGTGCCGCTCGACCTAGAGCCCGCTCTCGCCAGTTGGAGGGAGATGAAGCGAGAGGACGGGAAGAAGCTGGTGCAGATAGCCCGCATCCTCTCTGGATGGGACAACGGCTAGTCCTATGCCGCACTGGGTCCCGGCGCGGGATTCGAACCCTGCGAATTTCCATGCCCAGCAAAAACAATGGTTTAGGACCGGAGAGAGTTGGCTGCCAGGCTCTCTTCCTCCGCCATTTAGCCCTCGGGCAAATCTCTCTCCGCGATTTCTGAGCGTCGAAAATCCCCAGGATTTGCGGGCTTCCTCGCGAATAGCTCCTGACTCCTGAAATGGTGGGAAGACCGATTTTCGTCTCTCACCGCCCCGCATTCTCCAAAGCTCCTGACTTTTCAAAATTAGTACGGAACTTTTAAGTATATGGAATCATTTAGGATTGTCAGGCGGATGTTGATGTACTTTGAACTTGCCAAGCGGCTACCGAACGGGGTGAAGATCTAACTGTGACGTCTTGATGCCGGAGCCGCCCTTCCGTCGAGACAATGCTGGTCGGGCGTTACAAACGATATGATTGTCGCGGATTGCTTTGCGATGTTGGGTTGCGAAGTCTGAGGCGGGCACGGCTGGCTGAACAGCACTATTTGCGGCTGCTGAGTACTTCAAGCGCTTCCTCAAGCAGCGCTTCAGTTGATGCGGAAAGAATGTCCCCACCCAATGTAGCATCCCCTTGCGGCCATGTTTTGATCTGACCTCCGGCTCCTTCGATGATGGGGATGAGGGGGATAATGTCATATGGTTGAAGTCCGGCGTCGATGGCGATGTCCAGAAGGCCTAAGGCGACGAGGCAGTAGAAATAGGCGTCGCCTCCATACCGCATCATTCTGACACTTGCAGTGATGCGTCCTAATCCATTGCGCTGCGCGCGCGTCTTATAGCGCTCCGGGCCGATGGTGCCTGCTGTCGCTTTGGCAAGTTGGCTTGTCGCGGACACATGCAATTGAGTTTTGTGATTGTCTCGTATCAGGAACGCACCACCGTCACGGCTGCCGATAAAGGTGTCACCGACAAAAGGCTGGTTCATGAGCCCGATCAGCGGTCTGCCTTCATGCATGAGGCCGATAAGCGTCGCCCATGCCGGATAGCCTATGATGAACGACTTGGTGCCGTCGATTGGATCCAGGACCCAGCTGTATCCTGAACGCGAGTCCTTGTGGCCATACTCTTCTCCGATGATGCCATGGTCCGGGAACCGCTGCTCGATCATTCGGCGCATGCATGCTTCGCCCGCCCGGTCCGCAGCAGTCACGGGATCGAAATCCCGGCCGTCCTTGTTCTCAATCTCCATCGGGCGCCTGAAATGGGGGAGGATGGCTTGCGCACTTGCCTGCGACAATTCCACGGCGAAATCTCTGAATAGCTCGTGGTTGCCGGGACTTCGATCCGGCTTGCGATTGACCATGGCGCTCTCCTGCAGCTTGCTTTTCGCTTGTATAAAAACCATAAAAACCACAAAAACAACAGACCCGGAACTGGGTGAAGCTGCCGAAGATTGAAGCTGAGAAGCAAAACAAATGCAAAAAATTTAGGGAAAACTACTGTCAACCGACATGGGTATGTAGCTGCTTGACAGTGATCCATAGCCAGCTTAGCCTCTAAAAGCCACAAACGGGCATCGGCATGGTAAGGCGCCGGCCGAATAGGAATAGACAACGCAAAACAAGTCCAGGACGGGGATCGGAAATGTCCAAGATCAGCAGACGTGCTTTACTAGGGGCGTCAACGGCTGCGGCCGCCTCCTTAGGTTTTCCGCGCTTGAACCATGATTTTCTTTTTAACTCGGCTTATGCACAATCGGCGGACCGCCAAATGGTCTTTCTTGCCGCTGAGGCTCTGACTGGTAACTGGGATCCTACGACCCACACCAATCTTGGCCAGCTCATCCTGGAGAGCTTCGTGTTCGGCTATCTGACGCGGTGCCCGATGCGCCCGGACAATCCGGACCAGTTGGATTTTGAGCTTGCAACAGCTGTGAACTCGATCGACAAGTTCACGCTTGAGTTCAAGCTCCGCGAAGGTGTGACATTCCACAACGGCGAACCCTTCACCGCGGAAGACGTGAAGGCGACGTACGAATATGGCTGCATGCCGGACCGCCCAGCACAGTGGTATCCCGGCCAGGTCGAAGTCGAGGTCGTCGATCCGCTGACGGTGCGCATCAAGACCGAGAAGTTCGGTTATCCGGCGGCACTCTACTATTATCTATCCTCTTTCCTTCCGATCATGTCAGCCAAGGACATCGCGGACAAGAAGCTCCTCGCCTCCCGGCCGAACGGTACGGGCGCGTTCAAGTTCGTTGAGCAGAGCGGCGACTCGACCATTCTGACGGCAAACGAGAACTTCTTCGCCGGCAAGCCGAAAATCCCCGGTGTCACCTACAAGTTCGTCGGCGACACGACGACGCGCGCCCTGGCGCTTATGGGAGGCGAAGCCGACATCATTGAGCGCCTTGAGCAGGAGCAGGTAGATACCATCTCCAAGGATCCGAAGTTCGTCATCAACAAGGCGGTATCGGTCGAGAACAAGTATCTGTGGTTCCGCTGCTCGAAGCCTCCGTTTAACGATGAGCGCGTCCGGCAGGCCGCGGCGCATGCGATCGACCGCAGCGTGTTGCTCGACATTCTGGGGATATCAGGCACTCATTGCGCCGCCCACATATCTCCGGTCAAGTTTGGCTATACGGAGGTTCCTGATTTTCCGGAATACAATCCGGAGAAGTGCCAGGAGCTCTTGGCCGCGGCTGGGTTCCCCAAGGGTGAGGGGCTTCCGGAGTTGGAGTACTTCACCTCCGTGGGATTCTATCCCAAGACAAAGGAGTATGGCGAAGCCATCACCCAGATGCTTCAGGAACAGGGCTTCCCAGTGAAACTTACTGTTCTGGAGGTGGCGGCCTGGGGCAACGTACTCTACGACAAGGAAGGCGGCGGCGAAGGCCACATGATCGACTGCGGCTGGTGCACTGGCTCACCTGAGCCCGATCTCGTGCTGCGCACCCACTTCCACTCGAGCTCAAAACGCATCACGGGGATCGTCGACCCTGAAATTGACGCCTCTTTGGACCGTGAACGCAATGCGTCATCGACAGACGAACGCAAGAAGATACTGCAGACGGACACGCTGCCGTTGCTTGTCAAAAAGGTGCCCTCGCTGCCGCTCTTCACCTCCGTGTTCCTCCACGCCATGACAAAGGACCTGCAAGGGATTTACGTCTATCCCAACGGAATGCAGGATGTAAGCAAGGCAACTCTGGGCTAGGCTTGCAGTCACACGCTTGCGGGAACTCGCCAAAGGCGGGTTCCCGCGATCTCACTGCGGTTTGAGGGGTTTACGAATTGTATCTCGCAGGGGTTCTTGTCCGGCGTCTAGCCCAGGGCATTTTCATTATGTTCCTGACGAGTCTTATCATTTTCACCCTGCTACGGGTGGTTCCTGGTGATCCCGTGCGACTGATCGTTGGCGGGATGGCGCCGGAAAACGTGATCGAAGAGGTAGCGACCAAGATGGGATTGCGCGATCCGATCATCGTGCAGTTTGGACGCTACATGGGTGGTGTGATGACCGGCGATCTTGGCCGCTCTTACCAGCGTCCGAAAAGCGGCGCCATCTCACAGGGCGGGGTCTACAACGATCCGACCAGAGGCGATATGGCGAAGGTTTCCGACCTGATCCTCGAACGTTTGCCCCTGACGCTTCAGCTTGCGGCCGTGGCCTTCCTCTTCGCCATGTTGATTTCGCTGCCGATCGGCATTGGCGGAGGCTTGGATCCGGATGGATGGCCCGGACGGCTCGCATTCGTTCTAGGCTCGCTCTTCGTATCTCTGCCAAACTTCTGGTTGGGCATCGTTCTTGCTCTTCTCTTCTCAGTGCAACTGCAGTGGCTACCGTCAATCGGCTACAAGTCCTTCGTCTACACAATCCTGCCGGCCTTCGTGTTGGCCATCGAGCTCTCGCCCTTCATTATCCGCACCTTAACGGTTTCGGTGTCGCAGGTGATGCGGGAGCCGTTCATCGATGCCGGTTTGGTGCGTGGGCTTAGCCGCAGACGAATTATCTTCGCGCACGGTCTTCGAAATGCTGCTGTGCCGCTGCTCAACCTTCTAGGCATACAGCTTTCGACCTTGCTGGGCGGTGTGCTTGTCGTGGAATACATCTTCGATTATCCAGGTCTCGGACAGCTTACCGTTAATGCAGTTTTGCAGCGCGACTTCCCATTAATTCAGGGGATTGCCATCGTGTCCTGTGTGATCTTCGTTCTCATCAATATCCTGGTGGATGTTCTTGCCACTGCGATTGATCCGAGGCTTGAATACTGATGAGCAGTCAGCCCGCTAAAATGGTC
>CAMDBX010000217.1 GCA_945889445.1 Rhizobium sp. Q54
GTTTCGCCCCTGGTGCGCACCGTCCACTGCCCGTTCTTCTCCAGCGCGGTGACCGCGTGGTCGCAATGCACGGTGCCGCCGCGCTGGCGGAACAGCTTCAGGTAATGCTGGTGCAGCGCGTCGACGTCGATGTCGGCGGTCCCTTCGTCCAGCACCGCATGCGCGGCGTAGCCGTCATGAAGGAAGGGAAAGCGCCGCTTCGCCTCGGCCACCGAAATCTCGCGCATGCCCTTCTGGAAGCCCATGAGCCGCTGGAACTGTTCCTCCTGTTCGGGCGGCGCGAAGAACATGGTGTCGCGCTTCTCGAGGAAGCCGCCGGCCCAGAATTCTGCCCCTGCGGCGCGCGTCAGCGCCAGCATCGGGGGCGAACCGTAGTTCGGCTCATACATGGCGGCCGAGCGCCCGGTGGTGTGGTAGCCGGGCCTATCCTCCATCTCGCAGATGGCGACGCGGCGATTCGCGGCGAGGTGGGCCGCAACGGAAGCCCCGGCAATGCCGGCGCCAATGACGATGATGTCGAAATCCTTGCTCATGGCTCCCCTTTAAGCGGGGCTCTGGCCCTTGCGCAAGAATGCCCCGCCGTTCCATCATGCCAGCCATGATAAAAGCCGTGCCAATCGGATATTGAGGTCAATCACCATGGATGAATTCAACAAGCCCCTGTCCGGGCTGGTAACCCCGCGCTTCGGCGCCATCGCCACCTTCATGCGCATGCCGCATGTGTTGCTGGAAGATGCCACGGGCATCGACATCGGCCTCGTGGGCATCCCATGGGACGGCGGCACGACGAACCGCCCGGGCCCGCGCCATGGCCCCCGCCAGATGCGCGACATGTCGTCGATGGTGCGCCCCATGCACCAGATCTCGCATGTCGTGCCCTCGAAGCTCGCCAACATCGCCGACCTCGGCGACTGCCCGGTGAACCCGGCAGACGTGATGGACGGGTTGAAGCGGGTGGAAACCTATTTCAAGAAGCTCGTCGCCAAGGGCATCCGCCCGCTGTCGGCGGGTGGCGACCATCTCTGCTCGCTGCCCGTCTTGCGCGCGGTGGGCGAGAAACAGCCCGTCGGCATGATCCACTTCGATGCCCACACCGATCTTTATGACGGCTATTTCGGCGGCTTCAAATACACCCACGGCACGCCCTTCCGGCGCGCCATCGAGGAAGGCGTGCTGGACCCCAAGCGCACGATCCAGATCGGGTTGCGCGGCTCGATGTATGACCTCGACGACTTCGAGTGGGGCGAGAAGATGGGCATCCGCATGGTGCGCATCGAAGAGGTGATGGAGAAGGGCCACAAGGCCATCATGGCGGAAGCCCGCAGGATCGTCGGCGACGGACCCACCTATGTGAGCTTCGACATCGACATGCTGGACCCCGCCTATGCGCCCGGCACCGGCACCCCGGAAGTCGGCGGCTTCACCACCTTCCAGGCCCAGCAGATGCTGCGCGAGATGAGGGGGCTTCATATCGTTGGCGGCGACGTCGTCGAAGTGTCGCCGCCCTTCGATCCGTCAGGCGTCACCGCGCATGCAGGCGTGACCATGATGTTCGAAATCCTCTGCCCGATGGCCGAGGACGTGGCGAAGTGCAGGGGGAAGTAATGCGCTGGCGTCTTCTCCCGCTCCTTCAGCGGGAGAGGACGGAAAGCCCTACCGTCTCTTGAACGGTGCCATGCCTTCGCGTGCGAGCTCATCGGCGCGTTCGTTGTCGTCGTGGCCCGCGTGGCCCTTCACCCAGTGCCATGACACCTTGTGAGTGCCGAGGGCGGCATCCAGCCTTTGCCACAGCTCTGCGTTTTTCACCGGCTTCTTGTCAGCGGTCTTCCAGCCGTTCTTCTTCCAGCCGTGGATCCACTTGGTGATGCCGTCCTTCACGTAGCTGGAATCGACATGCATCTCCACCTCGCAGGGCCGCTTCAGCGATTCGAGTGCCGAGATCGCCCCCATCAGCTCCATGCGGTTGTTGGTGGTGTCGGCCTCGCCACCCGAAAGCTCCTTGCGCGTGCCGTTGTAGTCGAGGATCACACCCCAGCCACCGGGGCCCGGATTGCCGGAGCAGGCTCCGTCCGTATGCACGATCACCTTGTTCATCGTCATGGAGTGGCCGGAACCTCGCGCAATTCGCGCGGCAGCTTGAAGGAGACGTTCTCCTCCCTGAGCGTCACCTGCTCCACGCTCACCTCATAATGCGCGCGGAAGGCGTCGATGATCTCGTTCACCAGAAGTTCGGGCGCGGAGGCGCCCGCCGTGATGCCCACTGTCGAAAGTCCCTGAAGCGTTGACCAGTCGAGCTCAGCTGCCCGCTGCACCAGCATGGAGCGCGGCGTGCCGTTGCGCTCGCCCACTTCGACGAGGCGGCGGGAGTTCGACGAGTTGGGCGCGCCAACCACGAGGAGAAGCTCGACCTGCGGTGCGATGGCCTTCACCGCTTCCTGCCGGTTGGTGGTGGCGTAGCAGATGTCTTCCTTGTAGGGGCCCTTGATGGCGGGGAAGCGGGCCTGCAGCGCCGCGATCACGTCCCGCGTGTCGTCCACCGACAGCGTGGTCTGGGTGATGTAGGCGAGCTTGGCTGCGTCCTTCACCGTGAGCCTGGCCACGTCCTCCGGCGTTTCGATGAGGACCACCGCACCTTGCGGCAGCTGCCCCATGGTGCCGATCACCTCCGGGTGGCCCTGGTGGCCGATGAGGATGATCTCGAAGCCCTCCGCATAATGCCGCTGCGCCTCCATGTGCACCTTGGTGACGAGCGGGCAGGTGGCATCTAGCTGGAACATGTGGCGTGCTGTCGCTGCGGCGGGCACCGACTTCGGCACGCCATGGGCGGAGAACACCACCGGCCGGTCGCCGTCCGGGATGTCGTCCAGCTCGTCGACGAAGATGGCGCCCTTGGCCTTCAGGTCATCGACCACGAACTTGTTGTGCACGATCTCGTGGCGCACATAGACGGGTGCCCCGTAGAGGGCGAGTGCCCGCTCCACGATGTCGATCGCCCGCACCACCCCGGCGCAGAAGCCACGGGGTGCCGCGAGAAGGATTTTGAGAGGCGGCTTGCTCATGGCCCAAGAGATGCGGGGGGAGGCGCGCGTTGTCAACCCACGGCCACGGATTTGCGGTGTCCCGGCCTGTTGCCCGTGGTTGCGATCGCGGTATAGAACGTCATCATGACTGCGGGGCAGGGGCAAGCACAGATGATGACGGTTCCGGAGCAGTTCCTGCTCCTCACGCTCGACACGGAAACCGGGGAGTTCCTCAAGCTCCCGGAGGCCTATAACAGCGCCGCCTTTGCGGGGGCCGCCCTCATGGAACTGGCGCTGGCCGGGCGTATCGACAGTGACCTTGACCGCGTGTGGGTGGTCGACCCTGCGGTGACCGGCGATGCCGCCCTCGACCCGGTGCTGAGCGCCATGTCGGCGGCGGGAGCCCCCTCGAACGTAGAGCGCTTCGTCGAGAAGCTCGTGCCGATGGGGGCACAGGTGCGCGAGGCCGCGCTCAATGGCCTTCTGGCCCGCGGCGTGCTGGAGCAATCCGAGCGCAAGTCGCTGTTCCGCAAATCGCAGACGTCATTCGCCCTGCAGGACCGCGCGAGCCTGGCGGGGCTGAAGGAGGCACTCGGCGCAGTGCTGCTCGGCACGGCGATGCCGGAGCCGCGCGATGTCTGCATCATGACGCTGGCCAAGACCTGCGACATGATGGACCGCGTCATCCCGCCCGAGGATTCACGCAAGGCGCTGGACCGGCTCGAGGCCTTCTCCAAGACCGAGCTGATCGGCCAGACCGTCCGGCGCTATCTCTATCTCTATGAGCGCGACATCGCGCGGTCGTGATGGCCGACGTGCGCCCGCCTGACAAGATGACCGAGACCCGCGCCGAAATCCGCCTGCCCACCCAGGACCTCCGCGACGACCTGGCGTTCTTCACGAAGGTCCTGAAGATGCGGCTGGACATGATCTATCCGGCGGACAATCCGGAAGTGGCCGTGCTGTCGGGCTATGGCCTGAGGCTCCGGATCGAGAAGGGCGCGCCGGAGGCCCCCGGCACGATCCGGATCCTCACCGAGGACCCGGACGGCTTTGCAGGCGGCCAGCGCCAGTTGAACGCGCCCAATGGCACAAGGGTCGAGATCGACGAACTGAACCCGCCGCTGGTGCTACCCGCAACCGAACATGCCTTCGTGGTCCGCCGCCTGGCCGACCAGGCGCCCTGGGTCATCGGCCGGGCGGGCATGCTCTATCGTGACCTCGTGCCCTCACGCCTCGGCGGCGCGATGATTGCCTCGCATATCCGCATTCCCGACGGTGGCCCGGTGCCGGACATGGTGCATTTCCACAAGGTGGGCTTCCAGCTGATCTTCTGCATCAGGGGCTGGGTTGACGTGCTGTACGAGGACCAGGGAGGTCC
>CAMDBX010000218.1 GCA_945889445.1 Rhizobium sp. Q54
GGCCTCCACAAGGGCGTTTCCCGCGGAAATGTCCACACCGGCATCGGCGTAGCTGATGCCTTTTCCTGCTGCTTGTTTCGCTTTGCTCATGCCGCTAGTTTGCCCCAAATCTCTGGTGGAGGTGCCCGTTGGGGCGTCCTTAGCCCGAAGTGCTGATGGAATAAAGCGCGGAAGGGACGCCGGACAGGTGTGTGGAAAGTTGGGACCGGCATTTTGAACGTCATTCGCATGTTGCAGGGCCGCGCCGCTCGTCAGCATATCAAGGATCGTCAGCAGCCGGTCTCGGGCGTCGGGTCGCAGGCGGGGTATCAACGGGCGGCCTGCTGGCGACCGGTGCTCCCTGCAGCGCCGGTGGTGTAGGCGACGGCTCGTGCAGCCTCACGGGCGGCCTCGCGCTCGGCGCGCAGGTCAGAGATCGAGACCACATCGGCGGGGATGGGCTGGCGCTCTGGTTTCGGGCGCGGCGCGTCGCGCTCATCGTGTACCGCGAAGCTCGGCCACATTTCCCGCATGTGGTTGGACACCACGTCGTAGAACAGGCTCAGCCAGCCGTCAGAGTGGAAGGCGAGGCCTCGGGAGCGTATGTCCACCTCTGCCCTAGCGGTCAGCTCAGCGGCAATCCTGCCACACATCCCGAACAGGCTCAGGGCTCCGGTGCGGCGTTGCTCGGCATGCAGGATGTCCGTCAGGACGCGCATCGTGACCCCCTGCCCCTCGTGGAGTGGGTTGAATCCGGCAGGAAACAGCGGCGCTGTGCCGTCAAGGTCCAGCGCGGCCTCGTTGATGGCGGGTGTGCTGCCATCAGACAGCGGGTCCGCCGGAAAACGGTCGGGTTGCATGATGCCCAATTTGGTCTCCTCTTAGCGCCGATCCGGCGAGGCCTTGGGTTGAATCATCCGCCAAACGGGAGAACCGTTCGCAGATGTAATATTATAACATTACATCGGGTGTCGAAGCAACTCAGAAATTCTATAAAACATCGTAATTTCAGAGCGTTATGCCCGACGAGAGGCCCATCTGGTTCGGGGCAGGATCAAGCCCAAGCGGCTCACATGAGCCCAACCAATCGAGAGAAGTCTGTTTCGGAGATGCACTCAACCTAGACTGGCTAAGTATCACGTTCACCCCGGAATGTGCATAATAGATAAGAGGACCCACGCCTTCTGACTACTTATGCACATTCCGGGGTAAACCATGATACTTAGCTAGTCAGGGTTGCATTCTCTCCCATTTTAACATTCACGCTGCAAGTCGGTGGTCTTTGCTATATCTAGTTGAAGTGATCTTGCCGCCGCTGCGCCTCACGATGTTCTCGATCAATTCGAGTGCGGCGGGATTGTCCGCAGTGACTGCCAGTTCGGCGCGGGGTGTCTTGAGGAAGTGCGTCGGCCTCGCCGACAGGCGGCGGAGAACCTCAACGTCCTGAGCAGGCAGACGCCTGACCGCCCGCGAGACGCTCAGCTTGTCGAGACCTGACGCCACCACCAGAACCGCCTGAGCACCTCCGGCGCTGGGGTCGAACCAGAGCTGCGCCTCGACCACCGCCCCGAACGCTGGCGTGGGCCGCAGGCGGTCCAAGACGGTTCCAACAATCATGTCGAAGCGTTCACCGACCGAGGGAGCTTCCGTGGCATTATGGTCGCCACCTGCCTCGCCGCTGAAGCGTCCGCGCCTCTGCTCCGACCTCACCACCATCAGGGCAGTGCTACCCGCCTTCGGCGGCGTCACCTTAAACATGGTCACCTCTGCGCCCAGCTCACACCCGAGCTGCGCACTGAAGGCCGCAGCCTTCGCGTCGCTCACCACGAGCCCACCCTGACCGTCATCGACCACCATCAGCCCCGGCAAGGCCCAACCCTCGCGGGCCTGACCCGTGGTCGTGCCGAGCCGGTAGGAGAAGCGGGCCATCACGTCCAGTGGGGTCGGCGCACCCGGCAACCTCGCCGACTTGTCGACGCCGTCTGCGTAGGCCTGCGCGTTGAACGGCCACTCAGGGTACGCCAGCAGGCTCGCGGTGTCCTCCGGCAGTGATAGCCAGTTATCCCGCTCTCCGGCAGGCAGTGGATTGCCGTCGGCGTCAAGGTCAAGCATGTTCGACGGGTACAGCTTGGCCGCGTCCTCGCGGTTGCGCAGGATGACGCCGTCCACGGCAAGCTGGCGAGCCCAATGCGGTGGGTTCTTGTAGTTCCACCACGGAAGGCCAGTAACCGGGTAGTTGATCGGCGTCGCGGTGGCAAACAGCGCGTAGTGCGGGTTACCTGCTGAGGCCAGCCGCATGGCACGCGTCCGCATCAGGAGCTGGATCAGCTCGAACACATCCACAAGACGGCAGAACGCGTCGACAAGCGCGTGGGGATGCCGCGTGCCGACCTCAAGGCGCGAGACAATGCTGCCGTCGCGGGCGCGGATCAGGCGTTCAACATCAGCCCCGACGTAGCGCGAGCGCTGGATGACGTCGCCAGTCTTCGCCATGATCGCATCCTCCGCAGCCGACGCGGGCGGGAGGTTGTGCGCGTGGCAGACCACGAAGCCATCGCGCCAGCGGTCATTGCCGACGATGCGCCCGAAGTTTGCAGCCTCAACTGCCGGAGGCGCAAACGCCCTCGCCCAGTTCGTGAAGTCGACCGATCCAGCGAGCACGCCGTGCTTGCCGGTGCGGAGCGCGAGGACATTCGTTGCCGCGATGGTGGCGAGCCGGGTTGCGACATTCTTCGACTCCGCCTTCGAGACCGGATTGTCGATTACCTGAAAGACATGGAAGTTATCGGAGTAGGATATCGTCTCGGCTACGGCCTCAAGCCCCTCTATGGCAAGCTGCTCCAGCTCCGCGATGAACGTTGCATTCAGGTTGATGATATCCGCGTTGCGGAAGGCCCCGTGAAGACGCCTGCCGCCACGGACGATGAGGCCGGGGACGGCCTCCATCACCGCGTTGCGCCGGTCCACCCTGCGCTGCGCCGCCTTCTTGGCCCTCACGGTGACTGCGAGGCCCCCACCCCCGGTCGTGAGGCCTTCGTCCGACGCTGAGTTGTCCTCGGCGACCTCTTCCTCGACCTTGGCGACGTGCCGTGCCTCGATGGTCTTGCCGCGCACGCTGATCTTGACGGCCTCAAGCCAGCCGGAGGGCTTGTCGAGCGGCCACGGCTCAAACGGCTCGGGCTGCTCCTGCGAGACCATCCGCAGGATCGTCGTCCAGATGTCGATCAGGACATCGGCTGTCTCGTTCGACTTGTACCGGCTGACGTCGAAGCGCTCGACATCAAAGTCGCTCGACAAGTCGATGATGCGCCCCCACTCCGCATTCAGGGCCACACTCACCGCCTCTTGCGTGAGACCGGCGTCGATGAACTCGCTCGGCGTCGGGTTGTGTCCAACGGGCCACGAGCGCATCAGTTCCGCAAGAATGCCGCGCGCGCGCCACAGGGCATCCTCGGTGGCTTCGGCTTTGGCGGCGTCCTCCGGCGTCGCACGGCTCGCGCCCCACTGCTTCACCGGGCACTTCACCTCGTCCACGATGTCATCGGCGGTGATCCGCTGCTCGTCCTCAATTGTCTGGCGAATGTTGCTCTCGTCGGCGATCAGCGTGTGAAATGTTGTGTCTTTGAAGGCCCTCGGGAGGTGCTCCATGTACAACACGGCGGTCGCCATCAACCAGATGTCGTGACGCTCTGACTGCTGAAGGATGAACGGGCAGCTTTCCCGCTTGGGGCAGCTTGCGCAGATCTTCTTGCGGCTGGCCTTCGCCATCAGCAGCGGCTTGATCACGTCGTACAGCTCACACATAGGGCGACCGAGTGGATCACGCGCACCCTGCCCCCTGTACGCGCCAAGCGTCAGTGGCCGAAGGTCTGGGTTCGCCGTGTTGTGCTCTTCGATCTTCGCCGTGAGGCGGTGGAACTGCTCGTCACCGAGGGTGTTCTCCGGAACAGCCACCCCGACCGAGGCGAAGCGGCCCATTTCAGTGTAGTCACCCATCACCCGCTGGTAGCTGCGCTGGACGCTCAAGGCCAAGCTGTGCGCGAGTTCGGTCTTGCCAGCGCCCACGCCGGTCGCCACCGCTGCGCGAACCCGATCATCCACAGCATAACCCAGCACGTTCCGGCTGGTGATTTCGTGCTCGATCCGGGCGAAAGCGTCGAGCAGAACGCGGTCCGTCTCTTCAAGCCCCTTCAGCTTGCTGATGGTTACGGAGCGAGAGGTTCCCAAGGAGAACGAGTCAATGCGCGCCTGCAGGTACTCAGCGCCCATCTCCCGCAGCGCGTCGTTGAAGTCCGACTTGTCGTAACGGCGCACGGGCCACGGATAGACCCGGCGGACATCCCAGCCGCGCGCCAACAGGGAGCGGAACAGCTTGGTCGAGGTTGAGCGTTGCTTTTTTGCGCTGGCCACGTCGACGAT
>CAMDBX010000219.1 GCA_945889445.1 Rhizobium sp. Q54
ACGCGGAGCCCGTTGGCTAAGGCATCCCGCACAAGGGCACGCACCGCCAGGAACGGTGTGACGGTCGCAGCGTCGGGTGCGTGGGTTGCCGCCTTGATCGGTCCGGTGAGCAATGGTTCTAAGGCTCGCACTTCAGCAGGTTCGAGAAGCCGCGATTCGACTCCCGACGCTCTATCGAAGTCGATCCAGTCCTGTGCGACGGCGCGGTCATCGTCGCTTTCGAGAAAGCGCAGTTGTCCACACTTCCTGTATTCCATGGAGCGGCCCAGCCTTGCATCCAGTTCTGCCCAGGCCTGCGCCGCCCACTTGAGGATTTCAATTTCATTACGGCTGTTCATATGGGTGTTGATGCAGGCGAGGCTTGCCCCCGTCACGGCACCACCCAGTCCGTCCTTCTCTACCAGCGTGACATCGTGCCCGCGCAGCACGAGTTCGCGGGCGGTCGCCACGCCCACGATACCGCCACCGATGACGATCACTCTTGCGGCCACAATTGGGACCTCCACCGTGTTGGTGCCGCCTGCCACAGACTGTCTTCGGCAATCGTTGCGACATCGATGTCGGGCAGTGTCATGCCAAGCGCCTGCATAGCTTGGATAACCCGCTCGACGTGGTTGCGATCGGGGTATCCAAGTCCCCGGCTGAGCGCTGGACCTCGGCAGGAGAGTGCGCGTATTCCCTTCAATTGTGCCCGGTGTTCGGCGAGTGACATGTCGGGGCGGACCTTGCTGCAAATTCCCACAGCACGCTCCGGGTCGTTGAAGGCTATGGTCCAGCCCTCTAGAATAGCATTCACCGTTACCTGTGCTACGCTCCGGTTCTGCGCTAGCCAGTCGGCATCGACCAGAAGACCGTCCTTGATCAGCGACGCACCGAAATCTGCCGCTGCGAATGGATGAACAGCACCGGGACCGAGCATTTCCTCAACCATGTGCAGTTCGTGATACGTTGTCATCTGCGCGCACTCGACCTCACCGGCAAGAAAACCCGCCGTCGTGCTGGCCATCGGCACGCGCGTGACTGCGCCGTCGGAAAGACCTGCCTTTCGAAGCATCCAACGCAGCTCGAGGTCTTCGTGGCCGGGCCAGACGCCGACCCGCCGACCGGCAAGACCTGATAGAGACTTTATCCCCGAATCAGAACGCACCGGATAGACGAGCGAGCTCTCCTGCTGGATGGTTAGGATAAGCCGCAACTTCGCCGCCCGATCGGACTCGACGAGGTGACTCGGACTGGCCACCGCCATGTGGGCATCGCCGGCGGTCATCGCGGCGATGCCGTTCTGCTCGAAGCGGATTGGTTGAACCTTGATCTCGATGCCGTCAGCGGCTCCTAGGCGTAGATGTTCGGCGACGTGATAACCTGCAAACTGGGCCTGTGGAAACCAGAGGAGACGAATTTTAACTGTCTGCATGCGATGCAGCGGCAGCCCCTGAAGGGCTGCCGCGATGCCTTCCTATTTGGAACAGTTGATGGTTTTGTCGTCAGCCGGCGCCTTTTCCCAGAAAGCGTTGGTAAAACCTTTACTCAGATCAATGCTGGTATCAATCAGCTTGGCGTCGAGCAGGACCTTCTGGACGGTCTCCCATTCGGACATGACCGACTCCCCAAACTTTCCCTCAAGTGTGACGCCCGAGCAGAACAGTTCGCCCATGGCCTCAATCTGTTTCACCTGATCGTCGACCTTTAGTTCCGAGTTGTACTTCACTACGATCTCGGCTGCTGCCTTGGGATTGGCTAGTGCTTCCTTCCAGCCTCGCATCGTCGCGCTGACGACTGCCTGCACCACCTCTGGCCGATCCTTGATAATCTGCTCGCTGGTGAAGATGCCAGTGTTGACCATGGCGACCCCGGACGCGGTTGGGTCGAGGAATACAAGTTCGTCCTTCTTTATGCCTTGTGCATAAACCTGCTGCAGTTCGTTGTAGATTGCGGCCTGCATCACTTCGTAGTCGCCCTGAAGCCAGGCGATGATGTCGAATCCCTGATTGATGATCTTGACATCATCCTGATTGATGCTGGCGGCCCTAAGCATGGCGAGGAATTCATGTTCATCGCCGCCGAACCACAGGCCGACGCTGTGGCCCTTCATGTCTTTGATTGTTTTGATACCAGTGCTTTTGCGGGCGATATACACTGAGGCACTGCGATGGCCGAATTGGGCCACCGTTACCAGCGGAGCGCCATTGGCCCGCGCGGAGATGACTTGGTTTGGATGGCCAATGCCGAAGCTGTCAGTGCCCTGCGCCACGGTAATGGCGGGCTTGAGGTCCGGCCCGGCCGGGAGGAGTTCCATATCGACGCCGGCCTCCTTGTAGTAACCCTTTTCCAGCGCAATGAGTGGACCGGCGAACTGTCCCTGGATCACCCACTCAAGTCGCATGGTTTCCTTGGCTGTGGCCCCGGTCGAAAGGGCCATGACACCGGCGCACGCAGCAATAAGCCAACTACCAAATTTCATGACGTCTTCTCCATTGATCCCTGTTTTCAACTTTCGGTCCGCATCGAGCTATGCCAGGGAATTACCATGCGTTCGACGAGGGATACGAGGGCAAAGAACACCATGCCGATGAGAGCCGAGATAGCCAGAGCTGCCCATAGTCTTGGCATGTTGAGGTTGCGATAGGTCGTCATTATTACAAAACCCAGACCTCGGTCGGCCTGAACGAATTCCGCGACAATGGCACCAATGATCGAGAACGATACGTTGATCTTGATGCCAACGAAGATATACGGGAGGGCGCTCGGCAATCGCATTTTGAAGAAACGTTGCAGAGGTGACGCGGCGGCGACATGGAAAACATCCATGATCACCCGGTCGTAGGACTGCAGGCCCTTCATCATGTTGAGTGCGAGAGGGAAAAAGCAGAGAAATGTAGTGACCGCGATCTTCGATTCGATTCCGTGACCAAACCAAAGGATGATAATCGGCGCGATCGCCACCACGGGAATGGTGTTAGCTGCGATCACGAACGGAAGAAGCCCGCGCGCAAGGAGCGACGAGTAGGCAAAGCCCGTCCCTAGGAGCGCACCCAGGAAAGAACCAATGATGCAGCCGATAATTGCTTCGAGCAGCGTGATACCCGAATGCCATAACAACGTACCTGGCGCCGCCCAGAAGGCTTCGAAAATACGGCTGGGAGATGGGATGAAGTAGGGGGGGATATCGAAGTAGACTGTGATGGATTCCCATACTGTCGTAATGATGATCGTCGCTATGATTGGCGGCCAAAGCATTGGCCAGTACCGGATCCAGCCGTGCTCGGCATCGGCGACAGGTGTGCTTCCCTCGGCCAGACTAGTGCTCATTTCGGGCAAAGCCTCTCTCGAGTTCGGCGGCCCCGAACTTGATCAGTTCTGTGTAGTGGGGATCGTCACGTGTGGCGAGCGATCGCGGGCGGGGTAGGTTGATGTCGATCACCGACAGGATGCGGCCCGGGCGCGGCGACATGACTACAACGCGGTCGGACAACAATACTGCCTCGCTGATCGAATGGGTGACGAACAACACCGTTGCATTCGTTTTTTCGGTTATCTGTACCAGTTCCATGTTGAGACGGTCACGGGTGATCTGGTCGACGGCTCCGAAGGGTTCATCCATCAGCAGGACGCGCGGTCTTGTGGAGAGAGCCCGGGCTATTGACGCCCGCTGCCTCATGCCGCCCGACAACTGGCGCGGCCGGGCAGCTTCGAAGCCGTTAAGTCCGACGAGTTCGATCAGTTCGCGGCTGCGGCTTTCGCGCTCTCTCGCCGGTACGCCGGCGATTTCCAGCGGCAACAACACATTGTCGAGTATCGATCTCCATTCGAGGAGCGCGGCATCCTGAAAGACAAAACCGATGTCCCGCGCCAGTCTCGCTTTCCGGGGGGGCTCGCCGTCGACGAGGGCTATACCGCCGGTAGGTGTGATGAGATCTGAGATAACCCGAAGCATGGTGCTTTTCCCGCAGCCCGATGGCCCGATGAGCGACACAAACTCGCGCGGCCGGACCTCGAGCGAAACGTGGTCGAGAGCCTGGACCGGCGGATGGTTGACGTGCCCCGGGAACACTACCGACAGGTTCCTGAAGCTGACGCCTCCGCGCAGCACGCCGTTTGAAGACAGCTTAGTGACGCTGATGCTCATCCGTAGCGATCTCCCCCCCCGAACCAGTCATCGATACTGGAGGTAGTGCGGACCACAACGCTCTTCTTCTTGAGGTAGCTCCGCAATGCGTCCCATCCGTTTTCCTTGCCGTAGCCGCTGCCGCCCCAGCCGCCCCACACCGAGCGCGGATCGTTCTTATGATGGTCGTTGATCCAGATGACGCCGGCCTGCAGAGCTGCTGCCAGACGGTGTGCCCTCTTGACGTCCTTGCACCAGATCCCTGCGCCAAGC
>CAMDBX010000220.1 GCA_945889445.1 Rhizobium sp. Q54
CGACAAACGCCACCGCATCGTGAATGGTGGCGCAAGGCGGTACGCCAGCTTGCGTCGTAAATATAACCGCAGCCCGCAGGATGTCGGAGCCTGTAGACTGGATCGGCCAGTTTCCGTTGGAACGCTCATTCAAATCAGAACCGGTGCCTAGCTGCATTCGCCATCCGAGTGGCGTATAGGCTGGCAGACCCGCCGCCAGCCTATCGCGATAGCTCTGAACAAATCGCCAGAGGCCGTGATAGGGTTCGTGATGGCGGAGGAGTAGTTCCCGGCAGGTGTCCAAGGATACTCCCGAGGCCGCCGCCATACCCTCGGCTGACATGCCGTATTGCACTCCCAGGACAATGGCCTTGCACGCCGCCCGCATGACCGGGTGGCTTTCCTTGGTGGCGTCTGCCGGGACGAGTTTCGCAGTCTTTGCAAAGCCTATGTATGGGTCTCCGCCTGAGTATGCATCCACCAGTAGTTGATCACCTGACAGATACGCGGCAATGCCGATCTCTTGGCTCTTGTAGTCGAGGTAGGCGAATGTGTGTCCCGGAGGTGCCATGATGAATGACCGCGTCCAGCGGGCGGCCCCAAACAGAAATTTGCTGGTGCTCGGCTGACAGCGCCCGGTCTTGCTGGCGAGCGGACGTAGCGGCGTCCGTACGCGGCCGTCAGCGTCAACCTGAATGTCATTACCTCTCAGCTGGGACAGGGCCACGCGACATTCACGCAGCAAGGCGATGCGAGGTTCGGACTTTGCGCGCTGCCGGAAGGTGTCATCGTCCAACTGGAGTGCGCCGCTGGCCAGTCTGGGCCAAGGGATCTGCTCGCGGGCAAGATAGTCTCCAAAGAGCTTTGCCGAGAAGCTGTCGCCCTGGAAGACACCATAATGAGTGTTTACATCGGCGATCAGCAGTTGTCGGATCTCTGGCCAGCGCTCGCGCACAAGATTGAAACTGTTAACGTCCACCGGAACACCGATACGCTCAACCAGGGCGCAATCGGCTACAAATGTGCCACGGATGATAGCCTGCGGAAGGGCCCGGGAGGCGTCCGGTGCCTCACTCAGAATCAAGGGCATCATGGCATATGCAAGAAGCTCCGTGTCCCGGACATCCTCCTCACAGTAGGCGAGAATGGCGGGGATATCAGCGGCGTGCCAGTTGCCCTCGCCCACGAGGATCTGCATCGCCTTCTTCTGACCGCTGTCGCGTACTGGCAACCTGAAGCGCCCCATCACATCCAGCAGGCCGTTCCCTCCACCGCGCCCATTGTTGAGCCGCCGGGCCTCTGCCCACAGATCAAGCCAGCGCGGTGGCAGCGGCCAGCCCAGTGCGAGGAAACATGACGCCTCAGCTACCGCGTAAAAGGCGATGAACAATTCCGACCCGTCACACCGAAACGGGCATTGCCCGAATTCACCGGGGCCCCGCTTGACGGTACGACCTGAGATGAGATCAGTCGCGACCAGCACCACGGGTACTGGCAGACTGAGGGTGACCTCGTATTCGAAATCGATGGCCCATACCGCACGGTAGCCGCGCAGCACGTGGCAGATGTAGGCCGCCGCCTCACTGCGACGGACCTCCTCCTTCGGTGAAGTGCCCCGGTCCGTCATGAGCCACTACCAGCGCGCCACGCTGGAGGGGTACTGCCCATACGCAACGGCCACAGGGCGCAACTCCAAGCCGTGCATTTGCGGACTTCCGATACCTGACCTGCGCTGCAATCCAAGCACTTGGCGCGGATAGCCTTCAGGCCGACGAGGCGCTCGCGCCCCGCCCAGTCATAGACCGTCATCTGGCGTGGATCTCTCCCTATGAGGTCCCCGCCGTCACACTCAAACGGGCTTTGCTCAAGGAAGTGATTTTTGTCAGGGGGTGGTGCGGCTGCTGCACCGGGGAGCTGGGTGCCCGCTGATTGTGGGGGGCCACTAATGTCGGATTTCGCCACCCAGTGGGCCTTCTGCGCGGCTACCATCATTCCACCCCCAGCAAGCGTTTCACGACGGGGTGGCCCTGCTCCGTGATCAGGCGTTCCTTGCCAAACGCGAGTTCCAGCAGGTCGCGCATGCTCATATCGACCGGCCAACACGGCTCCGCTGTAATGCCTGTGGCGATAGCTGAGTTGTAGCGGCCAGCGCCCTGATCAGAAGTCATGCGGCACCAGTGCTTCTGGGCCGTCGCCATTATCTGGCGAGCACTGGTGTGCCACGCACTCCACTTCTTGGCGTCCTGCACCAGAACGGGGACCGGCCAGATAAATAAAGTGCCCTGCCGTGTCTGGCATACGCGCAGCTCCCGCATAGTCACATCGCCAGGGAGTGTCGCAGCCACTGCGGGAAGCACAAGGTATGTTTCGCGTTCGTCCTCGAGTTCAAGAATAGGGGCTACCATTGCAAAAGCCGAGTCGGCGCTCACGCGGAAAAACTCCTGTTTTCTTGGCTTGCGTACGCTGATGCCTGTCAATTGTGGCACCACGCCTACGTCTCCTTGCATCGCCGCGAGCGCCTCAGGTGATACCGCAAATGTTGCAGGGTCAAAGGGGTCGATAGGCTTCTCCTTATCACTCACGGCACGCCCACGGGTCCGCAGAGAACTAGGCATTGAGCCTTCGGAGGGTGTGGACGAGTCAGAGGGGTTGGAGGGGTCGGTCGGGTCTGTTGCCTTGGTTGTCATCTGACGGAACCTTTCTTTAAGGTGCCGCGTTGCGGAGAGAGTCCGTGTTTGGTAAGAAAAGCGTACTGTGTATTACGCAAATTTAGAGACGGGTCGCTTCGCAAGAGCGGCTCGTTTTTGTTAGGGGGTTTCGGATTTGAGGCGAGCGACGAAAGCGCGCAAATCGTCGACCGCGATGAGGCTCTTGCGCCCCAGCTTAATCACAGAGAGCTCACGCTTTGCGATTATTTCGTAGAACTTCGATTTTCCGACCCCGATGACACGGGTCGCGTCAGCAATCGAGACGAGAAGCGGATCAAGCATTCTGGTTTCCTTCCTTGCACAGGTGGTCAATTCCAGCCTTGTGTGGAAACCGAAGTAGGTCTCATTCCTCCAGTTGTCACATGGAGTAGTATTCCGCCCTATTCCGCGAATACTTTCCACGACCGGTGTCGCATTTGCATGTTCGCCATCAGCGCAGAAGGTTGAGAATCTTGATTTTTCCTGGCGAAAAACGTCCTCATGGCATGGTTGAGACCCACGCCCTCAGCCCCAAAAATTTTTACCCACAGAACCAACGCGAAGTCGCGAAATTTTCCAGTCTCCTCACCTTCAATTCTGTCTACGACCCGTGCCGCTTTTTCTGTGGGGTAGAGCCATTCATACATGGCCACAAGGTCGCTCATGACAAATTGTGCGATGATATTCCGGGGCTGGCCACGATCACGGGCGAAATTGTTTTCCGCTGTGTCTGCAGCTTTGCGCAGCCGCTCTATCATCATGTTAATGGTGTCGCTGGATATTCGTTCGCCGACCTGGGCCTTCAGGTAAAACGCGATGTAGTCCCAATCGCCGGATCGTGAAGCTCTCAAAAGCAGGAGTTCCAGAGTGCGTGTGCTCTTCGCGATTTTCCCAGTGATTGTTTTCGTCGCGACCTGCCCTTCGATAGTTTGGCAAACGTATTGTATTCGGGGAGGTCGTCATCTGACCAGGATCGTAGAATATCCTTAAGCAGCCTCTTGCGGCGCTGGACTGCGCCCTCCGGTATGCTTTTGACAATGCTTCGAATCGCAGCGTCAGAGAGTCGCTTTGTAGGTTTCATGATCATGGCCTGGATGCAATGAAAGACAGATGTTTTCTCCGAGTGGCGTTGTAGAGGCGTCCATAAGCATACCCTCCTGATGGCCCTCAGGCTCGTCGGACAGCATGCATCTCAGGGATCTTTTCAGCTCGCCGGGATCGGACCGTTGGCGATCTCGTTGAGCTTGTGCATGAATGCCGCTCTGTGGCGGAGGATGGTACAGCGTTCCCTGGGATCCAAGGGGGCGCAGACACGACTCGGCTTGGTGCGCATGATTGACAATTGTGAGCCTCTACCGGAAGACTCTGGCGCTCAATCGGGAACCAAACACGCCAGCGGCCTCAGAGTGTCGGTATTTCTGTCGGTACATTGACCGACGTAAGAATTCTTAAATAATGATACTAAAAGACTATTTCGACATATTCGAGTCACCTAAGCGCACCAGTTTCCTCCCCGAAGTTGAACTCTTGAAGACTGGTGCGGTGGCGCGTCGGCGATATGCGGGCTGGCCGTCAAGGTGCCTCTGCAGGAGCCGCAGACTGCCGCGGCCTTCTTGC
>CAMDBX010000221.1 GCA_945889445.1 Rhizobium sp. Q54
GCGATCTCGCCACGCTCCTGCGCCGCGTCGTACTCGTCCGCAAGGCGGCGCTTGGCCAGGGCCTCAATGGTGAGCGCGTCGGCCTGGGCGCGGTGGGCGGCAGCGATCAGCTCATCGTGCGCATTCTTGGCCTTCGCCAGCCGGGCCGCACGCTTGGCGGTGTCGTAGGCGAAGGACGCGAGATCGCGCGCGTCGAGCACTTCCGCCGCACTCCGCGCGCCAGTGAGCGCGGCGGTGGCGTGGTCGATGATCCGCGGGATGCTGTCATCGGCCCCATCGACGATCGCGGGCGCGTTCATGCGCGCCTCCCGTCGATATGCACCAACTCGTAGCTGGCCTTGCCCGTCTCGACCGTGCGCGCCGGCGTGAAGATCTCCTGCAGCATCGGCGGCCACGCCTCATAGGCGCGCTCCGAGACCTCGAACTTCACCTTCACATAATCGGCGGGGTTTTCGCCCCAGGACGAGCGGATGAGTTCTACCAGTTCCCCGAGGCGCCGCTGGTCCCATTTGACGCGCTTGGGGAGGTCAGCCACCACAGTAACGCCGTTGTCCTCGAAGCGGACGGTGCCTGTGTCCTTGGCTTGAGCGGCGCGCGCCTGCCTGGCGCGTTGGCCGTAGCGGTGATCGAGAGCATCCCCGAGCGACGCCACGACGGATTTGGCGTGATGGAGGGCGGCATCCGCCTCCTGCTGAAGGCGGGCAAGTTCGGCGGCAGGCAGATTGGCGATCTGCTGCGGCGTGAGATGAGGGAGATCGGTCAATGTGACCGATGCTGACCGCCTGGGCCGGCGTAGCAATGGCGTCCCCAACATGTACCCTCGAACTGACGCAGACTCGCAAAAACTGATCGGCGTTCGGTAAGAGCAGAAGAGTGGTCAGGGACAGATCAAGGATGCATCCGACGCCTCATCGACTTGGCGGATTACAGACCAATCCTCCCGGAAAGTGATCGGAACAAACCGGGCATAGCCTGACTTTGAAAACCCTTTCGCCAGCGAGGAGCCCTCCCAATTGAACGTAAAAAACGCCTGCGCAATTTGGGTTTGTAAAGCGGGCGTCAGGTCATGTGAAACAGCATAGCCTGTGGTCGGAAAGGTCTGGGACCGGTAAATCACTCGGACATCACCTGGCTTTACCTCACCTCGTCCCTCCATGCTGAGGCGGACCTCACTCGCGACAGCGGCAACCGCCAGTTCACCCCTCACCACTCCCCGGATCGAATTGTCGTGCTTGCCCGTGAACACAGCAGTGTAATCAGGGCCCTCTGTCAGACCGAACTGCGAACTCAGGAGTGCCTTCGGCGCCTTGTAACCGGAGTTCGAGGTCTTCGCGGTAAAGGCGAGGGTCTTGCCCTTGATGTCTTCGATTCGTTTGATATCACTATTATCGGGCGTGATGATTTCCATCTGATACCCGAATTCGCCGCTTGCCGCCGCCATGACTGCGAATGGCCTTGCACCAGCACAGGAAACCGCCAGAGGAACGGCACCCGCACTGAATCCAGCCACATCCAGCTTGCCAGAACGCATGGCCGCAACCTCTGCCTCGGCGCTCGAGAAAGCCTCATATACGACCTGCTTGCCGGTTACTTTCTCAAGGTGCTTCATGAAGCCGGCCCAAGCGGTGGCCATCAAGGCATTGTCATCGAGCGGAGGATATCCGAATGTCAGGGATGCAGGCTCCCGGAGGTCTTTTACTGCGAGAGGAATGTCCGCGACGAGATCCTTGTTCACGTCGGAATACCTTGCATCCAGCTTGAACTCAGCTGCGGATGCTGGCGCTGAAGCGAGGATGATCAAAAAAACCAGTAGAAATCGCATTTACCACCGCCTCCACGCAGAGCTTCAGCTAACAGAATTCGATCGATGCTTTCAAGGGCATGCTGAGCCTGTGGCCCGAACGACTGGGATCAAGGGTTATCCACACGTCATAGACACGCATGAATACGAGCGTACGCGCTCTGTCTTTGGAGTGGCTGATAACGCTTGTAATTTCGAGCTTAGAGCGGATTCTCCTGCTCATCCCACGCTTTCGAACGGTCATGATGAGCAGCTCCCCACCCCCGAACTGGACCCCGCCGGAACGCATGACGCCGTCCGAGCGCCTCGATGAACTGGCGCAGATTCTAAGCGCCGCCCTGCGGCGCATCCTGCCCAACCAGTCCAGCACTTTATCTGCGGCAGCCCCAGACAGTTTGGTCGACTTCTCGCCCCTGAAGAGCGGTGTTCACCGTCGCAAACTTCGCAACCGAGTTGGAGGGTGATGATGAAGACCGCGACGAAAACGAAGCCACTGGCCTTGCCGCGGCCAGGTGAAAATGCCGCAACGGATGGCGCCGTGCTTGCCCATCTGGCGGCGATGCAACGGCTGTCGGTAAATGAGCTTAAAGCCAAATGGGAGACGCTTTTCGGCAAGCCTGCCCCCAACAACGCCCGCGCCTTTCTGGAGCTGCGGATCGGATACCGCATCCAGGAACTGACCTACGGTGGACTGACGCGCGAGACCCGCCGCGCGCTGGATCTCCTTGCCGATGAGGTGGAGGGCAAGGTTGGGCGAAAGAGCATGGCGGTCGATGCCAGAAATCCCCTGCCCGGAACACGCCTCCTGCGGGAATGGGACGGAATGGAACATGCCGTCACGGTGTTGGCGGACGGTTACGAATGGCAGGGCCGCAAGTACCGTTCCCTCTCGGCCATTGCCAAGGCCATCACTGGCACCAGTTGGAACGGGTTTAGGTTCTTTTCGCTGGGCGGCGGGAGGAAGCGCTGATGGCGACGGCAATTCTCAAGCGCTCCCGCTGCGCCATCTACACCCGCAAGTCTTCCGAGGAAGGCCTTGATATGGAGTTCAAGTCCCTCGAGGCGCAGCGCGAGGCTTGCGAAGCCTATGTCGCGAGCCAGAAGGCGGAAGGCTGGGCAGCCATCCGCGAGCGGTACGACGATGGGGGCTTTTCCGGCGGTACGCTGGAGCGCCCGGGCCTGAAGCAATTACTTGTGGACATCGAGGCTGGTCTCATCGATGTCATCGTCGTCTACAAAATCGACCGCCTGTCGCGCTCGCTGATGGACTTCGCCAAGCTGGTCGAGGTATTCGACCGGAACAACGTCACCTTCGTGTCCGTAACCCAATCCTTCAACACGACGACATCCATGGGGCGGCTTACGCTCAACATCCTGCTGAGCTTCGCCCAGTTCGAGCGGGAGGTGATCGGTGAGCGCATCCGCGACAAGTTCGCAGCCTCCCGCAAGCGCGGCATGTGGATGGGCGGCTTCGTGCCGATGGGCTACGACGTGAAGGACCGCAAGCTGGTGATCAACGGAACCGAGGCGAAGATGGTCTGCATGATCTTCGAGCGGTTCGTGGCCCTTGGCTCGGCTTCCACGCTGGCACGGGCACTGCAGTCCGAACGGGTGCTCAACAAGCGCGGCAAGCGCATCGACAAGGGCTTCATCTACAAGCTCATTAACAACCGGGTCTACCTAGGCGAGGCGGTGCACAAGGGCACGTCGTACCCCGGTGAGCACGATGCCATCGTCACCCGAGAACTCTGGGACGCCGTCCATGCGATCCTCAAGGAGAGCCCCCGCAAACGCCGCGCCGAGAACCGCAGCCAGTCCGAGGCCCTGCTCAAGGGCATCATCTTTGCGGCCAATGGCACGGCAATGACGCCGACCTACACGCGTAAGGGCGAGCGGCTCTACCACTACTACACGTCGATGGACCTGATCCGGAACCGTGACGCAAGGGGCAGCACTGGCCCGATGCGGCTTGCCGCGGCCATGGTCGATGGTGCGGTCATCGCCGAGATGCGGCGCATCATAGGCGCACCCGAGGTAGCGGCGCGCGTGATCGCGGCACAAGGCGCCGATGGCTCGCACATGGACGAGCGCGCGATTGTTGCCGCCTTAAAGCGGTTCAACGACCTCTGGGAGGCACTCTTTCCGGCGGAACAGGCGCGCATCGTGCGACTCCTTGTCGACAGGGTCACGGTGGGCCCCAACGGGATGGCCGTGGATCTTCGCAACCACGGCATCGCTGCCCTCATCCGTGACCTCAATGGCAGCACAAGCAAGGAGGCCGCCGAATGAGCAATCCCAACGACATCATTCGGGTCGTGATCCCGCTCGCCATCCGCCGCCGCAATGGCCGACCCAGGATCCTGCCGCCCGAGAATGCCCTCGAGGCCGAGACCCGGGGGCAGGTTCCTCATATCCTGAAGGCGCTTGGACGGGCATGGGCGTGGCGGCGAAGGCTGGAGACGGGCGAGGCCGCGACG
>CAMDBX010000222.1 GCA_945889445.1 Rhizobium sp. Q54
CGCGAGGGCCTTCTGAAAGGTTTGTTGCAGCGGTGCCACGGGGCGGTTTCGATCCTTCATCGCAGGTGGGGGCCTCAGTGCGTCCTCTATCACCGGGACCGGAATACAGTCCAGCCACCTTCCGGGCGGCAGGCCTTGCTGATCGCGAAATGCGCCTTGGCCTGGTCGGACAGTCCCGCGTCATTGCTGATCTTGGTACCGCCATTATGCAACTGCTCGCGCGGCTCCGGCGTCAGCGCGGTATCGCGCAGCCGCTCCGCACTGGCATCAAAAAAGGGATCACCCGCCTTGAACTTGCAGACGCCCGAAAGCCCACGCAGGCTGCCGATGTTACCGGGCTCGTCACGTCGCACCGCCTCGAAATTGCGGCGGTCGATCTCCAGCACCTGCGCACAATGGGCACGCGCCTGGCCGAGATGGCCTTTCTGCTGCTGCGCAAAGCCCGCCTGCAGGAGGCGGTCAATGGCGGCGGTTGCCGGCCCGGTCATCGCTCTGCGGCGACTGGGCCGGGCTTGCCCGTTGCGGCCTTCCGCGTGGCATGTGGTCCGCCCAGCCGCAGTGTGTCGTGCCTCACCATGTGATGAATGTCGACGGCATAGCTGCCAAGAAAAAGCACGTAGCAGGCGATGACAATCACCTCGCACTGCGTATAGGCCACCTGCACGATGTAGTCGCTGATTGGCAGGGCGTGATCCTTGAGAACGAAGAGAACGCCATAGAGAACCACCAGGGCCATGATCAGCATTGCGAAGCGGAAACGGAAGCGATGCATGGACGGGCGAAATTGCCAGTCCACATCGACGATGCCATGCCGCTGCTGCTCATTGAACAGCATCCGGCACAAAAACCCCGCGATGAAGATGGTCAACGCCTGGAAAGCAAAGAATGTGTAGCTTCCCAGCATGTGCAGGTCGTGGTCAATGGCGAAAGTGAACTCGGTGGTAAGGACCATGCCAGTTGATGCGGCGACCTGGAAGATGAACACCAGGCCGAGAAGTACATACATCAAGACACGCCGGCGACGACTGAGCGTGAGCCGCGAAATAGCCAGTGCATAGGACCAGATCAGCAGCGGCGTCACCATCAGGATGAGCGCGGTGATCAGCAGGATGAAGTCGGCGAAGGGCGCCCCGACGGTGGGGTCATTGATCGAGCGGCTGATGGTGGGCGGGTCATTGAGATAGTCCGGGTTGAGTTCGACAAACCTCGATCGCGCCCACAATACCAAAGGGATTTCGATGACCGGCACCATCAGCGCAGGCACTGCCAGCAGCACGGCGGCGCGTTTGCGGTTCATGAGTCTCATGAGATCAAGTGGCCTCTTTGCTGCGCCGGAACGACCCCGACTTCGCGGCCGTGGCCATCCAGGCTTCGGAGAAGTGACGGATCACGATGGAATTGCTGCGCTGCCCATCCGGACCTGGTCCGCGATTGATGCGCCCGAGGCTGGTGTGGCGATAGAAACTCCGGTGCAATTTTGACTGGTAATTGGCGCGCCGCGCGGGAATGACGAACCGCGGCGCCTTGCAGTGGGCGCTGATCCAGACATCGTCAACGAAGAACGCCTCCTTCGGGGCATGGTCGTAGTTGGTGATGGCGGCTTGATCGAAGAAGGAGGGCCGCACCACATAGCCCGAAAGCCCCTGCACGATGTCGACCTCCACGGGCTTCGACAGGCGCCGCGCCCGGATTGGTGCAGGCGGCAGCATGCGGAGATTGCTCCACACGGTGGTGGGACGGTCAATCAGGTCGCCTGGCACCACCCACCCGCTCATGCAGAACGCGGCGTGCGGATCGCGAACGGCGGCGGACATCAGATCGGCGACGAGATTGGCGGGATAGATGCGGTCGTCGTCGACGACGATGATGGGCGTGTCCGTCGCCTCGCCCACGAGCGAGGGAAGCAACTTGGTCGCCGGCCCCCAGTCCTCGCACCAGCGGATGCTCACCGCCTCGATACCATCGAGAAACGCCGGAACCACATAGGCAACGCCCTCGCGCTTGCTGAAGCGGGGCAGGTTGAGAACGATGCGGCGAGGTGCCAGGCTCTGGCGAAGAAGGCTCTTCAATGTGCGTTCGATCAGCGGCAGCCGGCTTGGAATTGAGGTGAGCGAAACGATCGCCTCGCTGCGCCGCGCGTTACGCGACCAGGCGCGGTTGAGTTCGGCAAGGCTCGTGCGGCTCAGCACGGCCTCGTCCACGAGGTCACGGAGCAGTGTTTCGCCCTCGAAGAAATCATGGACTTTCACCGCAGCCGCAGTAGCGCCCACGGCAAGCAAGGAGACCCCGATGCCCGTCAACATTGTGAAAGTTCTGTTCGTCCCTGCATGGTCTTATGTTAAGAGGGCGCGTCTGGATTGTCAGCGGGAAATTTCTTGGCGAAGCACCACTGGGGTCAGTCGTGAAGGCGGAGTTCGGCCGCATGAGAGACCCCGCGGTGGCGCTCGCGCTCAGTTTCGGGCTCGGTCTTGTGCCGTGGATGCCGGGCACCTTCGGTGCGGCCGGCGCCTTCCTTCTCTATCCGCTCATCATGCCCTTGCCGTGGGGTCTGCAGTGCCTGCTGGTGCTGCTCCTTCTGTGGCTGGGCTGCGCCGCCTGCGGGCGGGCGGCCCGGGCACTGGGTGGCGAGGACCCCTCGGTCATCGTCTGGGACGAGACGGTGGGCATGCTCATCACGCTGGTGCTGGTTCCCGCAACGCCAATGTCCTGGCTCTTGAGCTTCCTCGCCTTCCGCGTGCTCGACATCAACAAGCCCTGGCTCATTGGCACGGCTGAGCGGAGGCTGCGCGGCGGCGTGGCCATCATGGCGGATGATGCGCTGGCGGGGCTCGCGTCCGGGGGCGTGGTCTGGGTCATTCTCGCGATCCTCACCCATCTCACCACGGGATGAAGCTCTCCTTCACCAGCTTGCCGGTCGCCAGCGAATAACCGTAGAGGTCGACGCGCGTGACGCTCGGCACACTGCCGCTCTCGTCGACCTCGAGATAGGCGTGGTCGAGGCGGCTTGGCTCACCCGCCACCTTGGCCTCAAGTCGCGGCACGCCATCGACGAGCTTCAGCACGGCTGAGCGCTTCGGGTAGGAGACGACGCGCATGACGAAGGCGCCCGGCTGCCCGGGTGCCGGATCGGCCCTCACGCCGAAGGCGAGGCTGCGTTCGAGCTTCGAGAGCTCCTTTCTTTCCCCGTCGTCATTGAAGCGCCGCCAGAACACATCGACCGGCCGCCTGGCATCGAGACGCCCCTCTCCGTCGAGCCTCGCGGTGTAGACAATGGTGTTCGCGTTAAGCGAGCGCTGCACATAGAAGAACTGGTTCTCTTCCTTCGGGATCGGAAACGTCTCCCCGGCGGCACCCAGCAGCAGCGCCGCGGCAAGCAGCAGGAGTGCCCCGGCGGCGCGCCTCACGCCCCGTCCTTCAGCAACTTCCGGGCACGCAGGAAGCGCTGCAGAGCAGTGGCGTGGGTGAGGATGGCGAGCAGCCACAGCGCGCCGGGGATGACATCGAGACTGCTCCCCAGCAGGCTCTGCAAGACGAGGGCGAGGCAGATGAAGAATATGCGCTCCTGGCGTTCGAAGAAGTCGGGCCAGGCGACATTGTCCACCTTGGTCTCCATCGCCGCGCGGGCCTTCATGTAGCTCGTCAGGAAGGCGCCTGACAGTGCGAAGAAACCCGCCGCCCAGGCGTCGCTCACATAGGCGAGCGCCGCGATGGCAATCATTTCCTGGTAGCGGTCGACGATGGCGTCGAGGTAGCCCCCGAAGGCGGAGCTCTCATGGCGCAGGCGTGCCACGGCGCCATCGAGCGAGTCAGCCGAGAATGCGATGGCGAGCGTGATCGCATACCAGAACGGCGCCTGGTGCCAGACATAGGCGAGGCTCACCACCGCGATGAGGCCGAGGCCCATCAGCGTCACCTGATTCGCGGTAAAGACGCGCGACAGGGGCCGCGCCGGCATCTCCCACAGGGGATCGATGTACTTCTTGAACAGGCCGTCAATCATCTGCGTGTCTCTCGAAGGCGGCGCGGAACCACGGCGCGTTGCGCTTGTAGGCGTCGATGAACAGCCTGAAGCGGTCATCGAAATAGGCCTGCCGCCGACGGTCGGGACGATAGACGGTTTCCGACGTGCGGTCGAAGCTCTTCGCCGCCTCCCACACGCTCGCGCGCCAGCCGAGGCCAGCCGCGGCAATCGCCGCCGCGCCGCGTACGCCCGCATTGCGCGGATCGCGCGACACCGCCAAGTCGGCGCCGAGGCAATCAGCCAGTGCCTGGCACAG
>CAMDBX010000223.1 GCA_945889445.1 Rhizobium sp. Q54
GACCAGCGTCAGGCCTTCGACCGCGCGCGTCATGGCGACGTAGAGGGCGTTGACATAGAACTTGTTCAGTTCGAGCGACTTGTCGGTCTTGTCCCTCGCCCGACGGTATTCGAGTTCGTCGCCAGCGAGATCGGCTGGCGCAACATCCCAGCAGACTTCGGTAAAGGCCGCGCGATTGCCAGAGACGAAGTGGAACAGGATGACATTGGGATACTCGAGCCCTTTGGCCTCGTGGACCGTAAAGATCAGAGGGGTCCTGAACCATTCGCGCGCCGCCGACTTGTCTTCATCCCGCAGTACGATGACCGCATAGCGCACGGAGGCCCGTGAGATTGGATATCCCTCTTTCGCCGTCACTGCCGAGGAGAGAGTCTGGTCTTGATTCATCAGGAGGAGGCGGCGATGGCGGATGTTGCGGATGGATTCGACGGGCAGATAGAGATCGTCCGTCGAACACGGGGCTACCGGCGCTGGCTAGATGACGTGAAGGCCCGTATTGTTGCGGAGAGCTTTCAGCCGGGAGTGCGGGTGGCGGATGTCGCGCGCCGTCATGGCTTGGCTTCACACCAGCTTTCGGACTGGCGCCGGCAGGCACGGCAGGGCCTTTTGGCCTTGCCAGCGGAGATGATGGCGGGTGTCGCCGGGGACGGGGAACCTGCCTTCGTGCCGGTGATGGTGGCATCCGAGGAGCAAGACAAAAGGCCTCCCGACGGGAGCATCACGATCGACTTTGGCGGCGGCGTGATGATGCGGGTGCCGGGCTATATTCCGGATGATCGGGTCATGGCACTGGTGCGGGCGCTGCGGAGCGGATCGTGATTGTCGCCGGCCAGCGGCTGCCGATCCTGGTTGCCGCGCGGCCTGTCGACTTCCGCTGCGGCCATCAGGCCTTGGCGCTGATCGTGCAGAACGTATTGAAGCTCGATCCCTATTCCGGCGTCACGGTGATCTTCAGATCGAAACGCGGCGACCGGTTGAAAGCCCTGGCGTGGGATGGAAGTGGTCTTGTTCTGGTTTACAAGGTTCTCGCGGAAACCAACTTTGCATGGGGCGGTGGGCGGCTGCTTCAGGTTCTCAATACTGAACTTGTGCGCGGCTCGCGGATGGGGCGCTCACCCGGGGACACGACCTCCGTTTTGACCTCGGTTAACTCCGTTCGTTCACCCTCGCCAGAACACATCACCAACAGACCAAGCTCCACACCCCGAACCCTCACGGTTCATGATCGTGAACGGGAAAGTCTCACTTAGCAGAAATGGGAATTTCTCGCTCTGCGCTAACGCACGGAGATTACGGATTGCAAAAAATTAAAGATTATAGATTACTACGTTTTGATAGCTAACTGCTTACTTGCGGGGGATATCCATGAAGCCGTTTCTCTTTCTTGCTGGACTTTCATTGGCGATCTCGACATCGCCAGCGCTGGCTGCGGGGCCCTGTGACGGGCCCTGGCTCAAGCCTGAACTGTTTGGGGCGCTGCCGGAGGACAAGCAGGCCGCCGAACTCGGTCGACTTGCGGAGGCCCTGAAGCAGGGGTGCACCGAAGCATTCAACGGGTTGGGCTACCTCGCGATCGCCGTGCCGGATGATTACGAAGGCGCACTTCGGTGGTTTTCATTGCTCATAAAGGTTGGAGAGACGCAGGCGCGCCAGATCGGCGTTCAGTCGGCCTTGATCGAACAGTTCCTCAAGAAGATCGGCGAACTCAGTTCTTCGCTCACCGAGGCCGCGCAGAAGGTCGCTGCGGGCGAGACGCAGGCAAAGGCGCTTCTCGTCGAATTGCAGCGTAAGGTTTCGGAATTGTCAGCCGTCCAGGAAAAGCTGGAAAGCACGTCTTCCGTTACGGAGCGGCAGCGTGAGGAGATCGCCACCCTGTCCGAGGAGCGTGGACGGCTGACGGGGGACATCAGCAAGGTCCGAGAAGAACAGCGCAAGGCGATGGAGGAGGCCGACCAAGCCCGGCAGAAATACGACAAGGTGAGTTCCGTCCTCAACCTGAAGATCAGCGAACTCAATGCATTGAAAACTCAATCTGGTGAGGTTTCGAGCCGGTTGACGGAGGCTCTCGCCCGCATCGGCAGCCTGGACAGTCAGGTCACCTCGCAGAAGAAAACGATTGCAGAACTGACCGAAAAGAACAGCACATTACAGGGTTTCGTGTCCGACAAGGCCATCGAAAACGAGGACCTGCGCAAGCAGGTGGCGGGTCTGAAAGGTACCATCGAGCAACTGAACAAGACCATCGAGCAAATGAGTGTGGAGCTTAAGGAAAAGATTGAAGAGCTCCGCAAAGCACAGGCCATGATCGGCGAACTGAAGGCCAAAATCGACTCGTCTGCCATACGGATTTCCGACCTCGAGGAAGGCATTCGCGTGCTGGAAACAAAACTCGCCGGTGCCAATGCGACGGTCGCCGAGCTGAGGGCTGATATTGGGGCGGCCAACGGCCGGATCACCTACCTTGAAGCCGTCGTGCACGGGATCAAGACCGATCTCGACGCGGAACGTAAGGAGCATGAGAAGACCAAGGGACAGCTCTCGGACGCAACAAAGAGGGTTGGTGAGCTGGAAACTGAAAACGGCGCGGCAAACGGTCGGATCAGCAAGCTCAGCGCAGACCTCGACACGGAACGCAAGGAGCATGAGAAGACCAAGGAACAGCTCTCGGGCGCAGCGAAGAAGGTGGGTGAGCTAGAGAATGACCTTGGGGTGGCAAACGGTCAAATTGACGTGCTCCGCGCGGACCTCGGCGCGGAACGCAAGGAGCATACGGAGACCCAAGCGCTGCTCTCAGACGCAACGAAGAAGGCTGGCGAGCTGGAGGCTGAGCTCGGGGTGGCCAAAGGTCGGATCGGCGAGCTCGAGGCAGACCTCGGCGCGGAACGCAAGGAGCATGCTGAGACCAAAGCACGGCTCTCGGACTTTAGGAAGATGGCTAGCGAGTTGGGGGCTCAACTCGGGGTAGCCAACGGGAGGAACAGCGAGCTCCAGACAGACCTCGACGCGGAACGCAAAGCGCGTCAGGCTGTGGAAGAGGAATTAGAGCGCACCAGCAAATTTGTATCCAAATTCTATGCCCTCTTGCTGGAAAAACTTGACACGAAGGAAGGCATACTGGTGGTCGGTGACCGCTTCATCATTCAGTCGGAGGTGCTCTTCGACTCGGGTTCCTATGAACTCTCCGCCGAGGGACGGACTAAAGTCGGCAAGATTGCCGCGGTGATGAAAGAGATCGCGCCCAGCATTCCCGCTGACCTGAAATGGGGCCTGCAGATCAATGGCTATACGGACATCAAGCAGATGAAGCCGGGAAGTGTGGTGAAGGACAATTGGGAGCTTTCCACGCGCCGGGCGCTGACAGTGCTCCGCCTGCTCGAGGAGAATGGCATCGCTTCCGACCACCTGGCAGCCGCGGGCTATGGCGAGAACCACCCCATCGCGACGGGCTCAGCACCTGAGGATCTCAAGAAAAACCGTCGGATTGAGCTCAAGCTTACCGACTGACCGGGGCGGGTCGGCGAGCCATACTAAGCCGCATTAATTGGTACGCGTGAGCCCAGTCCTTCAGACCGATGGACATGATGCGCCACGGTAGCCCACTCTGGAAAGGTGGTTGTCCATCTGTCTAATAGCTGAACAGGACTCTGACGCGGGTGGCGAAGAGAAAGAAGACGGGCCGTGTTGCGCACGCGGCAAGAACTCTATGAGGCTGCAAGCTGCTTATTCCACGCCATTCGGCCACGCGTTCCACCGCGCGATCCCGGAAAGTCCATCGCGCATGAAGGCCGAGCCTCACCGCGAACCGTGTCCTCGCGCACTCGCAAGGCTTGGCCGATCTCAATGCTCGTCCATCCCGACAGCGAAAGCAGGATGCCGCGCGCCCGGTCCGCCTCCTCGCGATCCGAAACCCTCGCCTGCAGTTCAAGGGCTTCCCGCCGCTCCGCAGTCGCTTGCAATGGAGATTTTCCAGACAGCATCCAACTCCCGGATCAAACTCCGAGAATGAATCATCTTTCAAATCCGTTGGCTATCCTTCAAAACTCGGCTTAGCGGATATCCCGGTAAGTGGTAGTCGCGGGACGCTTCAAAAAGACCTCTGACAGATAATTCACGGCATAGACGGCAGCGGAGCGGAACATGCCTTCAGCCTTGAGCCGGCGGGCCGACGTATGCATCACCAGTTCCATCAAAAACCGCACCCGGCCGACAGCCGACAAACGCCGCGCGATGTCAGTGTCATCACCGTAGAAG
>CAMDBX010000224.1 GCA_945889445.1 Rhizobium sp. Q54
GCCAGTTGAAGACCACCTCGGCCAGCACGTTGCCCGCGAGCAGCGCGCCGACCTGGAGGCCCAGGACCGTGGTCGTCGGAATGAGGGCGTTGCGGAAGACATGGTGACGCAGCACCGCACCGCGCGGCAGACCCTTGGCGCGCGCCGTCCTCACATAATCGGCATCGACCACCTCGATGACCGACGATCGCATCATGCGCGAGATCACGGCGATGCTGCCCGCCGCAAGCGTGGCGGCGGGCAATATCAGGTGAACGAGAGCCGAGCGGAAGGTTGCGACGTCGCCATCGAGCAGCGTGTCGATGAGGTAGAAGCCGGTGACCGCAGGAGGCTCGATGTCCATGAGGCCCAGCCGACCGCCCAGCGGCAGTAGCTTCAGCTTCTGATAGAACAGGATCTGCAGGAGGATCCCGAGCCAGAAGATCGGCATCGACACACCGCTCACGGTGAGGAAGCGCATCACGTGATCGAGCGTCTTGCCCTGTCGGGCACCCGTGAACAATCCGATCGGAAGCCCTATCAGCACGACGAGGACCATCGCCGCCGTCGTGAGCTCGATCGTGGCGGGCAGGAACTGCCGCAGGTCGTCGAGCACCGGACGGCGGTTGGTCAAGGACATGCCGAGATCGCCAGTGAGCAGACCTCTCACATAGATCCAGAACTGCGCGGTGACCGGTTTGTCGAGTCCGTAACGCTGGGCGATTTCCCGGACCTGGTCACCCGTCGCGTGCTGCCCCGCCATCAGGCGCGCCGGATCTCCGGGGACGAGATGGGTGAGCGCGAAGGTGATCACGGAGATGCCGAACAGCACGAAAATAAGGAACAGCAGCCTCTTGAGGATGAACCGGATCATACGAGGGTGCCCGTCAAGAGGCTGCTCTCATCGCATCAGGCCTTGCTGCTGCTCAGATTGTAGAAGTCGAACGTCGCACTGCGCATGCCGTTGTAGACAAAGCCCTTCAGCTGGTCACTCATCGGCAAGCGATAGTTCTTTTCGTAGACGAAGAGGGCCGGGCTGTCCTCGACGATCAGCTGTTGTGCACGCCCATAGAGTGCGAACCGCTTGGCTTCGTCGGGTTCGACGGAGCCCTGGTCGAGCAGCTTGTCGACTTCGGGATTAGAATAATAGCCCCAATTGTATCCTGCACTACCCTGGGCCCCGGTGTGGAACAGCGACCAGAGATAGTCATAGGGCGTTGCCAGCGTGGGCCACCACACGACACCAAAACTGTGGTCGGCCGTTTCCGGGTTGGACAGCAGGCCCGCCCAGGCCGCTGGCGAGAGTTCCTGGATCTCGACCTCGATGCCCAGATCCTTCATGTTCGACTGGAACAGCTCACCCAGCGGCCGCTTCCAGAAATAGCCTGACTCATAGGTGTATTTGAGCTTGAAGCCGCCATTGGGATAGCCCGCATCTGCCAGCAGCTTCTTCGCCTTCTCGACGTCGTATTCATAGATGGGCGCGTCGGCGTGACCGACGAAGGTACTGGGCACGGGACCATGCGCGCGCTCGGCCTTGCCGCGCAGCGTGCCCTGGATGAAGGCCTCGTAGTTAAAGCCCTGCGCGATGGCGCGGCGCACTCGAACGTCAGCCGTTGGACCCTTCTTGCAGTTCATCATCAGATAGTAGATTTCGGAGGAAGGCACGTTGGTGACCGTCAGGCCCGGCTTGCCGTCGAGCGATTCGACCACGTCATCCGGCAGGAAGAGGGCGACGTCACTTTCCCCCTGTTCGAGAAGTAACTGCGCACTGCTCGCCTCATGAACGTATTTGACGATGATGCGCTCGAAGTGATCGCCGTCCCAGCCGCGCCAGTAATCAGGGTTGCGCACCATCACGGCCTGCTGGGACTGGGTATAGGACTTCATGATGTAGGGGCCGGTGCCTACCATGTTGCTGCGCAGCCATTCTTGCGCACCGTCATTGTTCTTTTCATTGTCGCGAATCGCCTTGGGGGAGATGATGCCGACCGTGATCAGCGCCGCGAAGGCCGATAGGAAGCCATCGGAAAACTGACTGAGCTTGAGGATCAGCGTATCCTTGTCGGGCGTTTCCATCGCGGTGATGGGGGCCAGTGCGAAGGCGATGCCGAGCTTGACCTTGATCTGCCGCTCGATGTTGAATTTCACCGCCTCGGAATCGAGCACCTCGCCATCGGTGAACTTGACGCCCTTCCTGATCTTGAACGTGTAGGTCTTCTTGTCGTTCGAGACCGTGAAGCTTTCGGCGAGCGAGGGAATGAACTCGAGCGTGTCGCCCTTGTAGTCGAGCAGCGACTCGTAAACCCCGCGCCAGAGCAGTGGCGACTGGCCGTCGAAGGAAACGCCCGGATCGAGCGTCACCGCATCGGCACCCGAGGTAACCACCAGCGTTTCCTTGCTGGCAGCAAGAACACGGCCGCCGAGGAACGGCAGGGCAATCCCCGCGGCACCTGCGGCCAGCAGCGATCGTCTCGAAAGCATCGTGAAATCCTGATGCAGGCCTGGCTTAGTCGTCATCAAATCCTCCCTTGTCTCTTTGTTTTTTCATTTCCGCAGCCCACCGAGGCTGCGGGGTCGTTTACTCTGCTGCCATGAGCGGGCTGGCGGCATGCCCCGTTCTGCCCGGGATGAAGCGCCCGAAACCGGGCTTCACTGTAATGCTACCCTTCGGCGCGCCATCCTCATAGACTGTCGTACCGCGCAGCCATGTGCGCTTCACGCGGCCCTTCACCTTCATTCCGTGGAAGGGCGTCCACTTCTGCTTGTAAAAGGTTTGCTCGGCATCGACCGTCCATTCCTGCTCCGGGTCGAAGAGGAACATGTCCGCGTCACTGCCGACCCGGATCGCGCCCTTCTGGGGATAGATATTGAACAGGCGGGCTGGCGCCGTGGCGAACAATTCAGCGAGTCGCGTGAGCGGAATGCCGCGGCGGATGCCGTCGCCGATCAGCAGCTGGTTGGCCGTTTGGATGTGGTTGAGGCCGGCAGGCGTCGTCCATACCGAATCCTTGCCGCGCAGCTTCTCCTCGATCGTGTAGGGGGCATGGTCCGTGGCCACGCAGTCGATCACACCTGTCCGCATGGCTTCCCAGAGGCGATCGGCATTCTCAGGCCCGCGCAGCGGCGGATTGCATTGGGCGAAGGGTCCGATGCGCTGGAAATCCTCGACGTCGAGGAACAGGAAATGCTGCGCGGTCTCGACGCTGATGGGATGGCCCGCCGCTCGGGCCTCGGCCACGAAGCCTGCGCCTTCAGGCGTGCTCGAGTGAACGACGTGCAGTTGCACACCGGCGATCTTGGCGAGGGTGACGGCGCGCTGCACCGCCTCCCATTCCGAATAGGGCGGGCGGCTTTCGGTATAGGCGCGCGGATCGTTGCGGCCCGACGACTTTATTTGGTTGGTGAGATGGGTGATAATGTCATTGTTCTCGCAGTGAACGGCAATCCGCGAGTTAGCAGCGGCAATGGCGTGCATTCCGGTCAGCAGTTCACCGTCCTTCACCATCGGGATTTCCGGCGAATAGGACATGAAGGCCTTGAATCCGATGGGTTCGAGCGCCATCAGTGTCGAAACATGTGTCGCATTGTCAGGCGTGAGGGCGAGATAGAGGCCGAAATCAGCGACCGACTTTTTCGACGCCTCAGACTTCTTTAGCAAAAAGGACGGCTCGTCCTCTGTCAGCGGATTGGTGAGCGGCATCTCGAAGACCGTGGTGATGCCGCCGGCAACGGCCGCACACGAACCAGTGTAGAAATCTTCGCCCTCCGTCAGGCCGGGATCGTTGAAGTGGACGTGCGGGTCGACAGCACCAGGAAACAGAATTCGTCCCTGCGCATCCACACTCTCCTGCGCCGGCAGGACTTCCGTGCTCAGGGCGGCGACGACGCCACCCTTAACGTAGACGCCGGCGTCGAGCACGCCGCTTTCAGTGACAACATGCGCATTCTTCACTGCCAAATCGAACATCAATGCACCAAGCCTTAGTCAGTTGTTAATGTAAGTTCCCTGAGGAACTGCGAGAGAGCCCGCGCCGCCACAGCACAGTCATTCAATGAGGTGAACTCCAGCGGATTGTGGCTGATGCCAGCCTTGCTACGCACGAAGAACATGGCCATGGGCACGTGTTCGCCCATGATCATCGCGTCATGCCCGGCGCCACTCGGCAGCTCGAAGAGGTCGAGCTCGGGGGCGCACATGACCTTTTCCTGAATGGCCTTCAGTGCGGGGTCAACCGCAGTTGCAGCCTGG
>CAMDBX010000225.1 GCA_945889445.1 Rhizobium sp. Q54
ATGTTGCCAAGCTTCGCAAGTTAGTGATTTCCGGGTCGAAGGCAAAGAAGCCGGCGGAAGTGATTGCCAAGGAACTCGGAATCTCGAAGACCTACGTCTATGCGCTGAAGCGCAAGGCTTGAGCCTGACATCTACTTGATCCAGCCGCGGCTGCGGTTGATCCAGTTCCCATCACGCGCTCCAGGAACGGGGCGCGTGCTTTGTTTCTGGGATGAGACGCGTTCACCAGAGCGAAGAGCGCCTGCACCGTCCTTCAATTCCGTCTCCAGTGCTTCCCATCGATCCCCACTCCAGCGATCGACGCCGGCGATCCACGCGGCTGCGCGTGCATAGCTTCGGCAGTCGAGCGCCTCGTTGCGCTCCCTCAGCTTCTGCCATTCCAGCCGCTGAAAGCCGCGCTTGGTTTTGACCGTCACCAACTGCTCGGCGACGAACTGCTTGCACCACTCGCTCTCGGCCCAGGACGGCAAGTGGATCGTGCCCGGCGGATGCAGGGTGCCGGAGGCAAGTTCCTCGTCCGTAGGACGTTCCAGCCGCAGAAATCGGTAGGTCTCAGACTTGAATGTGGACACCGCCACCGTCCACAGCCGCACACCGCGCCGGATGCGCTTGCCGCCAGCCGTCATGTCAACGTAGGTGGGCCCTGACACCGGGCTCAGTCGGTTGAAACCGTCGACACCCTTGACGGGTGATGCCTGCTCGAAGCCCTGACCACGCGCCCATGCGTAGACCGCAGGCGCCTCGTAGCCGGTGTCAACGCCCATCCGCACGATCTGCATCGGCGTACCGGATGCATGACGCCAGGTCTTCGCACACAGTGCGGTCAATTCCGACCATGCAGCGGGGCGGTCGGGACCACCTTCGATGACGATGTGGTCGATGAGCCAGCTTTCGAGCCCCCGTCCCCAGCCCCAGACGTCGATTTCGATCCGATCCTTCTGAACATCGGCACCGGCAGTCAAGAACAGCGCCTTCTCCGGCACAGATCCGGGCGTCCAGCGCTCTCGGCGGTCGTAAAGCCGCTGCCAGTCGGGTGCTTCGCCCGATTCCATCCAGGTCTCACCCAATATGGTATTCCGAAAGGAGCGCATTGCTTCATCCGATCCGCGCGCTGTCTCATGAGCGCGTGCAATTCGAGCCCAGCTCAGCCAACCCATAGGCGAATAGAGGGCCGAAAGATGGTAGCCTACGCACAACGGATCGGAAGACTTGGCAGTTGGGCGCCATTCTCCCTTTGCCAGCATCGAAGTCTTATGATGCTCCGCAATTTCCTGCTCGCAGTTCTCACAATGGTAGGCGGCGCTGTCGGGTGCTCCCTTATGCCAACGCAAGCGTTCAAACTTCAGCCACTGCATCGAACTACAGTGCGGGCACGGAACAAAATAGCGCCGCTGGTCCGAGGCCTCATACTCTCGCTCGATGCGAGAGATACCCTTTATCGTCGGTGTCGATACAAGGAACACCTTGCGCCGGTGAGCGAAGGTCAAAGACCGAGCTTCTGCCAGCGAGACGGGATCACCCTCCTCGTCGGCTGAAGCCGGATAGGCATCAACCTCATCAAGAAAAATGTAGCGAGCAGGCGTCGAACGCAAGCCCACCGCCGAATTCGCCCCCGTCAGGATCAGAATCCCGCCAGCAAATTCCTTCGAGAGCATGGTGTTGCCCGCATCGCGGGATCGCGCTGGTTTGACTCTCGCACTGAGCTCAGGGCTCTCAAAGATCAGAGGATCAATTCGCTGACGCGAGTTGCGCTTGGCAAGCTCCACCGTCGGCTGTACAGCCAGCATCGGCCCTGGCGCGTGATGGATGACAAAGCCGATGAAGTTGTTTCCTGCCTCCGTATTGTGGGTCGGAATCCAGCTCTTTCCGCAGAGAAACAAGTGACTCGCCGAGTCGACTTCGATGCAACGGACCGGCACACTGGGTACCGGACGGATCGCCGTAATCCGGCGGCGCCGGCTCTTCCACGGCCTGCCGTTTTCGACAGAGCGCATTCGCATGCGCTTTCTCGACAGCCGGAACATCGGCTCCTCGGCATAGGCAGTCCACGAAACTCGCCAAAACTCTGCTGACTCGCCGATGTGACCATCCCTGCCGAATACCTTGCGCCGCGCCTTGCCATGGTAGACGGCAGGCTTGTACCCAAGTCCCCGCAGAAGCTCCACAACGGCATCAACGAGCCCGCGATCGGCATTAGAGAATTCACACCGCTTTCCATCGGGCGTAATCGAACCGTCCGAATCCATAAGCCCGCGAAGGAGTTCAAGCCGTTGCCACCGGCTTGCGCGCATGTAGGGTAGCGGCACGTGTTTGTTGTCCATGACATCAAGCATTCTCAGGCGCCTGATGAAACGGGACTGGAAGCAGTCCGAGAGAGAGGCCCCATCCTCTCGCCGCATCCGGAAGGTCGGATCCAACACAACGTTGGCGACCCTGCCCTTGCGCCAGTGCGGGAGCCGGAATTCGGCCTCAACCCCGCACTCCCGCAGATGCTCGACCACCTCAGCATCGTCCTCATGAACCGAGATATGGTTCATGATCGACGAACCGTCCCCCAGCCACAGACCCAGGACATAGGGGTGAAGGATGAGATCCTGCTCGGGCATGTCGATTGGCCCGCAGCAGTCCACCGCATACCGCCGCCGCTTGGCTGCCGCACCGATCGAGACCTTCCCGGCCATCTCACCTGTCGTCAGTGTGCGGGCAACCGGATGGTCATTGGTAAAATCCCAGACAGGCCATCGGTGACTACCATCGGTGACGACCTGCTCGCCGTCATCGAAGTCGACCGCAAAGCACGGCCTGTCAATCTGGATGGCCGACAGCCCGGTGACCTGGCAGATCTTTCCCTGCTCATCATAGAGCAGATCACCCTGTGTAATCTCCCCCATTGTGGTCCAGCCAAAGGGCGTCGGCACGGGCGTATCGAGCGCCAGGGGGGCACCGACCTGTGCAGCCTTCATAAATACAATGCGCTGAGCCGGATCGGCTGGTGACAGTCTGTCCATGATTTCGCGGATGTAGGGCGTTCGCACCGTACGGTACCGGCCAGGTTCCGCCGAGGCCCGAGCACTCAGCCAGCGGTGACGGTCGGCCCATTGGCTGACCGTCAGATCGGGATCAGGCCTGATGCCCTGAGACCAGCACCGCATGAGCTCCGCGCAACCTTCAAACGCTGCAATCTCCTCGGGCAAGTGCAGTCCGGATTTCCGAGAGGCTCTCGAGGTGGCTGCGCACATGGGCCTCAAGAATCCTCTGAACCAAAGCCGGCTCGACGGTGATCGCACTGCCAGGCTGCGATGTCAGCTCGGCAGCCAGCAGCGCGGCAACGCGCGCGGGCCAGCTGACCCAGGCGTCACGCTCCTCGCGCGCCAGCCGGAACATCAACATTTCGGCGCGGGCGCGCTCCACCACTTCGCCCTTCAACTTCTGCAGGAGAATCCGCCGTTCCTGGGCCTTCATGACCTCGTTCGCGGTCTTGGCTTGCAGGAATGTCATGCCGCCGCTTGTCACAGGTGCAGGAAATCCGTGCTCACGGAGCGTGTCGCCGACGGCCGCCACCGCAGCTTCCGGCACCGCCTTCAGCTTTTGGCTGTCCCGTGCCTTCGAGGGATCGGCATTCCGCACCCAAGCCCGGTCGGCCTTCACGGGGTCAATCGTGCCGTCCGCCTCAGGCGTCAGGCGCCCAGAGGCAATCGCCTTCCGCACACTGGTATGGCTGACGCCGCGATGGGCGGCATAGGCGCGGATGGACAGGCCCATTTATTCTTCCCAACTGGAAGCTTTTCCGCACCCAGAACTGCCGAAATCGGAGGTGTCAATAAGCAATCTGATTGCTCACAATCAACTGGATAGCACCCGCACTCAGAGCAAATGTCCGTTCACCAAAAGGCAAATGAGGAGCCCGAAAGTGAGCACGGAACGCCAAATACCAGCGACCACCCTTGACGCGGAACTGCTGGAGATTGCCCACCGGCACATCGACCGGATCGAAACCCTCGAAACGCGCCGGTCTGACTCCCTCGACTTCCACGATATTGCGGTTTGGGAACTCAAATCGGCGCTCGAAGCGGCTTACCGCGCTGGTCAGGCGAATGTCGCCAAGAAGCTCGGTGCCCGCACATGAAGCGCTACAAGGACAACAGCGAAGCAGTCGATGCCTTCATCGCAAAGAAAGCCGAAATCGACACCATGCTGGCGCGA
>CAMDBX010000226.1 GCA_945889445.1 Rhizobium sp. Q54
TGGTGCCTATCGCAGTGGGGCTCGGCGTCGCCGTGATTTTCGGCGTCATCAACGGCTTTGCCGTCGCCTACGTCAAACTGCCATCCTTCATCGCCACGCTCGGAACAATGGTCATCGCGCGCGGCGTTGCGCTTTGGTATACGCAGGGAAGGCCGATCAGCTTCCCGACGGAATCATTCAAAGTGCTGGGCGAGGGTTTCATGCCGGCATGGATATTCCTCGCCGTTGCAGTGCTCTTCTGGTTCATTCTGCGCTACACGCTCTACGGTAAGCATACTTATGCGATCGGCTCCAACGAGGCGGCGGCGCGAATGTCCGGCATCAACGTGGAACGCCATGTGTTCTTCGTCTTCATCATTGCTGCCCTGCTGGCGGGGCTCGCCGGCCTCGTTCTCACATCGCGTTCGCAGACTGCTCAGGCAATGTTCGGCGTAACGAATGAACTTGATGCCATTGCCATGGCGGTCATCGGCGGCGTGTCTCTTTCGGGTGGCCGCGGCAGTATCCTCGGGACGGCCATCGGCATGCTCATCTTCGGCGTAATCTTCTCCGGCTTTATCTTTCTGTCGGTTGATGCGTACTACCAAAACATCGTGAAAGGCGCGATCATCATGGGTGCAGTGGCTTTAGACCAGTGGCGTCAGAAGCGCGCGGCGCTGGCGGTGTAGAGATGGGCGACATCATTCTTCAGACCCACGGTCTCACAAAATATTACGGGGGTGTTCACGCCCTCCAAAATGCCGATTTCGAACTGCGCGAGGGCGAGCACGTCGCCATAATGGGTGACAATGGCGCAGGAAAGTCGACCTTCGTGCGTCAAATAACAGGTGTGGAACAGCGCACTTCGGGCAAAATCATCTTCCACGGCGCCGAGGTCAACTTCCGGGGGCCGATCGATGCCCGCGAGGCGGGAATTGAAACCGTCTTCCAGAACTTGGCCTTAGCAGATGACCTCGATGTGCCGTCAAACCTGTTTCTGGGGCGGGAGATGATCAAGATTCCCCTAGGTCCATTTTCCATACTGGACTTCAAGGGTATGAGGGACGCAACCGAAGCGGCTTTGAAGCGAACCGCCGTCAAAATCCCAAACTTGGCCAACACCATTCGGAACATGTCCGGCGGACAGCGGCAATGCGTCGCCATTGCCCGAACCGCGACCTTCGCATCAAAGCTCATCATCATGGATGAGCCGACCGCTGCTCTAGGCGTCCAGGAGACTGCGCAGGTCGAAAACATAATTCGAACACTTAAGGCCAATGGAGAGGCGCTGATCCTTATCTCCCACAATATGCGGCAGGTTTTCGACTTGGTGGACAGGATCGTCGTGTTTCGCCGAGGCCGCATTGTCGCAAATCTGAAAAAAACCGAGACGACCGGAGAGGATGTGGTGGCTTACATCACTGGCGCGAAGACCGGACTGGAGTATGAAGGTGCGGCATAACTAGTTAGCCCAATACTCACTCGTTCCAGCGGTATTTGTAGTCGATAACGTGCAGGCCGAGTGCGATAAGGTAGTCGCCCGGGCGCACTGCGCTACCGAATATTCATGCTGTCCAAGAGGTGGGCGACTATCAGGACGGGTTACAGCTGATGATTGCACCTGCTAGTAAAAGCTTGCATCCAGACGTCCGGATAGAGATGCACCCCGGAACGACGAGGAGCAGGTAGGATGCGGTGGCCGCGAAGAAGGACACGACGAGGAGGTGACGGATAACGTGATCCGGACTTGAGATCCAGTACCGTCGGCAACAGCCCCATGACCGAATTCGATACGAGAGGGAGATATTCATGACTTTCGAGACTGCCAGCGCACCCTATCCGAGGAACTACAGCCTGGAGGGTCCTCTCAACGAACGCGCCAAGCAGATCGGCCTTGCCAATGCCGAGTGGTACAGGACGCCCATACCCCGTGCCCGCATGAAGGAACTGATGCAACGTTCCGACAGACCCGCGACGCGCGACACGCTGATCTGGATCGGCGCCATGATCCTGACTGGCTGTCTCGGCGCTTATTCCTGGGGCAGTTGGGCGTGTGTGCCGTTTTTCGTCATCTACGGCGTACTCTATGGATCGGGCGGGGACTCACGCTGGCATGAATGCGGCCACGGCACTGCTTTCCGCACCCAGTGGAAGAACGACGCCGTCTACCAAATCGCCTGCTTCATGACGGTACGCAACCCGACGGTTTGGCGCTGGAGCCACTCGCGCCACCATACCGACACCATCATCGTCGGCCGGGACCCCGAGATCATCACTATGCGCCCTCCGGAAGTTGCGAAGGTGCTACTTAACTTCTTCGGCATCATCATGGTGCCGCAGGCTTGGTGGGCGATGCTGCGCTTTACGGCCGGCAATCTGACCACAGCCGAGAAGGACTTCATCCCCCCGCAGGAGCAGCCCAAGGTTTTCTTCGTGGCGCGGGTGTGGACGGCGATCTACCTCGCCGTGCTTGTGGCCTGCGTGTGGATGGGCTCCATCCTTCCGGCCCTGCTGATTGGACTTCCGAGCATGTATGGCGCATGGCACATGCTGCTCACCGGGCTGACCCAGCACATCGGCCTGGCCGAGGACGTGCTCGACCACCGTCTCAACTGCCGCACTGCCTACATCAATCCCTTCAGCCGCTTCGTCTACTGGAACATGAACTATCACGTGGAGCACCACATGTTCCCCATGGTGCCGTATCATCGGCTGCCGGAACTCCACCAGGAGATGCTCAAGGACTGCCCGCCGCCCTACAACGGCTTCTGGGCCTGTTACAGCGAGATCATTCCTACGCTCTGGCGGCAGCTGAAGGACCCCGAGCACTTCGTGCGCCGCCAGCTTCCGCCGTCGGCAACCCCGACGCCGCCGCTGCCCACCGGCAAGGTTGGCTGACACACCACCGCACACTAGGAGAGGAACTGACACATGCCACGCCTTCGCCCGCCCACCGTCGCCGAGGTGCTCGCCAATAAGGGCAAGTACCAGTACTCCAAGCTGCGTGTGGAGAGCTGGGATGAGTTGGCAGCAGCACAGGAGGCTGGCATCGACATGTGCTCGGTGCCGCCGGAGATGCTGGTGAATCCGAGGTTCCGCGATGTGGCACCGACGCTCTTCGCGGTTCCGGGGCTCTCGCTGTGGGAAAACGAGGGTACGACGGATGAGTTTCTTCGTTGGGGATTCCGCATGATCAGGGCCGGGGCGAGTGCCGTTTACTGTGCCGCATCGTTCCAGACGGTGCGCCGGATGGCGGACGAAGGTATCCCGGTGATCGGGCATGTCGGACTCATTCCACACACTTGCACATGGACTGGCGGCTTCAAGGCTGTGGGCAAGACTGCGGACGGCGCCATGAAAGTTTGGGAGCGGGTGAAGCGCTACGAGGAGGCCGGGGCATTCGGCATGGAGATCGAGGTGGTGCCGCCGGAAATCGCCTCCGAGATCTCGAAGCGGACACCGCTCTTCATGATCTCGATGGGGTCTGGCACAGACTGCGACTGCAACTACCTCTTTACAGACGATGTGCTGGGCCAGAATCGTGGCCACGTCCCGAAGCATGCCAAGGTCTATCGCAACTTCGCGGCGGAATATGACCGGCTGCAGCAGGAGCGCATTGCAGCATTCCGGGAATATCACCAGGATGTCCAGTCGAAGGCTTTCCCTGAAGAGGCGCAGGTCATTCATGCGCTTCCAGGCGAGGTTGAGAAATTCAAGGCGCTGCTCGCCAAGGCCGGTGCGTGAACCCTGATCGAAGGAGAACGAAATGGACGGGCTGACGATAGGATGATCACTCATCTGGTTGATGGTTTCCAGCGTCATGTAGCGAGCGCGTTGGCGGCCTTACCGGCCGCATTACCGGCATAAGACCTACCGCTCGTGCAGCGATAAGTTGCAGTACGTTGCGGGTTTCAAATCCGACAGCATGGAACTTGATATCGGTTTGTTGTGAGCGGTTCGGATCCCGGCGCGGGATTCGAACCCCAGCATTGCAGGTTTCCCAACCCTCGGCAGTGGCCAGTCTCTGCCCGGCGCAAAGGTGCGTAATCCTTCGAAAATTGCACCGGAAGCCAGTTTACGCATTGTCCCCAACGGCTTCGCTCCTCCCCGCCCAGAGAGTTAGCTGCCAGCACCTTCTCCTCCGCCATTTAGCCCTTGGGCAAAGCTCTCT
>CAMDBX010000227.1 GCA_945889445.1 Rhizobium sp. Q54
TCAATATCGAAGCGAGTGTCATCTGCTCTGCCGCCGAGGTAACCATCGATCCATGACAGAATGAGCCCGATTTCTTCAGGCTTCGAATCCACGATGTCCGCACACTTGAGGGTGGCAATGTCGAGTGTTTCTGCATACGCTGATGGCACGGGCCCTGTCAGCAAACTGGACACTAAAGCAATGGGCGTAAACAACCTCAACATGTTATTCTCCTTTCATTTCGACTGCGGAGTATGTTTTGAGCACTGAGTCCTGTCAATCCTCAGGGCACCGCCTGCTCGCTCAGAATCTTGAACCGACATCTACCGAATGACCGACTCTTTAAGATGGGGTATTTGCGCGAATGGTGCTTCCGGGTGGCCCGGCGGATGTCATTCACTATCTGCTCGGGCGTCGTCGCCCGCTTCTCGGATTTATGTATCATCTACGCTTCTCCTAAGAATTAGGATGAGCCAGAAATCCTCCCTTCCTCAAGTCACCCGGTTTGCCTCAGAGGCTTCCTCCGGACAATGGCGTTGTCATAGGCATATTTCACGATCTCGGAAACCTGAGACGTGGTCTTCGGCAGCACCACCACCGGCGGCATGTGGCGGTAGGCGGTGAGGCCATTGGTCTCGAAGGCGCGCATCTCGATGGGCGTTTCGACCACCCCCTCGCTAGGCACGATGCGGCGCTGCGCCGCAGCGATCTCCGCGTGCCGCCGTATTGTGTCCTGGTCGGGCACGGGCATTATTAGCGTGAGTGATATTTTCGGGGCCTGCAACGTTGAAAGCACGCAAGGTAAACCCCGTCCGAGCCCCGATGCAACGAAAGAACAACGGAGTAACCCACATGAACCGACTGATGATCACGCTGCTGTCGCTGCTGGCGCTGCCGGCCGCCGCGTTCGCGCAGGATGCGGGCGACCCTGCCAAGGGCGAAAAGGTCTTCGCTCAGTGCAAGGCCTGCCATGAGGCGGAGAAGGGCGTCAACAAGGTTGGCCCGACGCTCAAGGGCGTCATCGGCCGCAACGTCGCCTCGGTGCCGGAGTACAAGTATTCCACCGCCATGCTGGAATATGGCAAGACCCACCCGGTGTGGACGGATGAGCAGTTTCTCGTCTATATCGAGAAACCCAAACAGGAAGTTCCGGGCACCAAGATGGCCTACGGCGGCGTCAAGAAACCTGACGACCGTGCTAACCTGCTGGCCTATCTGAAGACCAAACAGTAACTCGGCCCTCCACCCTCGCTGTCCCTACCGCAAATCAAATACGAACGGATTGGTGATGGGGTCTACCAAGTAGTTGAATGGGATGGATGCTCCCGATGCTCTGCACTGCCCGGCGGACAGGAGAATCGTTGCTCAACGATAGATGTGTTCTGATGCCGTTATAATAGTGAGCATAGGAATGCGGTACGCGCCGGAGATGCCGTTCGCCAAGGATCATGACATGATTGAGACATACCCGCCGAATCGAGCCGATGAGACGTTCGCAGCAGCAGTTCTGCCTCAGTGCGACCCGGCAATCCAAGCGGCAAGGGCCGGGGCCGCTAATCCGAGTCTTTCAAGGTAAGTCGAGCCATGCTTGATGTCGAAATGATACGCAGAGATTTCCCGATCCTGTCGCGACAGGTGAATGGAAAGCCATTGGTCTATCTTGATAATGGCGCATCGGCGCAAAAACCGCAGGTCGTTATTGATGCGATCTCGCAGGCCTATTCGCAGGAATACGCCAATGTGCATCGTGGTCTGCATTACCTCTCCAATCTGGCGACCGATAATTACGAACGGGTGCGTGGCATCGTGGCTCGGTTTCTGGGCGCAGCCGGTGAGAATGAGATCATCATCAACTCGGGCGCCACCGAAGGCATCAATATGGTCGCCTATGGATGGGCGATGACTCGCATGCAGGCAGACGATGAGATCATCCTCAGCATTATGGAGCATCACGCGAATATCGTGCCCTGGCATTTCTTGCGCGAACGGCAGGGCGTGGTGATCAAATGGGTGGAGGTTGACAGTACGGGCGCGCTGGACCCGGAAAAAGTGCTGGCGGCGATCACACCGCGGACCAAACTGATCGCGGTCACGCATTGCTCTAACGTGCTGGGTACCGTGGTGGATGTGGCGGCGATTTGCGCAGTTGCGCGTTTGCACGGCGTGCCCGTTCTGGTTGATGGCAGTCAGGCGGCGGTCCATATGCCGATCAACGTCCAAGAGATCGGCTGTGATTTTTACGCAGTCACGGGTCACAAGCTCTATGGTCCTTCTGGGTCCGGCGCTATTTATGTCCGCCAGGACCGGATGGCTGAGATGCGACCGTTCATGGGTGGCGGCGACATGATACGCGAGGTCACGCGCGATACTGTGATCTACAACGATCCGCCGATGAAATTCGAAGCGGGCACCCCCGGCATCGTGCAGACCATCGGTCTGGGCGTTGCGCTGGAGTACATGACAGCGCTTGGGATGGCCAACATCGCCGCGCATGAGAACCGCCTGCGCGACTATGCCCGCAGGCGTCTTGACGGCTTGAACTGGATCACAGTGCAAGGAACAACGCCTGACAAGGCCCCGATTTTTTCATTTTCAATGCTGGGCGCTGCCCATGCGCATGACATTTCCACCATCCTGGATAAAAAGGGCGTCGCGGTGCGTGCGGGCCAGCATTGTGCAGGGCCATTGATGGCTCATCTGGGGCTTACTGCCACCTGCCGTGCGTCATTCGGACTGTATAACACCACGTCAGAAGTTGATGTGCTCGTCGACGCGTTGGAGTTGGCGCATGACATGTTCGCCTGATAGCAGTCAAATGGGCAAGATCAGTTCACAAGCACAGGGGATGCGCGGATGAAATTCCGGTCTTCGATCTGTTTGACGAGAAAGTCAGCAACTTTTGATTGCGAAATAATCCCGTTCCGCCGCTCCGGTTGTTCACGAAGAACCTTGTAGCGGCCTGTTTTCGGACCATTCAACAGCACGACCGGCCGCGCGATCGTCCAATCAAGACCGCTTTCCTTGATCATCTGTTCCTGCAGGCTCTTGTCATCATAGGCACGGCCAAAAACGATCTGAAACGGGATGCGCTGTAGAAGAAATGCTTGCTCGGCTGCCGCCCGCCCCAAACCCAGTGACGCAAGTAAGCCGGTTGACCCGTTTGTCTTTCATGGCTGCGATAAGCACACGCGTCACGTCAGAGAACAGATGCTCCGGTTTGAACAGTCCACCTAAGCTGACGCCGAGCGTCACGATCACGGCATCAACCCCGGTGAGTGCTACTCCTACGTCTTGTATATTTAGCGCAGTGCCCCGCACCTTTTTGCAATCTTGAATTTGACAGGCGTATCGCTGCTGCGGATCGCGTCCCTCCCGGCGCGCAGACGATGGACATGGCGACGCCTATCACCATCTTTTCTGCAGGGTAACGCCGCTACCGACCAATAGTCGACCTTAACTCTTCGCTACTCAGTCATGCTCGCCGTCCAGGCGGCGGCCTAAAGCCCGGACAAATACGTCAGGTTTCTTCGCAGCGGTGGCAAAGGTTGCAACTGTAATCGCCGCCGCTGCTACCAGAATCACATGCCCCACCACGCTGGCTGCAAGGAAACTGTAACTCCCGATTGCCAGCGAAAAGCTGACCGCCCACATCAATCCCAAGATCTGCAAAACGTAGTGCCTAATAGCGACGTCCGGAATATTGCGAAGCGGGCTAACCTCATGATTGAATATAAAGTTCCACGCAAATACGACATAGTTCTTGAGGGGCGTGATCATGAGCTTAAGCCTTTCTCGGACACAGCAGTCTGGATGTGACAGCCTCCGCGTATCAACTAATACACACTACGATACGGCTTTCGAGTTCGGTTGGATCTACAACAAGCGGAATAAGGTTGTCCCGAAGTAGGACCCCTAGCGAATCTCGTATGCCCGGCATCAGCGGTCCTGAGACACACTGGGCAACCTGACGAAGACGGATACTCATCTGCGCTTCTCCTAAGAGCTACTATGAGCCAGAAAGGGGATGTCCCGGTCGATGTAGAAATTCGCAGTGAGGTTGGCGTTGCTCTCCTCGAGCCGTAGGCTCGGGGTGTTCAATCCTAAACGGAGAGCAACACCATGAAGAAGACTACCATATCGATCGATGCGCTTGCCAGCGTTTCCAACA
>CAMDBX010000228.1 GCA_945889445.1 Rhizobium sp. Q54
AGGCGGGTGTCACGGTCAACAAGCCCGCCGACAGGACCGCCGCGACGGCCAGCCAGTTTGCCGTCGTTCGGCTGAGGAAAGTGGCTCTCAACACCTGGACGCTGTTCGGGGAGTTGGCATGATGACGCCGTTCCAGCGCGACATGCTGCTCGAGATCGCCGCCGAATGCGAGGCTCGAGCCGAGAAGGCCGCAGCCGAGATGCTCGGCCACAAGCGTTCGATGCTGCTCCTGCGCCAGCGCGCTGCCGTGCTGCGCGAACTGGCAGGCCCTCCGGAGCCTAACCCGGCGCGCTGAGCGCCTGTTCTCCAATTCCACGACATTGCGAGGTGACCCATGGACCCAGTGCAGGCTGTGCTCGGGATCAAGGCGACGCATCTGGTTGCCGGCGTGGCGGGCGGTGTTGTCCGTGCCCTTCTGTCGGGCGGCGGCTGGCTTGCGGCCATCTCATCGGTGGTCATTGGAAGCCTGACGGCTGGTTACCTTACGACCCCCGTGTACGCGGCGGCGAAAGCTTACTTCCCACTGCTTGCCGGTGACGCCTCGAGCGAGCACGCGATCGGCTTCCTCGTCGGCCTCACCGCCATGCTGATCTGCGAGGGCGTGCTGCGGTTCATCCGCGCCTGGTCGCGCAACCCCACCATTCCACTTGATGAAAGGCCGCCATGACAGAGCTTCCAAAGCAATACGCTTGGCTCCAAACCGAGCCGGGCCCTCGCATCCTTGTCGAGGCGCTCAAGACCTACGGGACAATAGAGAACCCCGGCGAAGGTTCCAACCCCTCGATCCTGGCCTGGGCAAAGGTCACCGGTCTGGATCGCATCTACCGGAACGATGCCACGGCGTGGTGCGGCCTGTGGATGGCCTATGTGGCGCTGCAGGCCGGCTGGGATGTTCCTATGAACCCACTTGGCGCCCGCAACTGGCTGGCATTCGGCGTTCCACAGCAGAAACCCTCTCTTGGCGATGTCCTGGTCTTCTGGCGCGGCGCCGCATCTGGCTTCAACGGCCATGTGGGCCTTTATGTCGGCGAGGACGCCCACGCCTTCCATGTCCTCGGCGGCAACCAGTCCGACCGCGTGATGATCAAACGCATCGCGAAGAACCGACTCCTTGGGTGCAGGCGCTGCCCGTGGAGGATCAACCAGCCGGCTGGCGTGCGACCCATCGTGCTGGCGGCCAGCGGCGTCCTTTCCACCAACGAAGCATAAGGAGAACACGAGAATGTTCACGTCGATCGACAAGGCGCTCGTCGCCGCCATCATGGGCATCCTGTTCATTGTCCAGACCTACACCGGGTTGCAGCTGCCCTGGGCGACCCCTGACACCATCGCAACCATCATTGGCCTTCTCACACCGGTGCTGGTCTGGGCCATCCCCAACAAGAAGGTGGCCTGAGCATGAGTTGGCAGGAGGTCGTTGCGGTCGCGGTGGTGCTCCTCGGCCTTGGCACCGGGGCGTTTCTCGTTGGGCAAAGGCTGTCCTCTTGGAACGAGTTTGGTCAGCGATTGGGTGAATCTCTGCTCTCTCTGACGTGGCGCTTTGTCAGTATGCGGATGCAACCGGATGAGGAGGCTGCTTGGCGGCAGGTAGAGATGAGGGAGCGGACCGGCTCCCTTGCAGGCCGCCGCAATGCTCTTGTCCTGACTTTGCAGCACCTCGACCTGCCGAAGCTTCGTGACGATCGGCTCGGCTCCCCACGCCTTCTACGGCATAGGCTTTCTCCTTTTCAGGCTATCTTCTTTCAATTCGCCTGGTTCAGAAAATGCTGGTTAGGTCTGGCCCTCTGTCGCTTCCTCGAAAGCCACGAGAGCGTCTGCAAGTGCCACTGGCCGGCAAGGTACACGTGGACGATTGAAGCCGATATGTTCCGGCGATCGGCCTGTCGCCTCGGCAATGCAGGCGGTGACGCTCATACGGCACATGCGCCCCTGACAGCGTCCCATGCCGGCCCTCGTCCACATCTTGGCGGCATGGACACTGTCAGAGCCTTCCAGCACCGCCGAAAGAATCTCACCCTTGGTTATTTCCTCGCAGCGGCAAAGAATGGTGTCGTCGGTTGCCTGCTGCGCCAACACCGGCAGCGGGGCGAACAGCCGACCCAAACCATGTCCGAAACGTCTAGCGCGAGTGAGCTGTCGTTTCAGCCTACCAGTCTCGTCTCTGCAAGTGCCTGACGAGAAACCCAGGTCGGTCGCAGCCGCGATACCGGCAAGTGTCCCCGAAAGGGCGGCCGGCCGATAACCCGCGATACCGGTAACCTCACCGGAGGCGAACAGGCCCGGCACCGAGGTGCGGCCATCTTGGTCTGCCGCGGCATGCCAGCCTCCTCGCCCATCGTCGAAACGGTGTTTACAGCCCAACAGTGATGTCACTTCGATGTTCGGTTGGAAGCCATGGCCTACCAACAACGTATCAAAATTGCCAAGTGTCTCGCTCGGTCCGCCGCGCGTGTCTGCAAGAATTATCTCTTCGACGCGGTGTGAGCCAAGGGCCTTGCTGACCACGCGGCCGTAGATCAGGCGTCGGACGCGAGAGGAGACCGACCGATAGAGGCTCGCTGCTTCGAGCCAACGTTCGGGAAAACAAAGAAGATGACTGGCAAGTGCAACGCTGGGTCTTCGGGCTTCTACCAGCGCCACAACTTCAGCACCCTTATCCAACAGCGTCTCCGCCACCGCCCACAGAAACACTCCACTTCCGGCAATGACAACACGTTTGCCCGGGAGCGCGCCATTCAATTTTACGAACCTCTGCCCGCCGCCCGCCGTCATGATGCCAGGCAGTGTCCAGCCCGGAAATGCGGTAACTCTATCATGCGCACCGTTGGCGGCAATTACCGCTCGCGCATCTATAACGATCGACCGTCCACCGCCGGTACCGAGTAGGCGGAAGCCCGGATAGGCGGCGATGATTTCAATGCCCGACAGGACTTCTACGGCTGCCTCATTTGCCGCGGCAATGGCTTGGCGTCCTGCTTCACTTTGACTATTACCGGTGGCCCCAGCGCGAGGCTGCATGAAATATTGGCCACCAGCTTTTGCAAAGCCATCGATCAGCAGAACGCTGGCTCCGCTCTGACGGGCTGCGGTCGCTGCGGCAAGGCCGGCCGGGCCGGCGCCAACTACTGCGATGTCGGCCGTAAGGCGTTCTGTCATGATGTTGAGATCCTCATGCCCACGGTGACCTCCGTCATGCAAGAGCGCACGTTGTCCCGCCCGTCGATGTTGACGACGCAATCATGGCAGACGCCCATGCCACAGAAGATGCCACGTGGCTCTTTCCGCTTAGCTGTGTGCCGAAGGACGAAAATGTCGGCCTGCGTCAATAACGCTGCGGCAACGGTAATGCCCGGCTCCATCTGGCAGGCCTCGCCGTTGATGAAGATGGTAATGGTCATGCTCATGCTGCTTTGGCCAACGCGAAGCGGGCAGGGGACCAGACCCTCGCATCGAAAGGTGTCTCGCATCCATCCAGGTGATCAGCGAGGAACCGGCCGATGGCCAGCGCGCGGGCGAAGCCACTGCCGCCGTCGCCGGCTGCAAGATAAAGGTTCTCCACGGGAGTTGGACCCACCAGGAAACGATCATCGGGTGTCACAGCTTCGTAGCGGACCCAGGACCGCAAGAGTTCGAGACTGGCCAGCGATGGGAAAAGCCAAAGCAGCTGTCGGATCGAATTGCGGACAAACACCGGATCAACCTCGGGCACGTAGTTCTGCGCCCCTTCGACCGAGAGCCCGCCTGCCAGCACAGTGTTAAACAACACCTGTCCGCTGGGTGCTTGCTGAATCTGCGTGTAGCCGGCAGCTACGCCACCATGTGACTCGCAGGCGGCGATCACACAGCGGATCGATGGCGGGACCGCGGCACTGGCGAGGCACTGCGCGCGGCGCGGCATGATGGGAATGTCGAGGTCTGCCATTTCCCCCAGGGTCCTCGTCCACGGTCCTGCCGCGATGATGACAGCATCGGCGGACGTCACCCCGTGGTCTGTGATTATCCCTCGCGCCCGTCCACCCTGCAAGTCCAATCCGCGGACCGGCGTATGGAGCATGACGCGGAGCCCGTTGGCAACAGCATCCCGCACAAGGGCCCGCACCGCCAGGAAAGGTGTGACGGTCGCAGCGT
>CAMDBX010000229.1 GCA_945889445.1 Rhizobium sp. Q54
AAGAGGCCCTCCATCACTGCTGCCATGAAACTCAGGTCGTCGCGCCTTGCACGCTCCAGAGTGTCGCGCCGGGCGTCTTTGCAATGGACATGAACGACGCGTGCCACGTTACGCGTGAGCAACGCCAGCGGATCCCCACCCGCGAACAGAGAATGACCGGTGTCGAATAGCAAACCCACCGCATCGCTCGTGTGCCTCATCAAAAGATCAACCTCCTCGTCGGTCTCAACGATAGTGCCCATGTGGTGGTGGAAGGCCATGCGCACGCCAAACTCCGCCATACGCTCAGCAAGGTCGGTGAGGCGACGGCCATAGTCCGGCCATTCTTCCGCCCGCAGCGCGGGGCGGCTAGAAATCGGATCCCAGATCGCACCATGGCGGCCGCGAGAGGTGTCAGCATATACCACATGTGCGCTGCCCATATCCTTCAGTAGCTGGAGGTGGGGCAGGATGGCTTCCATTTCCGCGGCGACCTCACGCTCACAGCAACGCCCGTCAAACCAGCCAGAAACTAGCTTCAGACCATAACTATCCATAATTGGACTGAGTATTTCGGATTGGCGCGGAAATTTGCCGCCGAGTTCTATCCCTGAATAGCCGGCCTGCTGCGTTTCACGCAAGCAAGTCTCGAGGGATATATCACCACCAAGCTCGGGCACATCATCATTCGACCATGTGATGGGGTTGATGCCGATCCTAACGCTTGTCATCTCTGCACTCCGTCCCTTGCCTGCCAAGTGTGGCACTATATCGACAATTTTCCATTGTCGCGAACAGTCCATGGTCTCAAAAGTATGTCGATCCAGTACAGACGACGGACGTCATTCTCCGCTGCCCAGGTGATCAGCCCCGATTGGGTGGTCCGGGGTTAATGCTAGTGCATTGACGGCTTCGGCGCTAGCTGGCGCGCGCGGCGAAGCCGTCTGGGGTTGCGCTGCCGCCCGCGCGGTTGCAGGGATGAAGACTTCGGGGGTTGGTGGTTTGTAGCCGAGCGAACCGTGTGGCCGGAGAGTATTATACAAGCAGCGCCAGCTCTCGATGATGATGCGCGCCTCGCCGCCCACTGGCAGCCCGTCGACAACACGTAGAGAAGCCCGTTCAAAATCTCACAGATATCAACCCCGCGCCGCCGCCCACCGCGCTTGGCAGGCGGGATCAGCGGCTCCACAAGCGCGAACTCCTCATCCTTCAAATCGCTCGGATAGCGCATTGCCTTGCGCTAACGTAACCGGATCTCACTCGTCCAAATGGCGGCTCAATCCTCGCCAAACCACGCCGTCCGCTTAGAATCATAACCGATTCATCCGAGGCTAAAATGCGAGAGAGCCGGAATTTGTGGCTCGCCCTGTCTAGGCCACCGTCTCGGTCGCTATGCGTTCCCCACTTTCAGCCTGGAAATAGCAGAGCCGATCCGCTGGCATGTAAACCACAACTCTTTCGCCGACCCTCGGGAGGTTCTCATCCCAGGCTGCTGTTACGACCAAGCGCGGCCCTCTGTCCTCAATCTGCAGGTCGACAAGAACGGATGCGCCAAGCGGCTGCAAGGCGATTACGGCTGCGAGGATGGTCACTCCAGGGTCGTTTATGCGACCAATCCGGATGTCCTCTGGACGGCAGCCCAGTACAAATTTGGCACACTGAGGCAACGGGACTTTTCCGACGATTTCAGCGTTGGCGCCGCCCACCATGAGGTCTGAACCGGCCGCCTCGGCGTCCAGAAGGTTCATGCCGGGACTGCCGATAAAACGCGCTACAAAAATGTTTGCCGGTTCGCGATATATCGCCCTGGGAGGGCCGATCTGCTGGATGACCCCGTCACGCATGATGACGATGCGTTGCGCCATCGTCATCGCCTCGACCTGGTCGTGGGTCACATAGATGATGGTCTTCCTCTGCTGCTCATGAAAACGGATGAGTTCAGAACGCATTTCCTCACGCAGGCTGGCGTCCAGGTTCGAAAGAGGTTCATCGAACAGGAATACTTCCGGCTCACGTACCATCGCACGTCCGAGCGCGACACGCTGGCGCTGACCGCCGGAGAGCTGACGAGGTTTACGATCAAGCAGGCTGCCAAGTCCGAGGAGGGTACTAACACGCTCCACCTGACGTCTGCGTTCCACTTTCGGCACGCCCTGTACGCGAAGCGGGAATGCGAGATTGTCGGCTACCGTTAAGTGCGGGTAGAGCGCATAGTTTTGGAATACCATGGCGATGTTCCGTTCGCTCGGACGATGATCGGTCACCTCACGCGCCCCGATCCAGATCTCGCCTAGCGTCGGCGTTTCCAATCCCGCCACTATTCGCAGCAAGGTTGTCTTGCCGCAGCCGGACGGCCCCAGGAGAACAGTGAACTCGCCGCTGTTTATGGTCAGATTTAGTTCAGCGATCACCGTGACCGGACCGAAGCTCTTGGTCAAGCGGCGAAAGGAAACGTCAGCCATATCTTGTTCCGAAAGGGCGGAGAGGCCAGCTCATGCCGGCCACGCCTATGTCACTTCTGATAGCCGAGCGACTTCATCAACTCGTCGAGTTGCTCACTCGCCCGATTCATCGCAGTGGCTGAGTCGACCTGGCCGACCCATGCAGCAAACAGTTGGTCGTAGACGATCCGCTGCATTTCCACGTATTCGGCCAAGCCTGACGTGAGCGGCAACATAGTCTGCGCTTCCTTGACCGGCTTCAGGAACGGGAACTTCGCCAGCCATTTTTCGTTCGAATAGACGTCAGAACGATATGCGCCCGACGCGCCGGCCTCCAGCATAATCTCCTGACCCTCGTGGCTCGTGACGAAGGCAATGAATTGATAGGAATGATCCGGGTTCGGCGCGTTCGCAGCGATCGATATCTGGAACCCTCCGATATAGTCGTTGCGCGTGCCGCCGAGCGTCTCGACGGGCGGCAGGGCATATTTGACCTTGCCGGCTACCTTACTCGTTTCAGGGTTCTCAATGTCAGGAAAGAAGCCGAACCAGTTCACATACATGGCAGCATTGCCCTGCATGTAGGCGTTGGTCGCCTCAGCATACCCCATCTCGTTTGCGCCCGGCGCGGTAAACGGCTTGATCTCCAGCCAGCGATCGAGTGCCTTTCTGCCGTTGTCATTATAAGGAATCATCGACTTGAAATCACGATCCCAGACGAATTGGGTCGAGTTCGGCGGCATGGGCAGGCTGGCCAACCGCACTGTCCATTCTGAATATCCGCCGTCCTGCTCGCCAGGCATGGTAGTAACGCCATAGACACCGTTAGCCGGATCATTGAGCTTTTCAGCGTAGGCCTTGAATTCGTCCCAGGTCTTCGGCGGCTCTTTCAATCCAGCCGTCTCGAACAGGTCGGTCCGGTAGGCGAGTACCTCGAGGAAGAAATCAATCGGCGCCGCCCAGTGTTGGCCATCGATGACATCATAGGCGTCAACGATACCCGGGAGGAACGCGTCCCATTCAATCTTGTCATTCGCCTTGGCCTCGATCGGCTCGAATGGCTGGACCCACTTGTTCTTAACGAAAATGGGTAGCCAAATGCAGTCCAACACCATCATGTCATATTCGTCGGAACCAGCCGTCCCGAGTAGCACCTGCTTGTTGTAGGCATCACCGTAGGGAAACTGGTCGACGGTTACTTTGATACCCGTCTTTGCCTCGAAGGCGGTGGCCGCAGCCTTCAGCCCGAGGCCATAGGGCTCTCCCGTGGCTATGATTTTCAGTTCCTGTGCGTGAGTTTCGGAGATCGTGGTGCCCGTCGCCGCTACCAAAGCTGCGCCTCCAAGCAGAAAGGCCAGAGCACGCCGTGTCATGCTGTTTTTGTGCATTTCTATCCCCTTTTGTCTGGTCTCTGAGGCGGTTAAGTCCTCAAACCTAGTAGAAGAAAGTCATAAACGCAAACAATATTGACTGTTAGTGATTGAAATCGCATCGACTAGTGAACTATAGAGACCATATGGTCCATGTGGAACGATCAAAACGTGCGCCGGGCGTGCGGCAAGCCGAAATTTGTCGCATCTTGAGGACAAGGCAGGCTGCAACGGTCGAGGAACTCTGCGCCCTGCTGAATGCCTCGCCTGCAACGATCCGTCGTGACCTTGCCGCCCTCGAAGGGAATGACCAGTTGCAGCGCAGCAGGGGTGG
>CAMDBX010000230.1 GCA_945889445.1 Rhizobium sp. Q54
AGCCTTCAATGTCAACTTTTCGACCATCAACAGCCGGATCAATCTGCTGCATGGAATCTGCCCGAGGGCGGTAGAACTACTGCAGGACCACCAGTTCACACCCGATGTGACCCGCCACCTCCGCAAAATGAAAGCAGCACGCCAGATCGAAGCTGTGGAGCAGATGATCGCTGCCAACACGATCACCGCCGCACACGCTGACGCCCTCCTCAAGGCGACGCCTCCCGAGCAGCGGACCGACTTCACTCCGCCAACGCCGGATGAGCCAAAGGGTGACCCGCTCGAGCAGATCGTGAAGCTGGAGCGTGAGATCAACCAGGTTCAGGAGAAGTACAAGCATGCTGAAGAAAACTACGGGTCAGAGCTGTTGAATCTCGTCGTTGCCAAGGGCTACCTTGGAAAGCTGCTGGCCAATGACGCCGTAAGATCCTTTGTCGCGCGCAACTCTACCGAGATTCTCGAGCAATTTGAGCTGGTCCTCAACACTGTTAGCATGGAAGAGGCGGTCGAGCTGGCCGACCGACAGGGGCTGATGAGGCCGGAAGACGAGCCCGTCAACGCCGAGGCTGTGGAACAGGAAGAGGCCCGGCATGAACCAGATAATGTCGAACGGACGTGAGGCCCATCGGTCAGCAACCGACCCAGTGCCGACCGGGCACGCAGCACGGTAGATCCAGGTTGCCGGCCGCGCTTTCGGTGGATCCCACCTGTTTTGAACCCATGAGGTGAGCATCGGAGCCGAGGGGCTCCTTTCGAGAGTCATTTATCTATCTTTGATTGCATATTTTGCGTAGTTACCCTGGCTTGCAATGGCGCAGAGAGAGGCAGCATCCCATAAATTCTCTTGTGGCAGTCGGGCCAGTTCCGATAGATACCATCGCCATGTCAAAAGTCGCATTGATCACCGGTGTAACTGGACAGGACGGAGCCTACCTTGCGGAACTTCTCCTCGGGAAGGGCTACGAGGTGCACGGCCTGAAGCGCCGCTCCTCCTCGTTCAACACCGGCCGCATTGACCACCTCTACCAGGACCCGCATGCCCTCGACCGGCGGCTCATCCTGCACTACGGCGACATGACGGATGCCACAAACCTGATCCGCATCGTGCAGGAGACGCAGCCGGACGAGATCTACAACCTCGCGGCACAGAGCCACGTCCAGGTCAGCTTCGAGACCGCCGAGTATACCGCGAACGCCGACGCGATCGGCACGCTCCGCCTCCTCGAGGCCATCAAGCTCCTCGGCCTCAAGGAGAAGTCGCGCTTCTACCAGGCCTCGACGTCGGAGCTCTACGGCAAGGTCCAGGCGGTGCCGCAGTCGGAGACGACCCCCTTCTATCCCCGCTCCCCCTACGCCGCAGCCAAGCTCTACGCCTACTGGATCGTCGTCAACTACCGCGAGGCCTACGGCCTGCACGCCTCGAACGGCATCCTCTTCAACCACGAGAGCCCGCTCCGCGGCGAGACCTTCGTCAGCCGCAAGGTGACGCGAGGTGCCGCCGCCATATCGCTGGGCCTCCAGGACAAACTCTACCTGGGTAACCTCGACGCCGAGCGCGACTGGGGTCACGCTCGCGACTACGTCGAGGCGATGTGGCTGATGCTGCAGCAGTACCAGCCCGACGACTTCGTGATCGCCACGGGCAGGAAGCACACGGTGCGAGACCTCGTGACGCGCTCGTTTGCCGAGTTGGGGATTAGCCTCTCGTGGGAGGGCCATGGCGTGGACGAGAAGGGCCGCGACGCCCGGTCCGGGCGCATCGTTGTTGAAGTCGATCCGCGCTATTTCAGGCCCACCGAGGTTGAACTCCTGCTGGGCGACGCGTCGAAGGCCAGGGCCAGGCTGGGCTGGGAGGCGACGACCACCTTCGAGGAGATGATTTCCGAAATGGTTCGCAGCGACGTCGCGTTGATTAAACGCGAGCAGGGTCTCAGGCGTCCGAGCGAAGAACCGACGAGCCTCGCGGCGCAGTGACGGCACGCATAGACACATGAAGATCTCCGTGCTCACCGTCTGCCGCAACGCGGATGCGACGATTGCGCGGACCATTGCCTCCTTCCTGTCGCAGGACTACCCGAACAAGGAACTGCTCGTCATCGACGGCGCTTCCACTGACAATACGGTCGCCATTGCCGAGGGCTTCCGAAGCCCAAACATCCGCGTCATGAGTGAGCCCGACCGGGGCATGTATGACGCCCTCAACAAGGGCCTTGCGCTCTATGCAGGTGACGCCGTGGGCGTCCTCAACGCCGACGATCGATACCACGACGGCCACGTGCTGAGCCGCGCTGCTGAGGCCCTCGGGGACCACGACGCGATCCACGGCGATCTTGACTTCCACGACCAGCAGGACCGTGTCGTCAGGCGCTGGCGCGGCACGCCGCCTCCACCACGCGGCTTCGCATCCGGCTGGATGCCGGCGCACCCCACCTTCTACGTCAGGCGGCAGCTCGCCGAGGCCGTCGGGGCCTTTGACCTGATGCTTCCCACCGCAGCCGACTACGACTGGATGCTGCGCGCCATTGACGTACACGGCGCACGCCTCCGCCACGTCCCGCACGTGATGATCGACATGGCATTGGGCGGCCGCAGCACGGCGAGCCTCTCCGCTCACCTGAGGCATAATCTCGAGGCCCTCGCCGCGCGCCGACGCTGGCTCAAGTCGGGCGTCGTCGACTGGGCGCTGTTCGCGAAGCCAGCCTCCAAGATCACCCAATTCGCTCGTTTTGGAAGAGACCCCCGATGACCATCACCCTGCCCTACGCATTCACGGGAAAGCGCGTCTGGGTTGCCGGCGAGCACGGCATGGTCGGTCAGGCTCTCGTCCGCCGCCTCGGGTCCGAGGACTGCGAGCTTCTCCGCATGCCCCGGCGGGCGATCGACTTCCGGGACCAGGCCCCGACGTCCACCTGGATCAGGGCCAACCGCCCCGACGCCATCTTCCTCGCAGCGGCGAAGGTAGGCGGCATCGCCGCCAACGCCGCGAGCCCCGCCTCATTCCTCTACGACAATTTGATGATCGCGGCGAATCTCATCCACGCCGCGCACGAGGCCGGCGTCGAGCGGTTGGTCTTCCTCGGCTCGACCTGCATCTACCCGAAACTGGCACCCCAGCCCATTCCGGAGGAGGCCCTGCTCACCGGGCCCCTCGAGGAGACCAACGAGTGGTACGCCATCGCCAAGATCGCTGGCGTCAAGCTCACCCAGGCCTACCGCCGCCAGTATGGTGCGAGCTACATCTCCTGCCAGCCCACCAACCTCTACGGACCAGGCGACAATTACGACCTCGAGACGTCGCACGTCCTGCCGGCACTCCTCAGGAAGGCGCATGAGGCCAGGGAAGCCAAGCTGGAGCGCCTGACCGTCTGGGGATCCGGGCGACCGCTCCGCGAGTTCCTCCACGTCGACGACCTCGCCGACGCCGCGGTGTTCCTGGCGCGAAACTACGACGGCGACATCCCCATCAACATTGGATCAGGCGAGGAGGTCTCGATCGGCGACCTGGCGCTCCTGATCTGCCGGACCGTGGGCTTTGCGGGTGAACTGTCCTTCGACGCCTCGCGTCCTGACGGGACGCCACGCAAGCTTGCCGACATCCGCCGCCTCCGCGAACTGGGCTGGAGCCGCGCCCGCACGCTCGAGCAGGGCCTCTCCGAGACCTACGCTTCCTGGCTGTCGGAGCGATCTCCGCGTTAGCAGCGGCGGATTGTGTCGCACCCCTGGCACAGCCCTTACGTGCATAAAGAAAGATTTCTTATACCAACCCGCATTAATCACGACGCGTGAGCCCAGTCTCTGAGGCCGATGGACATGATGCGCCAAGGTTGGTCGATGAGCTTGTTCCAGGCGAAACAGCTGTGGTCGAGAATGTCTTCGTAGGACTTGAAGATCCTGTTGGATAGCCAGTTGTCCCGGATGAACTGCCAGACATTTTCAGCAGGGTTGAGCTCAGGGCATTTGGGTGGAAGCGGCAATAGCGTGATGTTCGCAGGAACCTTCAGTCGCGCCGATGTGTGCCAGCCAGCTTGATCGAGGAGCAGCACGGCGTGGCGGCCGGGTGCCACTTCGGCAGAGATTTCGACAAGGTGCAGGTTCATCG
>CAMDBX010000231.1 GCA_945889445.1 Rhizobium sp. Q54
GCGCCTGTTGATCCTGTTCATTCCCTGTCCTCCTCCTTGGGGGCGTCTTTGGCGCCCGGTTGAACCCGTTCCCAGTTTTCATGCGTCGCAAGGCTTGCACCTCGCGCGGCCATAAACTGGCGGGTTTCGGTTGCGTCCGGCGACGTGGCCGGACCAATTCTTGTGGTTGAGATCGCGGCGGCGGCGTTGGCAATCAGCGCGGCATCCAGAGGATCAAAACCCATCATCATCGCTGCCATGAACACGCCATCATGCGCATCGCCCGCGCCATTTGTGTCGATAGCCCTCACTGCAAAACTCGGCACATGTGCGGTGAGGCCGCCATGACTGAGCCAGCAGCCGTCTGGGCCGCGCCGCACGAGAGCACCACTGCGACCAATTGCAAGACCCGCGGCAGCGTCTGCCGGATCCTCCTCACCTGTCAGCACCTCTGCCTCGCTTGCATTTGCGCTTACCCAGTCGGCACGCGCCAACGCATTCGCGACGGTCGGACGCGGGATGTCGGCCACCGTCGGGCCCGGATCGAAGAGGAGTAGCGGCGGCCGTGCCAGGCCGGGTAGCCACGAAAGGAAGGCGGCGGCGCTTTTCGGCTTGTAAAGCGAATAGCCGGTCAAAAGTGCAAACCCATGTGCTGCGGCAGAAATAGAGCGGAGATGGGCAAGGTCCACCTCACGTTCTGCACCATGATGGGTGATGAAGCTGCGCTCACCCATGGCGTCAACAATAACCACGCAGCTGCCCTGGTCTATCTCCGCGCGGCGCTGTGTGGCGATGGCTACACCCTCGGCCGCGAGGCCCTGCAGTGCGATCTCCGACAGCGGCCCTTGGCCCAGCACCCCGCCATAGGTCACACTAGCCCCCATGCGGCGCGCCGCTGCCATGGCATTAAAACCGCCACCCGGCGTCATCTGGAAGGTTGATGTCTCAACCTCCTCACCGGGAGCCGGCAGATGGTCGAGCCGGTGCACGAGGTCAACAACGACGCCGGAAAGCTGCAGCAGTCCCCCGCTCATGCGCCCTCTGCCCCCCGTGCTGCGCGTAGGCGCAGCAGGCCACTCACGATAGGTTCGAGGTCAAGACCATTCACTCTTTGAACCAGCGCCCATGCCTTGGGGGGAATGGCGGCTATTCCGGAACGGGCCCCTGCCATGCCACAGGCGATTGCACCAATGGTGTCGGTATCGTCACCGATTACCGCGCTCATCAGGGCTGCGGACCATGGATTCGCATCGGTTAACCGCAGGATGGCGAAGGCCATGGGAATGGACTGCAGGGCGGAGACGCTCGTGCCGATTTCCACGGCAATCTCAAATGCGCTTGCCCTTCCACTGCTCCCAGCGGCAAGTGCCAGTGCCGCGGCAATCCTGTCCCTGATCGAGCCGCCCTTGGCGGGCTCGCCCCGCTGCTCGCCCAAGGCTGCGGCGTCGAGCGCGGTATCGAGCATCTCATCGATAGATGCCCCTTCGATGCCGCAGCTTACCGCGGCTGCAACCGCCGACGCAGAGCCAATGGCCTCAGAGGTGTGATGGGTCAGGCGGCAACTTTCCTCCACCGCGTCGACAAGTTCGCCAAGCGGCATGGCGGGCGTTGCGATCGCCACTGGCACGATGCGCATGGCGGCACCGTTAGTCGTGCCGAATCGTCCGGTCTCGCTGGCCGGGACGCCTCGCTGCAAAGCCTCGATTGCGCGCTTGGTGGAGGGGCCAAGCAGATCGTTCACGCCACGCGCATGAGTGTCGCGCTCCCAAGCCAACAATTCCTGCGCCCAAGCCAGCTGGTCGATGCGGCCTCTACGCGCTATAATGTGATGGGCAATGAGAATACTCTGCTCGGTATCATCTGTGATGGTACCTGCCGGCAGCCCCGCACTCACCGGCTGATCAAGTCCGGCATCTCGGAAACTAGTAATAGCGCCGTACTGCCTCGCAATCTCTTCGCGCGTCAACGTCTGCGTGGGCATGCCCATGGCATCTCCAATCGCCACGCCGACCAGCGCGCCAAGTGCACGTTGCTGAAAAGGGGGCCTCTCCATCAGAAGGCAAGATGCAGAGCGAAGTGGCGAGGATCGAGCAGGCTCACCACATATTCGACCACATGGTCCTCACTGTCGCGTACCAGCCTGCGGGTCCGCAGGAAAGCTGTGCCGGGCGGCACACCAGCAAGGGCTGCGTCCACTGCGTTGAGACATTCAATCTCAGCCCACTCCTCACCACCCTCGCCGCGCAACCCCGCGGCGATCAGGGTGGCCGAAAGCGAACCCTTGAGAAGACCATCGCCAACGACGCTTTCGATCCCCGAGCGCAGCGGGACCCTACTACGTTCGATCGATACGACACGACCCGCGGCCTTCAGGCTACGCACCCTGTCAACGGCCAGGAAATCCGGGAGAGAGAGCTTCAGCGTCATGGCCAGGCTGGCATCGGAGACACACTCAAGACGCAGCAGTTTAGTTTCTATCGTTTCGTTCTGTGTCGATAGCGCTCGCGTCCAGCCAAGCGCGTTATCGATGGTGTGACCATCGAAGGTGACGAATGAACCTATACCTACCCGAGTGGTAATCAGGCCTTTGTCGGCGAGCGTTTCCAAGCCCTTTCTCACCGTGTTGCGACTAACCGCAAAACGTCGGACCAAAGCGTTTTCGCTTTCGAGTTGCGACCCGTAACGGAGCCTTCCTGACAGGATGTCGCGCTCAAGGATCTGAGCAACGCGCTCAGGCTTAGCGGCGGCAGGTGACAGAGCTCTGGCCTTTATCTTCGCCATCCGTCAATTCTAGCAAACCTGTTCAAACCTGTCTATTTAAGAGTGTGGAGGTTACGGGTAAGTCGACTCCTCGACACGAAAAAGGATGCCTCGCAAGAACATACATATCTACAAATGACTATGATGAAAGCGGTCGGCGGATTTCCGGCCTGACTGCTGACCTGACTGGCATTTTCTAAAGCAAGCGAATTCCGAGAAGATAGCCTGGAAAGGAAAAGACCTCTGCCGAAGCAGAGGTTGGTAGCTGAGCAGATCGTAACTAAACTGTGGCAGCTCAGCGCCACTGCTTCTCGTCGACGGTCCAGTGTCTCCCCGGCAGCTTGCCGCGCTTCAAGAAGGCATCAACGACGTTCTTCAACACCCGCGATGCACTGTTGTCGAAGTTGTTGGCGGGCAGTGCTTGGCCATAGGCAATCGAGCCGGTAGCAAAGACGGCGCCGTCGTTTGGCGCCGGAAAATAGATCATGTCGCCGCGGATGCGATAGTCGAGAGAACCGACGAGGCCGGCATAGGCATAGAGCAGTTCCTCGGTGACCAGCACGTAATTGTCCGAGTGGCCGCCGGAAGAGGCGATGATCTTGGTGTGCGGCGGCGTGCCGAGCTTGAGGTCGTAGCGGTCGACCTCGATTCCAGCGGCGCCGCCATAGGCGAGGCCGTGGTCGCCGAAAATCTCACCCTCAACGCCCTCGGTGATCCACGACACGGTACGGTGCCAGGCATCCGGCATCTTACGGTAGGGCGTGGCGGTCTCGAAACCTTCGGCGATGAAACCCACGCCTGTGAGCTTCTGCGGAGCGCGGCCGCGGTTGCGCCACAACCCGCTCTTTTCGCCAGTGGTCTGCAGATAATGCTCGCCGGGCTTGGCGGCCCAGGCGCGCATGCCAGAGTCGAGCTTGCGTACCTCCATGCAGGCCGTGTCCTCGGGATCGAAGCCGACGACCCAATAGTAGCCGTTGCCGCCCATGTAGATGAGGCGGCCGCCCTGCGCGACATAGTCCTCCTGCGCGTCGAGCATGCGCTCGGAGACATATTCCGGGTGGGTGCCAGTCATCACGCAGGAATAGGGCTTGATGGCGTCCAGGCCCTCGCGATGCAAGTCCTCATCAGTTATGAAGTCGCAGTCGTAGCCCATCTTCTCGATCCACGCGACGATCGACAGGTCAGCTGGGAACTGCCAGGTAATGCCCATGCTCGACATGCGGTACTTCGGGCGCATGTTGACGATGGGGCGGCGGAAGGAGGAGTAGCAAACGCCGGCGCCGTCCTCGTAGCTGTCATAGGTCGAGAGTCCGTATTCGCGGTGCTCATAGGTTTCGACGTCGAGGTCGGTGACC
>CAMDBX010000232.1 GCA_945889445.1 Rhizobium sp. Q54
TCGCATTTTGCTACGGCACTCGAGGTCGAGGTCGAAGTGGCGGAGATGCTGGTCAACCTGCTGCCGCATGCCGACAAGGTGCGCTTCGCCAACACCGGCACCGAAGCGGCGATGGCCGCCTTCCGCCTTGCGCGCGGGCTCACGGGGCGGCGCAAGATCATTAAGTTCGAAGGCCATTATCACGGTTGGTGGGATCCGGTGATCGTCAACACCAATCCCATGCCGCCCACCATGTTCGGGCCCAAGACCAGCCCCATCCGCATCGTCGATAGTGCCGGCGTGCTGGAAGAGATGTGGCTCGATACCGTGGTGGTGCCGTGGAACGACGTCGAGATGCTGGAGCGCGCCATGGAAACCCATGGCCGCGATGCCGCCTGCGTCGTCACCGAGGGTATCATGGCCAACATGGGCGTGATCCTGCCGAAGCCCGGCTACCTGAAGCGCATCGAGGAGCTCTGCCACCAATACGGTTGCCTGTTCTATCTCGACGAAACGGTCACGGGCTTTCGCGTGGCGCCGGGCGGCTGTGCCGAAATCTATGGCCTGAAGCCCGACATCGTCACCTATGGCAAGGCGCTGGGTGCAGGCCTTCCCATGGCGGCGATCACCGGGCCGGACCACGTCATGCAGGGCCTCGAATGGGGCAAGGTGCTGCACTATGGCACGCACAATGCGGGCCGCCTCACGCTCTCCGTCACCAAGACCATGCTCGAGGTCATGCTTGCGGATGACAAGGCGAACTACCGGAAGCTCGCCCACCTCGGCCAGAAGATGGCGGACGAGATCCGCCGCGTGTCCAAGGGCCACAACCGTCACAAGTTGGTGGTGCAGGGCATGAACTCGATGTTCCAGATTTTCTTCACCGACAAGGAGGAGATCGCCGACTGCCGTGACTTCTCGGCCCATGTGAACCGCGTGAAGTTCCGCGACTTCGTTCTGAAGCTGTTCGACAAGGGCGTCTACATGTCGCCGTCGGCCACGCTGCACTCGCTGTCCTCGATCGTCCATACCGAGGACGACATCGCGTTTACCGCCAAGGCCATCGGCGAGGCGCTGGACGAGCTTCCGTGATCAGCCTCGGCTTCATCGGTACCGGCAGCCTCGCCAGCTTTTTCGTCGAGGGGTTGGCGCGCGCCGGGGTGGGTGAGGTGATCATGGTGTCGCCACGCAACGCGGAGAAGGCGGAAAGCCTGCGGCAGCGCTTCGGTGTGACCATCGCTGGGAACCAGCACATCGCCGATACCTGCGATCTAGTCGTGGTGAGCGTCCTCCCGCGCCAGGCGGAAGCCGTGCTTCGGCCCTTGCGCTTCCGCTCCGGCCAGACCGTGCTCTCGGTCATGTCAGATATCCGCCTTGCGCGCGTGCGCGAGCTCGTTTCGCCAGCTTATGCAGCCGTGTCGATGATGCCGGGCTCATCCAATGCCTATAACGTCGGCCCGTCCGTGCTCCATCCGGAGAATGCCGCCGCGCGGGCGCTGCTGGAGAGGCTCGGCCCGGTGCACGCCTACGATACGGAGGACACATTCCTCGCCGCCAGTGTGATGGGTGCCTTCTCAGGCATGGCGACGCTGCTGCTGGGCGAGGTGATGGACTGGTTCACCCGCCACGGCCTCGACGCGCAGGATTCCCGCCGCCTCGTGGCGGGCCTGCTGAAGGGCAACGCCACGGCGCTGCTGGAGATGCCGTTGCCGCTGGCTGAGATCACCCGGGGCGTGGTCACCCCCGGCGGCATCACCGAAGCGGGCCAGAAGGTTCTGGATGAGGGGGGCACCTGGCCGCAAGCGTTGGATGCCGTGCTGCGGCGGATCAGCGGTCGCGACTGAGATTTCGTCCGGGGAGATTGGCGCCGTCAGCAGGCGGAGATGCCCCCGGTCGCCAACTGCAGCAAGGTTGATTATGCGGTGCTGTTCACCATCGGCATCGAGGGCTAGCACTACAGTAGGTGTCGTCCTCTGGACTCAAGAACATCCGAACGCTCCCGGACCTATAGCCAAGCGAGTGGTTGCCTGGTTTCAGCGTCGCACGACCGTAATTGCGGAACAGGGCGTGAGTTTCCGAAAACCCCTGCGGATCCACGCGCGGGATTCGAACTCCGTGGAAATGTGAACTCAGCAAAATCAATAGCTTGCGAGTGGAGAAGGTTGGTTTCCAGCACCTTTCCCTCCGCCATTACCTTTTTTCCAGCGTCTCCCACAGTTTCAATTGGTGTTTAAACGCTTTGATTTTCAAGCTTTTATCGCTTGAATCCACTCGCACAGTTTCCCACATTCCCAGCACGTGACGGGGAAATGAACGTGGAAAGCGGGGAGCCTAATGAGGCGTGTTAACAAGCTTAGTTCTCAGTTTGTTCGACAAAGATTCATCAAGCCGGGCAAATACGGTGACGGGCAAAATCTCTACCTTGTCGTGTCTTCAGAGACCGCCAGATCGTGGGTCTTCCGCTACACGCTGAAAGGCGTGGAAGTTGAGAAAGGGCTCGGCTCAGCATGGGATCTCGACCTCGCCGAGGCTCGGTTCAAGGCCGCTGACTTAAGACGCCTGTTGGCAAGTGGCATAGATCCCACTGAGCATTTGAACCCCAAGAAGATCCCGACATTTGAGGAGATGCTCGCCGAGTACGTCGGCGTTTTTGCCTCCCGTTGGACGAACGCAAAAAGCCCCCACCAATGGCTCAAGACTGTGGAATATGTCCCCGATCTTGCAAAGATGCCCGTTGATCAAATTAAAACGGCTGATGTGAAGGCAGCGCTGCTTCCAATTTGGACCCGAATTAAGGAAGTGGCATCACGCACGCGAGGACGAATAGAGGCCGTCCTCGACTACGCGAAGCATCAAGGATACCGGGATGGTGACAATCCCGCGCGTTGGAAAGGATGCCTTGAATACGTACTGCCGCAACAGAGCATAGAGGAAAAACATCACCGGGCTCTTCGACATGAGGATGTGCCGTCTTTCTATACTGCGCTATGCGCGAGAAGTGCCGACGCTTCAGTCCCGTATCGTTTCTGCATTTTAACTGCGACGCGAACAGAGGAAGTTCGAATGGCTCGCTGGGAGGAAATCGACCTCGCGGCAAAGACTTGGAATATTCCGAAGATTAGGATGAAAGGGCGACGGCCCTTTCGCATTCCTCTCCCGACCGCTGCCGTTGAGATTCTAGAGAAGATTGGTCCCAAAGCTGATGGCTACGTTTTTGAACGTGAGCCCGGAAGGCCATTCTCCAACAATGCGCTTCTGGCCCTGCGGGATCGTATGGGTTTCAAAGAAAAATGCACCACCCATGGCTTCCGCAGCAGCTTCCGCGAGTGGGTTCATCACAAGGGTTTCGACCGAGTTGCTTCCGAGAAGTGCCTTGACCACCAAGTATTGGGCAAGGCTGAAAGCGCATACCTCCGTGACGATCTTCTTGAGCAGCGCCGTGAAATATTGGCGCAATGGGCAGAGTACGTGACGCAGCAACCCACGACTTCCGTTGTAATCAACTTGCGTAGGAGTAGTTCAAATGGCGCAATCTGAAGCGTTTATTGTAGTCCATGTGCCAGAAACCCCGTGTCGGGGTGGTCGCAAGAAGAAGCATTTGAAGGTCAAGCTTATGGGCGACATTCATGCTGACGCTTTGACCTCACTTCGTCCGATCAGTAACGCCATCAATCAGCAAAGGCAGCAACGCCTTCCCGATCTGATTAAGCTGTGCAAATTGCCGGAACTTCTCGGAATGAGCAAATCTTCAGTCTATCGGATGACAAAGAACGGGCTGCCGACAAGTCGCCCTACGTCTCCCACAGGAGATCAGCACGTTCGCAGAGAGGACCTTGAAGAGTTTCTCGCCATGTCTGGGCTTCGCATGAAGCCTCGCAGGGGCAGACCCCCCCGAAATGACCTGATCGCTTGAGCAACATCGCATTCTAAGCATAAGGGAACTCTTTAAGCGAAAACGGCCTCCCGTACCCCATGCCGGGTATCCGGCGAAATTTGGAAAATGAAGGCCTTGCAAGATGGCTGTGGTTCGTAACGTGTCCGTCCTTTCCGCCAGACCCGCGACATGGCGCCATCGATGCAAATCGCTTCGAGCCCTGCCCCAAAGTCTTAGG
>CAMDBX010000233.1 GCA_945889445.1 Rhizobium sp. Q54
GCCGTGACTATGCCGCTCTATGTGGCGGGTGAATAATCAGCATTGATGCGGCGGAGTCGATCTGGTCTGCGCCGCCATCGGAGGATGACATCATGAGAATTAGTCGGAGCACTGCGACCCCTGCGAAGTTCTTCCAGATTTTCTGCCTAGTCTGGATTGCGCAAATACTACCCGAACGTTTCGCGTACGCCGCAGACGATGGCTCCGTGTTACCATTTCAGCCAGCGCCGTCGGCCAGTATTGCTGGGCCGACGCTGAAAGAGTCGACGCACAAGCGCCGGTTCGATGGGCGACAGATCGAGTGACGACGTCAATTAACTCGGCACTATCTCCACCACGGCTCTCGCTCAGCCGGCCGTAGAACGAGTTCGGATCAAGCATGCTACCTCAACAGGGAAAATCTCTGTTGAAGTTACCTTTAGGTAACCATCAGAAACAAGGCGCCTGTGTAGATGGCAGGGGTCCCAAAAACGGCACCCCCAGGCCCCCGGGCCTGTCCAGATGGGGGTGGGGGTCTAGGGCGCCACTCGCTGCCTGTCGAACCAATTGGGAAGGTTGGCAGAATCTGCCCAGCACCCTTCACTGTGGAAAGGCGCGGAAAGATGGTCCAAGTGATGGTCTGGCGGACGTCAATTTCCAAATTCTGTAATATTAACAGTTCCTTACTGGCAGTAAATGGCGGAGGGAAAGGGTCTGGAATCCAACGCTCTCTGCTTGTAAGTCCTTGTTATTGTTGGGGCACGATTTGCGTTCAGTTCGAATCCCGTCCGTGGAAGCAGCTGTCTCCGACAATTCGGGCCAGTTCCTGGCGGTTGTCAATTACGATCACTTTGACGACCGCGTACGAGGCTCGGCTTCCTCAACCCTGTCCTGATTGGCGATGACGAACAGATCATCGCCGGCCATGGCCGGGTCCAGGTGGCACGGCTCTTAGGTTTAAGCGAGGTCCCGGTCCTGGTCTTGTCCCATCTCACCGTGCCAGAGCGCCGGGCCTATAAGCTAGCCGACAACAAATTCGCCCAGAATGCCTCCTGGGACGTCGAGATTCAGGCCCAGATCTCCAGGCGGCGCATTTCCGCGGAACGCGACACCAGGTGGCGGGCCGTGTTCGGATCCGTCCCCCCACAGTTTGTGCTGCCCTTGGTCTAGGCTTCCGTGCACACGGCACGCACACGAAACCATTCAACCAATTGTTATTGTTGACTTGTCTGCCCCATCCATTTTGGGTGATCCGGCAAGTATCCTGCCGCGCCCCATAGGCGGTGGCGGTGTTTTGGCCATCGCCGGGACTTAGCTTGAACGGGCGCGGCGCTCAATCGGGTAAGGTGGATGACAGGTCCCTGTAGCGATCCGCTGCCCGATGCTGCTGGCACAGCCTGGACGCTCATTCGGTGAGGCTTGCCCTTGCAGCGGCATTCACAGCGAGCCAATCGACAAGGCGCTTCACCGCAGGGTGTGGCAGACGGAGCTTCGGCAGCACGACGACATAGGGGTGCTGCATCGTGAGCATGCAGCCAAACGGCATAACGAGCTTGCCGGCGGACAGGGCCTTTTGCGCCATGAAGATCTGGCCGAGGGCCACGCCCGCACCCGCCGCTGCGAGATCGATGGCGCCGGCCGCCATGCCAACGATGTTCTCCCGTTCGAGATTGTGACGGCGTTCGATACCGCAGGCCGCGAACCAGTCGAACCACGTGGGGTAAGCCAGAAAGGCCGCACCCCAATAGGTGTGTATGAGGTCATCGTCCGACAGCGCATCCGGCGCGGCATCGATCAGGCCATGTGCCTGCGCAAAATCCGGTGAACACATGGGGGCAAGACGGTCAGTGAACAATTCCGCGACAGCATGATCTGGATAGATATGCGCACCATAGGTGATGCGGATATCGACATTGTCACGGCCAAAGGCCACGGGATCAGCCTCTTCCCGGATTTCGAAACGGATGTTCTCGATGTCACGGCGGTAGACAGTCAGTGCATCGTAGAGCCAGGTCGGGGCGAGGGACGACAGGACGCTGACGACGATGTGCGAGGTCTGCTCGCGCCCGGCGATGCGTTCCGCGATGCTGTTCAGGCTGCCCAGCGCTTCCGTGCTGATCCGATAGACGACATCTCCCGCCGACGTCAGCGAGATGCCATTGCTGTGCCGGAAGAACAGTTCCGCGCCGTAGAAGCTCTCGAGGCTCTTGACCTGCAGACTGACGGCTGCGGCTGTCACGCCGAGTTCCCGCGCCGCCCTGACAAAACCGCCAAGCCGGGCGCTGGCCTCAAAAGCCTTCAGGGCGTTGAGGGGCGGCAAGTTGCGGGATCGCGGCATGCCAGGCGTCTTGCTCCTAGTTTATCTGATGCACGCTAAGATTTATTCGGCGTTTCCACAAGGTTTGTTGATGTGATGGCTGGCCTCGACTAGCTTGCGGCTCTTGCCCGGGAGAGAAGCGTGGATCACCGCAGATGGCTGGCCAAACTGCCAGACCAAGAAAAGTCCAGCCTCGCTGTGAGGTCAGACCGCGCAGGACTCATTCATCTGGCCGGACATATGGGCCTCATCGCGGTTTGCTCCGCGCTGATCGCGAGCGGCGTGCCGGGCTGGTGGCTGCTTCTGCCGGTGCAAGGCGTCCTGCTTGTCTTCCTGTTCACGCTCGAGCACGAGGCCACCCATCAAACCCCATTCAGGTCGGCCTGGCTGAACGAGTCCGCCGGGCATGCTTGCGGCGTCGTCCTCGTCCTGCCCTTCCTGTGGTTCCGCTACTTCCATCTGGCACATCACCGGTGGACGAACATTCCGGCCAAGGACCCGGAACTGGATGGCCCGAAGCCTGGGAACCTGCGGTCCTGGCTGTGGCATGTTTCAGGGCTGCCTTACTGGATCAGCGCCCTGAAGTTGCTGGTGCGGCTCGTCCGCGGCGTGGCGGAGGAAGACTTCATGCCCACGGGCGCACGCGGGCGTGTAGTGGCTGAAGCCCGCGTTCTGGCGGTGGTCTATCTGGCGCTGGCGTTTTCGTTGCTGTGGTCACCCGTGGTCTTGTGGCTCTGGGTCATTCCGGTTCTGCTCGGGCAACCCTTCCTGCGTCTCTACCTGCTTGCCGAGCACGGCGACTGTCCGTTCGTGTCCAACATGTTCGAGAACACCCGTACGACCTTCACAACCGGCATCATCCGGTTCCTCGCATGGAACATGCCCTATCATGTCGAGCACCACGTGGCGCCGAACGTGCCCTTCCATCTTCTTCCGGAGCTGCATCGGACCATGCGTGACCAGCTCAAGGTGACAGCCAACGGATATGCCGCCTTCACGCGTGCGTATCTCGACCGGCGGCTGAGACCATAGCTTTTCTGGGTCACAGTTAGTTTTTTTGCCGTTGTGACATAGGGTTTCAAGCCCTAGCCTCTCTTTCGGCAAGTCCAATCGGACACATCATCGAACGCGCAGGCCCTCCCATGAATGTCCGCGAGCCCAAGACGGGCGATGTCCTCGAAATCTTCAGCGAGGAACGCAAGCGATCCTTCCTCAACATCGACGGCCTCGGCAAGCCGCTGAAATCTCCCATTCCGCAAAGCGTCGTCGACCGCGCGCGCACCTACCGGCTGAAGCGCATGCGCGAACAGGTCGTGGCCCATGATTGCGCGGCGTTCCTCATGTATTCGCCGATCAACATCCGCTACGCCTTCGACTACGCCAACATGCAGATCTGGTCGACGCGGGAACACAGCCGCTATGCCATGCTGTTCGGCGAAGGCCCCGCCATCATGCACGAGTACAAGGGCGCCGAGCACATGATCAAGGGCGGTGCGGGGATCGACATCGTCAAGCCTGCCACGACCTGGCTCTACATGATCTCGGACAGCGAAGTAGGCGCGCGGGCAAAGCGCTGGGCGCAGGAGATCGCCGATCTCGTGAGGGAGCATGGCGGTGGCAACAGGCGCATCGCCGCAGACAACCTCGATCCTCTGGGGCTTCGCGCCCTTGAAGCGCTTGGCATCGAGGTGGTTGACGGTCAGGAACTCGCCGAGAAGGCGCGCAGCGTCAAGTCGGCAGACGAAATCGAACTAATGAAGTGGAC
>CAMDBX010000234.1 GCA_945889445.1 Rhizobium sp. Q54
GCGGCCAGGCTGCATACCTGCGCTCAGAGACCTTGAAGGTGATTTCCACGTAATGACGGGGGTTTTCGCCTTCAGCGGTCAGGAGTTCCACAACTCCGCTGAGGGCGTCCTGATCCCAATCGATTTTCTTTGGGAGGTCGGCCACGACCGTGACGCCGTTGTCCTCAAAGCGGACCGTGCCCATGTCCTTCAAGTCAGTGGCGCGTGCCTGATGGGCTCTCGCGGAATAGCGCAGAGACAGAGCGCCATCGAGCCATGCATCCGCAAGCTTCGCCCGGCGCAACGCCTCGTCCACCTCGCGCTGGAGGCGAAACAGCTCGCTGGCAGGAAGGGTGGCAAGCTCGCCAACCGGCATCTGGACCAGGCGGTCCGTGCCGGGTGCCGCAGGTTCACTCGAAAACACTGCAACGAGCGGTGTGCCGTCCGCGTGGTTGCCGGCATCCTCGATCTGGCAATTGGGGTGCAGTTCGAGGACTTCGGTCAGGTCCCACCGACGGTAGAAGCCGGGAAGGCGCCGCAAGTCGCCGGAAGGTGTGTCGGGAGAGGAATTCATGGTCGGCAGGCTTTCCGTTTGAGTGGGACGCAACTGGGCGTCTGAATGGGAAAAGCCAGCCCGCCCTCCCGAACGGGACAGGGCTCACTCATTTTTTTCGAAGTTCTTGCGGAGCTTCTGCGCCGCACGCTGGAAGCGCTTGCGGGTCACCTCCTCTGACAATCCAAATTGCCTTGCGGCTTCGGCTTGGCTGAAACCGTCTATCGCGACGCGGATGACGAGGGTGGCATCGGCCCCGACAAGGCGCTCCAGGTCGGCAACCAGGAGAGTGGAGGTGAGGAATTGGCCGTCGGGTGCCCCGGCGTCCGGCAAATCTTCCGGCAACTTGCCGGAAGTCATCTTCTGCCGGGCGACCTCACTCCGGCTGGCGCGGATCATATCGCGTTGGATATTCTGCAGGACGGTCGCGGCGATGCGGTTCACCCGGCCAAGGTCGAGCCCGCGCAGCGCTTCCGTGGCGCGGCCCAGAATGTCGGAGGCGATGTCGGAAGGCTTACCCATCTTCCATCCGATGGAACGGTGCCGGATGGCATCGAGGCCGGGCCAGAGCGCCAGCAGCAAAAATGTAAGCGCTGCGTCAGATGTTGAACCTACATACTGAGCTTCCCGCGCCAATGCGCTGAGCCACTGGTTCTTCTCGTCGGATTGTGCTGCCTGACGGTGAAGAGCATCCAGCAATGACGCCGGATCCCGGAAGTGCGAAAGTGCCGGGTATTTCTGTCGGATCAGATTGAAGTGGCGCTGAAAGCCAAGGGTGGAAGAAGAATGCATGAGGTGATCACGGATCGCGTGCCACGCGAGAGACATCGGACGCCTGCCTTGCGGCCAGGCGTCCGGCGCCTTCTGTTGGCCAGGTCAGGACGTCGCGCGTCTCTGCGATTTGGAATGGGGGATTGAGTTGCGCGTCAGGGCGCGGGGGCTGCTGTCTTGTTCAGCGTGCCGCAGCCGCGGCAGGTCGCAACAACCGGAAAGCCCACGAAATATTCGTGGCCACGCGCGAAGCGCAGATGCATCTGGCCGTCACGGCAGACGCCGAGCAGCTTGTCACACTGCGTGCAGCGCCATTCGCCACCGGAAGAAGTGGGCTTGGGATTCGCGCCACCGCTCCAGCTCGTGGGGGCTTCGTGGCGCGAGGGAAAGGGAGTCGGCATGTAAGTGCTCCTCTGTAGTGGAGCCCTTCCAGTAAGGTCGAATTTGTTAGACCGTCCCGCGCCGTATGCTAGACGCTTGTTAGACGGGTTAGACCTTTGAAATGTCTAGGTAAGAAGGCGCCAGTATCCCCGCTTCGCACCCAGACCGAGATAAACGTTGACGATGCTGGCCCACATTTTCGAACGGAATGCCTGCTGCGGACTGCGGGACGTGAATCCGTCCATCAGGTCCTTCACCTGCATGTCGGGGCTTCCTCGATTATAGGTTTCCACTAAGCGCTCGAAGATCGTAATTTGCTCATTGCCTGCCAAGGACAATGGGTGCTTGCCGGGAACATGCAGCGTCGCCAATTGCTTGCCCGAGCGGATGATCTGCGGCGTAGAGCCACCGAGAGCAAGAGACTTGTTGCTGCGGTATGCGAGTTCTATCCCATTCCGTAAGATCACCGACTCTGTGCCTCCGGACGACAGATTCGACAGCAGCGGTACCACGACATTCGGACCGAGACAGATGGGTGCCTCCGCACTGGAGGACAGCACGACGCCAGCCCCTGCCCTGTGGCGTGAACGAAGAGCGAGATCCAGATTTCCAATGACGTTCACGTCATCAAGGCGGCGCGCGAGATAGACGGGCCTGTCTGCGCCATCGATCGACATGGTGCCCGCCAGCGTGAGATCGGGATCGATGAAGACCGTGCCATTCCTGGTCAGAAGCGGCTTCACGGTGACCAGCAGGGTCTCATGCAGGTACGGACGGTTGATGGCGTACAACTCCATGTCCGAGGACGGCATCATGGCGCCTGCCTCGCCGAATGGACCAACCGTGCGAACCATACCCTTCGTCGCCGACGGTTTCACTTCGGCCTCCCAGTCTAATCCGTCATCCTCCAACATGATGATATCCTGCCGTCCGCAGCGCTCAAGCAGGCCGCCCCTTATCAGGCGCTCGGGATCGAGGCCGAGTTCACGGAGCTGGGCGCCGTTCAACTTGTCATCCGTTCTGTCGTGGAGCCGCACCAGGCAGGGAAAGAGCGCACAAATGTCGGTCGTGTCGATTTGCTCGAAGGCGCTGAGTATCCCCCATTCCTTGAGAAGCGCAAAACCAAGATTGCGCTCCTCCGGGTCCTTGTTGCTCTGCAGGTTGCAGCTCTTGGTGCCCGATATAGTAATATTGAGTGTTCGCTCCTTGTCGTCCCCCTCGCGGTTATATGCAACGGCAATGCTGATGCGGCTGAACCCGTCCGCCCGCCGAAAGATGTTGTTGGGCTTGAGGAAAGTTTCCGCGACTTCTTCGATGTCATCCTCAACGGCAACCTTGAGAAGGAGTTTCCGCTTCCAGTTGCCAAGACGGATCTCGGCCTCGAGAACCCGGGCGAACTTGATCTCGTAACCGTCAATGCGCGGTGCCTCGAGGCGCAACGAGGAACGGAACCTCGACAGATTGTAGTGCTTCCAGGTCAGCGGCTTCTCGGAAACATTGTGGCCGAGCGAGATTTCGGCGAAGGATCCGGCAACTTCCTGCCGCACCACCTGGCTGTCGGCGCAGACCTCGATCTGCCGGAGCGACGGAGTGTATATGAGGATCGCCTCATTGGGCGGTCGGAAATAGATGGTTCCTCTCCGGCCATCGTCACGATGATCGTGAACGCTCGATAGTGGACCGCCATGGCGCACGATCAGCATGATCGATGTGGGGTGAGATTCAGTGGGCGGCAAGTCCAGCGCCTTCACCGTGCAGTTGGTCTTCAGCTGAAGAACTTTTGTGATGCGCGCGGCCAGCGCGGTCTCATCGACGGAAGCGGCATCGAGAGCCGCCGCCTTCTCAAGCTCCACCTCGAAGGCGTCATACATCCTTCCGTAGTCGCGGAACTGCCGCGCGAAATAGAAACTCTCCGCGTCCTCGAAGGTCTGGCGCGCGTTCAGAAACACCCAGATGCTGCGGCACAGGCGGTCGGGCTGCTTTTCAAATTCCTGCACCTGCGATGGGGTGAACTGCTTGTCGATGATCGTGGTGAGAGAAGAATCGCCCTTTCCCTCCGCCAGAGACCGGATCCGGCGACAGCGCTGTTCGGCTGGCTTCAACTCATCCGGACCGAAGTTCGAGAGAATCTCCTCGATCGCGGCACGGAGCTTGTCGTCCTCTTCGTCCTGCTCTGGCGGAACGGGGATTTCCGGCAGCCCAAAATCCGGTTCGTTCTCGCCCTCCCGTATCGCGAGCACTGCGCGGGCAAGATCAATCCGGGCGCCTTCGACCACGGCAACCCGCAACGCAAGAGGCATGACACGATGAATGACCCTGTGCTAGCGCGGCTCGTCGCGCTGAAAACCACCCCAAC
>CAMDBX010000235.1 GCA_945889445.1 Rhizobium sp. Q54
GGCTGTACTTCACCGCTCTCAGCAGTGGAGATGGCAGTTTGTCCTAGAAAACACAGACTGAACCCGGATAGTGCCGTCAAAGCCGCCCTTGCAAATCTAGTCGCGCGGATACTCATGAATCTCTCTCTTGAATTACATCCCTAATCATAGTGCAACTAGAGGGCCAAACCTTCGCTGCAACAACAGCAGAACTACGTAGACCCGTTCAATTCAAAAAATTAGATGAATCAGATCAACTCGAACCCCTCCGAGCTGGCAATCCGCTGACTGGAGATTTAAGAGGCGTCGCCTACTTTTTCTTTGAGATACCCAGCAACCTAGCCTTGAATAGGTTTGGTGCGCGAATATGGATTTCACGCATCATGTTGATCACCATCGACTTCCTTCTTGGATGTCCACCACGCGGGACGGATGATCACCCGCCCGATATCTCGGATGCAGCGCCGGCCCACGACCTCTTCCGCAGCTGGCAGGTGTGCGAAGCTGCCGCCCTTACCCAAGCCGGTTTTCAGGCGCTGCTCGGCCAGCTTCCGCCCGAGACGGTGAGGGGCAAGGGCTATGTCCATCTTGCCGATTACCCTGCCACCCGCTTCCTATTCCAGATGGTTGGCAAGCGCGCTTCCGTCATTCCCACGGGAGACTGGGAACGAAAGCCTCCGCAGACCGAGCAGGTGTTTATCGCGCTGCGAAGCCAGGTTGCTCACTCAAGAGCTGATTACTCCCTTGAATGAGCCATGCTGCAAGGCGAAAGCGTCTGCGCTACTACGCAAATGACTTCTAGGGGGTGACGGATTATGCGAAGTAAAGATGATAACATATATACCTCTCATCCGCCCTTCGGGCACCTTCTCCCATTGCTGCGCAACGGGAGAAGGGAATAAAGTCAGATCCACTTCCGGCTCAACTCACGTTCGAAATTGCATTCGACAGGGTCATCATGTTGCTACAGGCCAATGCCCTGGGTGCAGGTTGCTTGCTGCCTCAGGGCTCATAGGGCACGTCGAACGCCTCCGAACGCGCAGCCGCCGCGGCTCTGCCGGAGATCGATATCGAATTGCCGGACGGGTCCTTGGCATTGGCATAGGTATATCCCATGCCATCATGCAGCGGGCCGAACTCAAGCCCCCGTTTCTTCGCGGCACGGGCGAACGCCAGCACGTCTTCCACGTCGAAATTCAGCTTGACCAATACCTGCCCCACTTTCTGGCCCTTGCTGGCAAGATGCAGCCGAATGACGGCGCCAGCTCCTGGCGGGCGAAGTTCCACGATCCTGTCACCCGGCCGTTGAAATGCCGTGTAGCCGAAGTGACGGCTGTAGAACTCAACCATCTCCGGGATGCGCCGTGTGTAGATCGTAACGCTGGTCAAGGGCGGCATCACGCTCGCATCTCCCATTGCAACTCCTAACCGACATCCACCGGATGACCAGCCTGTTAGGGCGAAGATTTGCGCAATCTTGGGCCGGGTGCAAGACCGGCCCTTGGCAAACAGCGTCGACGGTCTGCCATGCGATCGCGAACAACGCATGTCTGCTGGAAAGCAGCCGACGCTGCTGGTCTACCAGATCATCTGCACTGACCAGGAAGCGATGAGCTGGGCGGTGGAAGATTTGGGCAATCTCCGGGTGGCGCTGAATGCGCTGGTGCGGTTGTTTAGAATGTAGGTGCGTTAGCAACTACGGCCTGTCTCTTGACAACGTATCTCAAGGCCATGGTACAAAACTGACAAATTGAGGGACTATCTTTTCAGTTCTCAAATCAACTCATCCTATCAAAGGAGCGCGATATGCTACGTAAGTCATTCTTTGCTCTGGCTCTGGCTGTGGCCGTGACATGCGTGCTGCTTGGACCAGACGCCCGTGCTGGAGATGGCGCAGAACCGGTGATTTTGACGGTAACAGGCAATGTGGAGAAGCCTAATCGGGGCCCACTCGATCCCTTCGAAGATGCAGTTTTCTCCCACATGGATATCAAGTTCGAGAAGGGGTTCACATTCACGTTGTCGGAGCTTAAGGCATTACCGCAGCGCACGGTAAAGGTGCGTTACCCGGACTGGCCGCGTGAAGTATCTGCCACAGGTCCGGCGATCTCCGAGGTCCTCAAAGTCGCGAGTGCCGAGGGCAAGAAGATCCTCGTACAGGCGATCGATGGATACGCGCCCGAATTCACTGCCGAGGACATTGCACGCGACAAGATGATCCTAGCGTTGAGCGCCGATGGGAAAGCGCTTGGGCTTGGCGGCCGTGGTCCGCTTTGGCTGTTGGGTCCAACCGATAGCTTTGCGGGACAGGAAGGCGATGGGGGATTGGCATGGTCGGTCGTGCGCATTGATGTTCAGTAGAAGCGAAGCTGATTATTGATCACTAGGCCCTGGTTCACAGCTAAGAGTTATTGGTCCTCAAAGCTCAGGAATACCCGGTTGGGCGCAGGCCCACGTTGCTGGTCTACCGGGTCATCTGCACCGACGAAGATGCGATGCACTGGCCGGAGGAAGATCTTGGAAATCTCCGCGTGGCGCTGACCGCGTTGGTGCGGTTGTTCCGGTTGTGACTGTGGAACTCAGCAGCATGGGAAGCTGCCGTTCTACCACTGGATCATGCCATGAAGGTCGGAACGCTCGTTCGGGGCTGATTAGTCCCCGTTTCGTAATTTCCCCAATGGACCAAGCGGATACCATCAATTAATCCGTGCATTTTGCTTGGGAGAGACAGATTGATGCATCGAGCATGGACTGTGGGGCGGACCCTCGCGCTTATTATGGCGCTTTGCGGCATCTCGCTAATGATGAGCACTGGGGTTGAAGCTGCTAAGCAGCCGCGCAAGCCAAACATCCTTTTTGTCATTATGGATGACATCGGGGTCGATCAAACCTCGCTCGTCGGATATGGCGGTGACACGCCCGCGCCCACACCTGCGCTTGATATGTTGGCAGATGCGGGAGTGCGGTTCCGAAATGTCTGGTCAATGCCGGAATGCTCCAACGGACGCATGGCACTGCTGACCGGGCGCTATCCCTTCCGCACCAACGTGAACCAGGCGATCGCAGAGAAGGACCTCGCGAACTCGCATGTCTCGCCCTATGACGTGACTGTCCCCCGCATGCTGAAGAAGGCGGGCTATACCAGCGCGCTGTTCGGAAAGTATCACCTCGGCGGTCCCGACAATGATCAGGTGGGCAATGGCGGACCCGGCAAGCGCGGCTGGGACTATTTTTATGGCTGGACCGGCGGCTCTCCCGCAGCGATAGACACGACCGCGGGCGGTGTCGGCGCCACCGGTCAGTATTCTTGTGGCTATGTTCCGACTGTGCAGCGTGCAGCAAATGGCGAAGGCGCGAATTCTGGCGCCTGCTACACGCCATCCGCAACCGGTCGGGTGAGTTGCCGCCCCCTGACCACCACTACGTTGGGTGAAGCATACGGCGACTCGCCTGGCCTCTCATGCCTCAATGGCGGCGGCGTTTTCGTGCCGAATGCTGTCTGCCAGCCAGCGCCACCCGCCAATGTCAACTTCGACACGCAGAACGCCTATTACGTGTCTCCGCTTGTCATCAACCGTGGCAGCAAGGTGAGGACGGCGAGCCTGTCGGACCCGCAGGGCCGCACCTATCGCTCATCGATAGAGGCCGACGCAGCCATTCGCTGGATCAATGCCCAGAAGTCACGTGGCGGGCCCTGGATGGCGACCCTTTCATTCAGCGCTGGGCATACACCGTTGCAGACGCCTCCAGGGTACCTTCTTTCGCAGACAACGCGTGACAATCTTGCCGCCGTGATGGACGCCAATGCCAGCGGCACGAACTGCGGCAACGCCGCCGTTCAGCGCGCCGTCTCGGACGCAATGATCGAGGCGATGGACACCGAAGTGGCGCG
>CAMDBX010000236.1 GCA_945889445.1 Rhizobium sp. Q54
CCCCCAACTCCGCCGGTCATCGTATCGTTGCCGGTCCCGCCATTCAGCGTGTCGTCGCCGTCACCGCCAGCCATGACGTCGTTACCGGCGTCGCCATTGAGTGTGTCGTTGCCGATGCCGCCGGTCAGGTTGTCGTTGCCGCCGTTGCCGCTCAGGATGTTGTCCGCGTCATTGCCGACGATGGTGTCGTCGCCGCTGCCGCCGATGGCATTCTCGATCAGCGAGCGTGTGTCGCCGTTGTACAGCAATGCATTGGCGACGTTGCCGCGCGCCAACCCACTCGAACGATCGTTGCCGCGGGTGAGGTCGGCGAGCTGGTTATCGGCAGTTTTCGTCCACTCGCCGGGCAGCAGATTGATGGAAGCACCGGTCGTATAATTCGAGAGATCATAGGTGTCGTTGCCGCCGCCATCCCAAATTGTGAGGAACACGCGGTTGGCACCCGGCTGGAGCTGCGCGGCTCCATTGATCGACATCGTGCCGCTATTTGGATCCCAGCTGTAGGTCGTATCCGTGGCGTTTGTAACGTAGTTGGCACCGTACATGTACTGCAGCGCCTGGATGTCCAGCATCATGTAGGTTGTGGGAAAGCCGTTAGTCTCGTTGGTGTAGCCCACGTTACCACCAACCGTCGACTTATAGGACATGATCGAAAATTCGACCGATTCCTTGTCCTGAGCCACGATCGGACCGGAAACGCCCGTCAGCACATCCTCGATAACCCCCGGCACGTTGCCACCCAACAGGCCCGCCTCATGGGCGTGCTTCAAGCCAATGGCGTGGCCCGTCTCATGCATGATGGTGAAGGCGGCGAAGCTGCCAAGCGGGGCATTGTCGAAGCTGTCGTCCGACAAGTACCAGGTGTCGCCGAGTATCCCCTCGCCGATGAGGATCTCCGCTGTTGGCAATGGTGGAATGCCGAACCCTGGCGCCGAGGCCGAGATCGCGCCGCTCTCGGCATAGCGAAGGAGGCCGTGGGTGAAGCCGAAGTCGATACCGATCGGGATGAGACCAGTGATCGGGTCGTACTCGATCTCAAAAAAGAAATCACCTTCATCGACCTCGTTAAAGTTCAGCAGCGTAAATCCCTCGAGATTGGCGTGCGCCGCCTCGGCGGCCGCTTGCTGGCTGGCTGTGAATTCATCGAAGTCATTAAGGGCGAAGTATGAAACGATAAGGCTGTCGCCGAATGGACCAAGGATCAACTCCTCGAGCAAGTTGACCAGGGATGTTCCCGGGTTCGCAGCGATCTCCAAAGCGACGTCGATGATGTCAAACGGATCGAGATCATCGACAATCGATTCGAGCAGATACCATATGCCACTGTCGGGAAAACTATAGGATAGATTGGTGGTGTCCCACTTGTAGCCAGTCAGAAGAGCATCGATGTAGTCGTTGTCGCTCAGCGCAATGCTTTGTGGACCAGCCATGGATCTCTCCCCGGGTTTGGAAGCGAGCTACTCCAAGCGCTTCCTTCGACAATTCGAGCGCACACGCAGGCGCATGTCCATTGTTGCTCCGATGCGTGTGAGCGCAGAAGCCGTTCAACTTTGACTTGCGCAGCGTTTGTACCGGATATTCTTTTTCCAGTATTGCCGTGATGCGGCGATCACAGATTTGTCACGGCGCTGTCTGAATCACACCTTCTTCGTGCCTCGTACATAAGGGAGACCAGACACATCGACTTCGGCCACCCTACGGCGTTCAAGGCGGGACGGCGCAACCCATCCTCCAGGGCCAATCGGTGTGAGCTTTTGGCCTTCAGTGCTGATGTTCGGGCGGTGCGAACAAGATCAGTTCGACACGGTCGGGGCCGTCTACATAAGCGTCATGCCCCGGCGGGATCTCAAAGAAGTCGCCCTGGCCGATGCGCGTCTCGATGCCAGTGTCGACCATACGGACCGCGAGCTTGCCCGAGATGCAGTAGCCGGTGTGCCGCATGGGGCATGAGGCGGGCGAACCGAGCAGCGGCTTCTCGTCAGCCTCCCAGGTCCAGCCAGGCTCGAAGATCGCATGCATTCCTGAGCTTCCATCGGCCATCTTCACAATGGAGATGCCCCCGCGCTCCTTCATGTCGAGCCGTTGGTCGGGCGATTCGAACCGTCTTTTCTCTATCGCTTTTCCCGCCATCGTTTCTCTCCGTTCCCGGTGATTTTTCGAACTGCACAGTTTCGCCTTCGTCGATCCTGAGACAATCAATTCAGGGAAGCTTGACGGACTTCTGAAGATTTCATGTAGAAAACCGGTTTTTCGTGCTTATGCTGGTTCATGGCATGGACGTTTGGAGATTTCCGGCTTGATCCGGAGCGCTTCCATCTCAGCCGCGGCAACAAACCGGTGCAGCTGGAGCCGCAGGTTCTTTCCGTGTTGATCCATCTTGTCCAAAACCGCGATCGCATGGTGACAAAAGACGAGATCGTAGCCGCGGTGTGGCATGGGCAGGCGGTTTCTGATGCGAGCATTTCCAGCCGTATCCGCTCGGTCCGTCAGGCGGTCGACGACGACGGCGCGAAGCAGGCCGTGATCCGCACTGTTCACGGTCGGGGGTTCCGCTTCGTTGCTGAAGCAACCGCCTTGGCGCGGGTGCATGCGGCTCCGGAGAGTGTCCTTCACCAGTCGCTTGATCATCCCGGCGGTCGTCCCTCCATCGCAGTGATGCCGTTTCAGCCCCTAGGCATATCGCCAGAACTTGCGATCATGGGCGATGCAATCCCACATGAGATCATCGAGGCGTTATCGCGGTTGCGATGGCTTGCAGTGATCGCGCGTAGTTCGTCCTTCCGCTTACGGCAGGCTGCCGCCGATCTCGATCTGGTGTCGACAGCGCTCACGGCACGCTACGTTCTCTCCGGGATCATTGAGCATCCCGACCGCGGTATCGCGGTAACGCTGGAACTGACCGACACGAGCTGCCGCGAAATCATATGGGCCGACCGGCTCGTCGCCCCTATCGACGAAATCGGCGACCTGAGGACAAAAATTGTGGCGCATGTGGTAACAGCGCTGGACACTCACGTTCCATTGAACGAAGCGCGCCTCGCGCGATTGAGCGACCCCGCAGGGCTCGATGCTTGGGCCCAGTATCACATCGGCCTAGGACACCTCTACCGGTTCACGGCGACCGATACAGCCCTCGCGCACGGCTGCTTCGAACGGGCGGTCAGGGCGGATCCGCAATTCGCGCGCGCGCATGCGGGACTGTCCTTTACCAGCTTTCTCCAAGCCTTCCTGCGCCTGACCCCTGATCCAGTGTCGGCGACTCGCAGCGCGCGGCGCCACGCCGAGCGCGGGCTGGAACTGGACGCACTCGACCCGTTTGCAAACTTCACCATGGGCCGTTCGTTCTGGCTGACAGATGAGCCCGAAGTTGCTGCCGATTGGCTGGCGCGCGCCACCAGGCTGAACCCTAACTACGCGCAAGGTTTCTATGCTGCGGCCTTTACCGAGATGCTGACGGGAGATGCTGCCGCTACGTTCGCCGGCTTGGACACATCGCTCCATCTTAGCCCTCTCGACCCGCTGCTCTATGGCATTCACGGGGTCCGTGCGCAGATGCTGATCCAGCAGAAAGACTATCAGGCAGCCGCCCGATGGGCAGACCGCGCAGCTACCACGCCCGGAGCGCACTATCTCATTGCCATGATCGCGCTCGCTGCAAATGGGCTGGCAGGTCGGCAAGATAAGGCCGCCCGGTGGCGCCAGAAGGTCCGTCAGCTGAAACCTGGTGCCACAGCGGCGGACTATT
>CAMDBX010000237.1 GCA_945889445.1 Rhizobium sp. Q54
CTTCGTGTGACACCAGCAGCCGTGAAGCAACTCGTGGACAAACTTGAGGTAGCGGTGGGTCATCCCCTCGTGCAACGCAGTGGCCGGGGACTTGCGCTCACCGCCGCAGGCGCCTCAGGGCACAATGATCTGGCCGCGGCATTTGCGCAGCTCCAGAGAGCGGTGGAGCGCATGCGCAGGCACAGTGACAGGCAGCGCCTGATCGTGTCGGTTGAACCGACCTTCGCGACGGCGTGGCTTGTTCCGAGACTGGAGCGGTTTCGGCAGGGGAACCCCGGCATCGACGTCCTGATCGACTCGTCACTCAAGATGGCTGACCTCGAAAATGGCGATGCCGATGTCGCCCTGCGCTTCGGGGCGAAAGTTAGTGAACCACTCATTGGCCATCGGCTGTTCGATGAACGCCTCGCTGCCCTTTGCAGTCCCTCCATGATGGGCACCGGCAAGGGCCTGCAAAGGGTTGAAGACCTTGCGCACTGCACACTGTTGCATTGGGATATGTCGGAGTTGAGCCGGGGCTCCGCAACACGCAGGTGGATGAGCTGGCAGGGCTGGCTTGAGCGAGCGGGTGCCAGGCAGTTTCATCAGCAGGGCGGCATGACCTTCAGCGACTACAATCTCCTTGTGCAATCAGCCGTGGCTGGACACGGCATCATGGTGGGTAGCCTGCCCGTTCTGGGCGATCTAATATCGGCGGGGCTGCTCATCAATACCTTGGGGACGACTGTCCATACCGACGTTGGATATGACCTCGTCGCAACACCGCGAGCGCTCGAACGCAGCGATGTCAGACGCTTTGCGGACTGGATCATCGAGGAGGCAGAGACTTACAGGGCCACATATGCGGATGTCCCGGCTCGGGTATGAACTCCACATGAGCCTTTTCAAGTCCTCGTCATTTTTATCCGCCGTCGCATCCTCATTCACTCATCCCCCTGCCCCCGCCTCTCGGCCGCCCGCCACACCGCCTCCTCCTCTGGCGGCATTCTCTTCGTGGCGAAGCGCCACGCCAGCGGAAGCAGCGCCTTGCTCAGCCGCCGGCCGAACTCGATCCAGAAGGAGGGCCTCTGCGCCACGAGGAACGCCCCGGCCCCAAGACCGAGGAGCACCACCGTGATCGCAACGCCCTCCTGCCAGCTCAGGCTCAGGCCAACTTCTTGTTGGGGATGGCCCAGACCAGCACACGAGAGGCCGATATTCGGTACTTCCAACTCGATTCTCTACGCCACCTTTGTCACCCCACCCTTGGACGTGCCCGGATCCCGCGCTTTTATCCGAATTCTTGGATGTAGGCCCTCTAAAAGCGTGAGTAACGGTCATCAGGTTGGCCTGACTTCAAAGACTGACACAGGCATTCCGTGCCGAGGGGAAGTCTTGCAGCCGCCTCGAGTGCGACCCTTGACGCGATCGGCGAAAGCCCCTCAAGAACCCCTTCTTGAAGAATGCTCATGCCAGCGGGGCGGAAATAGTCGTTGAACCCTGCCGTCACGAAGGCGCAGGGCACGAAGCAGGCACCGATTTCTCGGGCAAGGGTGGCTTCGGGCGCAATCGAGTGGTTGATGATGTCGGCCCCGAGGTTGCGGTAGGCTATCACTTCGGCGGGCGTTGTCAGCCGTGGTCCATAGGCATGGGCTGCCACCAGACCCGAATCGACGCCATGCACCCGAGCGCTAGCCGGCCAATGCCGGCGCGCCGTCTCGGCGAGGATCTCCGCGCAGGCCGGGCAGACGATCTGTTTGCCGCTACAGTCAAAGCGCTGGCGTCCCGGCAGCAGCGAATAGGGCGTCTGAGTCAGCTCGATGATGTCAGCGTTGATGACGAAGTCGCCCACCCGAATGGCGCGATTGAGGGAGCCGATAGTCGAACTTGCCAGCACGCGACGCACGCCCGCGGCCTGTAACACGGCAAAGGCACGGCGGTGGCAGGAATGGTCGATCCAGTCACGCGGGTTGCCGTGCGAATACATGCACAGCGCGCGCCGCGGCAGCCCGTCAGGGGTCATCGATCCATCGAACTCGAGGAGCTTCCAGTTCTCCGAAACGCCATACGCCGTTTCATGGGAGACATCACGCGAGAGCACGCGAACCCCTGGAAGACCAGTATCCTCCGGAAAGCGGAGACCCCAGTTGGCTGACCCAGTAATGAGCGCCAGATCCACCTCCGGGATCGGCTGGATGGGCTGGCCGCATGGGCTCGTGGTCATCGAGAGGTTCCCTTCTGTGGTGGCACGTCTTCAGTCACGGATCTGCATGGAGCGTGCGGCGGGCCATGACACTGTGACGGGCCCTGACACCGGGATTTCGGTGAGTTCCGAGTTCTTTACGAGTACACTGAACTGTTGGCCTTCACCTCTCACCAGACAGAGCGCAGTCGGGCCCGAGAATGAAATTCGGACCAACTCTCCGCTAATTGCGCAGGTCTCGTTCCCATGCGCGGGGCCGGCAGCGGAGATCGTCATCTCCTCGGGCCGAACGGCCAGCGTCGCGATACCCTCCACCTTCTGACCGGGCCATGGCAGCAGCGCTCCACTTGCAAGTCGCAATCCCCCCTGCTCCGGCTTCCCGTCGAAGAAATTCGCCTCACCGAGAAACGACGCCGTGAAGCGGTCCTGCGGTACATGGTAGAGATTGCGCGGCGCACCGCTCCGCACCAGTCGCCCGGCGCGGAGGATTCCGATCTGGTCGCTCAGCGTGAGCGCCTCCTCCTGGTCATGCGTTACGAAAATGGTTGTGATTCCTACCTCGCGCTGGATGCGGCGCAGCTCCACCTGCATCTCGCTGCGCAATGCCTTGTCGAGGGCGCTCAGCGGTTCGTCCAGTAGCAGCACGCGCGGTCTGGTGACGATGGCACGCGCCAAGGCTACCCGCTGACGCTGGCCACCTGAAAGGGCATGCGGTCTGCGGTCGCCAAGCCCTTCGAGATGAACGAGTTCCAGCGACTCGCCGACGCGCCGGGCGATCTCCGGCTTGTCGAGATGCCGGACCTTCAGGCCAAAGCCAATGTTGTCGGCAACGCTCATGTTCGGGAACAGCGCGTAGGACTGGAACATCATTCCTATCTCACGCTTCTCGACAGGGACCCGCTCGACGCTTTCGCCGCCGATCATCACGCTGCCGTGGTCGGGGAAGACGAAGCCAGCGACGCAGCGCAGCAAGGTTGTCTTGCCGCTGCCCGATGGCCCGAGTAGACCAAAGAGCTGGCCATCGGGAAAATCGAGCGAGACATCGTCCAGAGCCTTGGTTGCGCCATAGGCGAGCGACAGGTTTCTGACCCGGACTTCTGACATCAGCGTTCTCCGCCAAACTTGAAAAATCGGGAGGCCGCCAGCATCACTGCCATCGACACAGCAATGATGATCGTCGAGATCGCATTGATCTCAGGCGTAAAGCCCTTGCGGATCGCGGTATAGATCACCACAGGCAACGTGGCATCACCCGGCTGCGCCAGAAAGTAGGATACGACGAACTGGTCGAAAGACACCGCAAAGGCGAAAAGTGCTCCGGCCACCACGCCTGAGGCGATCCATGGCAGCGTGACGTCCCGCGTCACCACCCACTGGCCGGCGCCGAGCGAACGGGCAGCCTCCTCGAGCTGCGGGTCGAAGGTCTGAAGGCGCGCCGCAACGACAACGATCACGTAAGGCAGCGCAAGCGCCACATGGCCGAGAATGACCGCAGGCGTGCCGCGCCCGATGCCGACCCAGAAGAAGAAGATCAGCATGGCCGTGCCGATGAT
>CAMDBX010000238.1 GCA_945889445.1 Rhizobium sp. Q54
GTTTCCCACCTTGAATCAGTTCGCCGATGATTTGTGAAGCCTTCCAGAGCCATGCCCAATGCGGATTGGTATTATTCCTTTGACCAACGAAACATTCCGGGGTATTGCTCAAACCTGAGCATGAACTGATCGATGCGTTGCGTACAATCAGAAGTTTTATTTGCGGCTGAACCGTTTCACCCGCCGTGCGGTAGCTTTTGGCTGGTACCAGGCGGTCACAATCCATGAGCAGCCGCAGGCCTCTCATCCAGGAGGACGTGACGCTCCGGACCCTCAGGCTGATCCAGGACAATCCCAGGATCAGCCAGCGCGAGATCGCTGCACACGTCGGCATCAGCGTCGGAGCCGCCCACTACTGCCTCTCGGCTCTCGCCGAAAAGGGCCTGATCAAGCTCGGCAACTTCCAGGCGTCAAAGAACAAGCGGGCCTACGTCTACCTCCTGACGCCCGAGGGCATTGCAGCCAAGGCTTCGCTCACCGTCTCCTTCCTCAGGCGCAAGCTTGCAGAATACGAGACGCTCAAGTCGGAGATCGCCGCGTTGGAGATTGAACTGGGAGAAGGCGTGTCAGCAGAGCAGCGCGCGACATGAGCATCGCCTCCACGGCGGTCATCACGTCCGGTGGGCGGACTTATCGCACGGGTGACGGAGGGTCCTTGGGCCCTCTGCGAGCTGAACTGATAACAGGACTTTGATCCACCTTGAGTGATCGCGGCAACATCCTGGTGGCCGGCGGCGCGGGCTATATCGGCTCGAATGCCTGCAAGGCCCTCGCGCGCGCGGGTTATCTGCCCATCACCTTCGACAGTCTGGTGCATGGCCACGAGTGGGCGGTAAAGTGGGTTCCCCTCAAGCGCGGCGACATCCTGGACCGCGCCCGGTTGGACCAGGTGATCACCCAGTACCGCCCCTCAGCCATCATGCACTTCACGGCCTTCGCCTATGTGGGTGATTCCTTAACTGACCCGGGCAAGTATTACCGCAACAACGCGGGCGGGTCCTTGAACCTCCTCGAGGCCGCACGAGACGGTGATATCAACCAATTCGTGTTCTCCAGCAACTGCGCCACTGATGGGATGCCGGATAGAATTCGAATCACAGTAGAGACACCGCAGCACCCTATAAATCCCTACAGGGCCTCGAAACTGATGGTCGAGCGCATGCTCACGGACTTTGGCACTGCCCACGGCCTGAGGTCTGTGACCCTGAGCTATTTCAATGCGGCGGGCGCTGATCCAGATGGCGAGATCGGGGAGCATCACGACCCCGAGACGCATCTCATCCCGATAGTCCTCGACGCGGCATCAGGTCAACGGCCGCACGTCACTATCTTTGGTGATGATTACGACACGCCGGACGGAACTTGCATTCGTGACTACATCGACGTCAGCGACCTCGCCGATGCTCACGTTAAAGCGATCCTGGCGCTGGATACCGGCGCCGGTTCGCAGACCTTCAATCTTGGCAATGGCACCGGTTTTTCCGTGCGTGCGGTAATAGAAGCTGTCGAGCATGTTACCGGCAAGAAAGTGCAAACCAAAGTGGGTCCTCGACGCCTTGGTGACCCGCTCTCACTCGTCTCATCAGCTGACGCGGCGGGCCGAATTCTCTTGTGGTCACCACAGCGCGCCGCCACCGACACCATCGTGGGCGACGCGTGGACCTGGAGCCTGGATTTAACTGCCGAAAGGATGATGGCGTAACGTGAACGACATCGCTTTGTCTATCTCGCCTCCGCAGAATGCTTCCACCTCCCTCCTGTACGGCGAATTGCTCGACCGCCTGCAAAATCGAAAGGCGCTTATTGGTGTCATTGGCCTAGGCTACGTGGGGCTTCCCCTAGCGTTGACTTTTGCTGAAGCCGATGTCCGAGTTCTTGGGTTTGACAATGATACTGAAAAGCCGGCCGCGATCCGGGAGGGGCGCACGTATTTAAAGCAATACAGCCCAGAACGGATCGCTGCTTGCGTGCGGGCAGGCAACTTTGAAGCCACTTCTGACATGGCTCGCCTCGAGGAACCAGATGTCATTGTTATATGTGTACCTACACCGCTGACGCGCCATCTCGAGCCCGACCTTTCATTCGTCACCCGCACAACTGAGGGCATTGCCTTGCGGCTGCGTCGGGGACAACTCATCATCTTAGAGAGCACAACCTACCCAGGAACAACGACTGAAGTGGTAAAGCCGCTCCTCGAGAGAACAGGCTTGGTGTGTGGGCAAGATTTTTTTCTAGCATATTCTCCGGAGCGGGAAGATCCGGGAAATCAGACGCATACGACATCCTCGATCCCGAAGGTTGTTGGTGCAGACGACGACAACAGCCGGAAACTCGCTTGCGTTCTATACGAGAGTTACGGCGGCGTGACAGTGTCCGTCGTCTCATCAGCGACGGCCGAGGCGGTGAAAATCACGGAGAACATCTTCCGAGCCATTAACATCGCTCTCGTGAATGAACTGAAAGTTGTCTACGCCAAGATGGGCATTAATATATGGGAAGTAATTGAAGCCGCCAAGACGAAACCTTTTGGTTATATGCCTTTCTATCCTGGACCGGGTCTCGGTGGACATTGCATTCCGATTGATCCATTCTACCTCACTTGGAAAGCTCGGGAATTCGAACTCTCAACTCGCTTCATCGAACTAGCTGGGCAGATCAATACATCGATGCCAGACCACGTCATCGATGTATTGTCACATGCGCTAGATGAGCGCTACAGGCGGGGCCTCAATGGCTCCCGCATTCTTGTAATGGGGCTTGCCTACAAGAAGAACGTTGATGATCTGCGTGAAAGTCCCTCACTCCGATTGATAGAAAAGCTTGAGGCTCGTGGGGCCCGTGCAGACTACTTCGACCCCTTCATACCGCGCATTCCTACGACCCGCGAGCACGCGACCCTCACTGGAAGGGAGAGCATCGAATGGGAGATCAGCCTAGTCACAGCGTACGACGCTATCCTGATTTCGACCGATCACGATGGGATAGATTATGCAGAAGTTGCACGCAGTGCACCCTTGGTCATCGATACCCGCAATGCTTGCGCTCGTTCGGGCGCTGATATGTCGCGCGTCGTTCTAGCGTGAGTCCAATCACGGCCAAGCTTACAACAGTAGCTTAGCCTACTATGGGAGCTCGCCGGTTGGATTGTTGGTACATCAGTCACATGTACTCACTTGCCCGAATAGCACGTGCACTTACTTATGGCATCGCCGATGCTCCTGGCATTGACACGCGTAGCTAACAGACTCGCTCAAACCCTGCCGATTGAAGTTCATCAAATAACGCAAAGGTTCCAAGCGCTCTATGTCTGAACCATCACCACCAAGGCGTTCAGCTCATACGACTCCAAGGCACCCGCCTCTCCCTTCCTCTGGACGGATTATCATTCTAGAGCCCGGGCGTGCCGACCGAGATTACTGGCGGGATCTTTGGCACTATCGCGAACTGTTTGCCATACTTGCGTGGCGCGACATAGCCGTACGATACAAACAAACAGTCATAGGCATAGCGTGGGCTCTCATTCGCCCATTCTTAACGATGGTGGTGTTTACAATTGTGTTTGGCCACATAGCCAAATTGCCCGGTTCAGATAATGCACCATATCCCATTCTTGTCTTTGCCGGTCTATTACCGTGGTTTCTGTTTTCAACTATTTTTACTGAAACCTCGAACAGCCTGATCAGC
>CAMDBX010000239.1 GCA_945889445.1 Rhizobium sp. Q54
GCCGATACGATCATCATCAACAAGATATCATCAACGAGCGACTCCGAGCGCAAGGCTGCCCGCAGCATTGTGAAGGCGCTCAATCCGGACGCGAGGCTGATCGAAACGGATTTTTCGCGCGTTCCATTGCCGGAGATCCTCGGCACCAATCGCTTCGACTTCGAGAAGGCACATCAGAATCCGCTATGGTTCAAGGAACTCAATGGCTTTCGGGACCATGTTCCGGAGACCCTCGAATATGGCATCAGGAGCTTCGTCTACCGTGAAAATCGGCCCTTTGAGCCGGCGGCATTCAAGGAGTTTCTTGACATGCCATGGCCCGGTGTCATTCGCGCCAAGGGGTTTTTCTGGCTCGCGACACGCCCCCAATGGGTCGGAGAAATCAGCCAGGCTGGCGCCCTTGTGAGGACGGAGGCGGCCGGGTTCTGGTGGGCCGCGATCAAGAAGGAGTCCTGGCCCCACGAGTCCGACTGGGAAGCGTGGATTGCAAGACGCTGGGACCCGGTCTGGGGCGACAGGCGCCAGGAAATCGTGTTCATCGGCACCGGCATGGACGAACCCGCTATCCGGGCTGCGCTCAATGCGTGCCTGATATCTGCGTCCGAACCGGACTTTGCTGCATGGTCGCAGTTGCCTGATCCCTTTCCGGTGTGGCGGAAGAAGGAGGCCGCCTGATGGTTTCGAAGTTCGAACTCAAATCCGTCCCGCTGGGTCTCGTGCCCTTCCTCCTGAAGAGGCGGGCACTGCCCGCGCACATCCGCTCGCTCCTGCGCGAAAGCCTTCCACTCCTGCCGGAGCACGTCAGGATTGAAGGTCCTGCGGCAGGCCTCGCCGAGAGCCTTCTGCACGGTCTGCCACACTCGCTCGATTCTACCCTGCTCGACTGGTTGGTGGCCGATATCGAGAGCTGCGCAAGAAGGTTGTGTGAGATCGCCGGATCGGATTTCGCTGCGGTTCGACTGGAAAGAGCCACCGACCGAACCTGCCCCCGGTTTCATGTCGACTCGGTGACGATGCGGTTGCTCTGCACCTACTGCGGACCCGGCACCGAGTGGGCAGACCCGAACACAGCCTACTCAGTCAACTTTGGTGAGCCCTTTGATGAGATGCTGGTTCATCAGGTCCCGGCAGAGGCGATCGTGATCTACGGCGGTGCGAACGCTTCAGCAGGACTATACCCCTTGTGGCACAGATCGCCTGCCGTCCCGAGCAGCGAGACGAGACTGCTGCTCTGCATTGATCCTATCTATAGATCGGCACAAACTCCTAACTGACAGTTGATCAGCCCTCACCGAGTTGTCCGTGTTGAATGCTGGTGCATGGGCGGTCTCGCCGCCAGCGCTGGCGGCCTTTGATTCATTCTGGGCTGAACTCTTCCCCGCCGAGCAGGCGCGCATCGTTCAGTTGCTGATCGAGCGCGTGGACATCGGCACAGAGGGATTGAAGCTGCGGCTCAGGGATAGGGGCCTCGCTCATATGGTGGCTGAGGTCGGTATGATTGCTGGCAAGAGCCGAAAGGCAGCAGCGTGACAGATCAGACCATTACCGTCTCAGTGCCATTCGCCATCCGCAAGCGCGGCAGGCGGAAACTCGTTATCACGCCGGATGGCATGACGACATCACAGGCACCGCGGACGCGCATCGACAGTGCCTTGCTCAAGGCCCTTGCCCGAGGCTTCCGCTGGCGGAAACTGCTGGAGACCGGCGACTTCGCCACGATCGAAGAAATCGCGGATTCAGAGAACATCAACCCGTCCTACGTCAGCCAGGTGCTGCGCATGACGTTGCTGGCGCCGGAGATCGTGGAAGCGATACTGGCTGGCACTCAGCCTGCTGGATTGACTAGGGCAAAGGTGATGAAGCCGTTTCCATTAACATGGATAGATCAGAAAGGCTCTTCCTGATGGGAAAGCATCGAACTGGATTCGGCCCACTAGTACTCCTCATGTCAACAACCGAGGCGGTTATATACACGCTTTCGAAGTCGACTGCGTAGCAGAGTTGGAGTTAGTGAGATCTTTAGCACTATCGACACGCCCCGCAGGATTGGGAATATCATCACCTTCGAGTGCGACAGGCTTGCGCAACGAAAACTGTTCGCCGCTCAAGATGTAGTTGTCAGCGTGCATCCGCGCTATCGGCTGGTACTCTTCGGGATTGACGTAATGGACATTCTTGTCCAGGCAAGACCGACGTACATGCATGCTTAGAACTTCACCTAAAATGATAGCACGTCGCGGATAATCTATAATCCGCTCCACGCGGCACTCCATCGTGCAAGGAGATTCGAGCGCAAGTGGAACATTGACTTTTGACCCAAACACTGAAGTCAGTCCGGATACCGCGAATTCATCCACGCCACTGTTGAAATTCGCTCCGCAAATTATCATTTCGTTAGCGATGGCCCTGTCTACCATGTTGACGGCGAACTCTCCAGTTCGGCGAATATTTGTCATCGTGTCTTTTTCACAACCATCGGGTCGCGACTGAATTCCAAGGATAATGATAGGTGGGTCGTGGGAAAACACGTTGAAGAAGCTCATGGGCGCCGCATTATTCTGCCCCTCCGTCGATCGGGTACTGACAAGAGCGATAGGTCGCGGTACTACAAAATTGGTCAGCAATCGATAGCGATCTGCGGGCAATAGTGCCTCAAAATCAAAATCAATTATATCCGCATGACTCTCTTTCAACTCAGTGGCCTCACTATTTCGAAGGTGGACGGAGTGATCTTGTCTTCTTCACCTAGCCGCCCGGCTTGCCGTGCGTGGGAGGTAACTACTTTTTTAAACTGTCGGTTGGCTAAACTCGACAACTCTGATTCATTAGCCCCCAAAACTCGACTGTCCCTCATTACCTGAACACCATCAATAAAACTCGCCACAAAATCCCGACCGGACCCTGACAGAACCATGGAGCGAATGGGATCAATAAACGGCCCAAGATGAAAACCGGACAGGTCAAAAACTGTGATGTCGGCCTTTGCCCCTGGCGCAAGTCTTCCTATGTCATCTCGACTTAACGCTGCCGCCCCTCCAAGTGTCGCCGCATTATAGAAGTCTGCCGCGGTAGACCTTCGAGAACCACGATCCATTATGTGGCATATATTCAAGCCCTGACGAATATTCTCAATCATATCTGCAGGATGAGTATCAGTACCCATGGCCATATTGATGCCCATAGAGCGATATGAACTAAACGAATTCAACGCTTCGCCACTGCGCGCGAATACAACAGGACAATGCACGAGACTTGCGCCAGACTGTCTCAGCAAATCGAGATCATCGCCAATACCCTCATTCATATCGGGCTGACTACTCAAGTAAATCCCGTGAGGTAACACCATACGACTAGTGAGGAGGTTGAGAGAACTAAGCCATTCGTATGGAGTCTTGCCAGTTCGATCCATGACAGTATTGAATTCATAAACAGACTGGCAGCAGTGGAGACGTACAGGAACATCCAGTTCATTCGCCGCGCCGGCCGTTCTCCTCAAAACCTCTTCGGTCTGCGTCTCAATCCGGTCAGGGGCTAAAAACCCCCTGACTCGCCCACCACACGATCCATCAAATTCCGCGATGAAACGGATGGCCTCCCTTAACCCAGCAATACCCCTTGCCTCATCGTAATACT
>CAMDBX010000240.1 GCA_945889445.1 Rhizobium sp. Q54
CTCTATGTGGCGGGTGAATAATCAGCATTGATGCGGCGGAGTCGATCTGGTCTGCGCCGCCATCGGAGGATGACATCATGAGAATTAGTCGGAGCACTGCGACCCCTGCGAAGTTCTTCCAGATTTTCTGCCTAATCTGGATTGCGCAAATACTACCCGAACGTTTCGCGTACGCCGCAGACGATGGCTCCGTGTTACCATTTCAGCCAGCGCCGTCGGCCAGTATTGCTGGGCCGACGCTGAAAGAGTCGACGCACAAGCGCCGGGTCGATGTGAAGCACCTGGCTCCCAATGCCCCCAACATCCTCATCGTGCTTATGGATGATGTGGGCTATGGCGTGCCGGACACCTTCGGCGGCTTCGTTCACACACCCACTCTCAGCAAGCTTGCAGGAGAGGGGATTTCCTACAACACCTTCACCACCGCGGCGATCTGTTCGCCAACCCGCGCGGCCCTGCTGACGGGGCGCAACCAGCACCGCGTCGGCTCGGGCACCATCGCCGAACGTGCGGTGGATTGGGACGGATATGTTGGCGTCATCCCCAAGACCTCGGCCACCGTTGCGGAAGTGCTGAAGGACTATGGCTACAGCACCGCAGCCTTCGGCAAGTGGCACAACACGCCCGCCACTGAGACAACTGCCATGGGTCCGTTCGACCGTTGGCCCACGGGATACGGCTTCGAGTATTTCTATGGCTTCCTTGCCGGTGAAACTTCGCAGTGGGAGCCTCGGCTCATTGAGAACACCAACACGGTCGAGCCGCCTCACGATCCCCAGTATCACCTGACCACCGACTTGGCCGACCACGCCATCACCTGGCTGCACAAACACCAGGCCTACGCGCCAGACAAGCCCTTCCTGATGTACTGGGCACCGGGCGCATCCCATGGGCCGCACCACATCTTCCCCGAATGGGCCGACAAGTACAAAGCCAAGTTCAACCAGGGCTGGGACGTGCTGCGCGAGCAGATCTTCGCCCGCCAGAAGGCGCTGGGCTGGATTCCAGAGGACACCAAGCTGACGCCTCGCCCTGACACCTTGGCCAGCTGGGACAGCATCCCCGATAGCGAGCGACCCTTCCAGGAGCGGCTCATGGAGGTGTTCGCCGGCTTCACCGAGCATGCCGACTTCGAGGCCGGACGGGTGATCGCCGAGCTGGACAAGATGGGCCTCCGCGACAACACCCTCGTCTTCTATGTGTTCGGCGACAACGGCGCGAGTGCCGAGGGTCAGGCCGGCTCGATCAGCGAGTTGCTGGCCCAGAACGGCATTCCCAACACCGTCGAGCAGCACATGGCCGCCATGAACAAGCTTGGCGGCATTAAGGAACTGGGCGGTCCCAAGATGGACAACATGTACCATGCCGGCTGGGCTTGGGCAGGTTCCACACCCTTCCAGGCCACCAAGCTGGTTGCCGCGTATTTCGGCGGCACCCGCAACCCGCTCGTCGTGTCATGGCCCGCCAAGATCACGCCCGACAAACGGCCACGCGCGCAGTTCCACCATGTGAACGACATCACCCCCACGATCTACGGGGTGCTCGGCATCACACCGCCGCAAGAGGTGAATGGCCAAGCTCAGGATCCGATCGATGGCGTCAGCATGGAGTACAGCTTCAACGATGCCGGTGCGAGGGATCGCAAGACCGAGCAATACTTTGAAAACAGCGGCAGCCGCGCCCTCTACAAGGACGGTTGGATGGCCTCGGCCTTTGGTCCCTTCATCCCGTGGCAGGCGTCACTGCCGTTCAATGCCAAGTGGGATCCGGACACGGACGCCTGGAACCTTTACGACCTGTCGAAGGACTTTTCGCAGTCGACAGACGTTTCCGCTTCTGATCCGGATAGACTTGCAGCGATGAAGGCGCGCTTCCTCGAGGTCGCCAAGGATAACAAGGTGTTCCCCATCGGGGCCGGAAACTGGTTGCGACAGCACCCAGAGGATCGCATCAAGACCCCTTACACCAGCTGGACGTTCGACGAGACTACTACGCGCATGCCGGAGTTCACGGCACCGGGACTGGGCCGTGAAAACACCCATGTGACCATCGATGCAGAGTTCGGTGACGGCGCCTCGGGCGTTCTCTATGCGCTCGGTGGAGCGTCCGGCGGCCTGACGCTATACATGGACCAGGGAACGCTCGTCTACGACTACAACATGATGATCATCGAGAACTATGAGGCCCGCTCGGCAGCCCCCATTCCGGGCGGCAAGCGCAAGATCGAAGTGGTAACGAAGTTCCAGTCGTCGAAGCGACTTTCACCAGCCGACGTAACCATCTCCGTGGATGGCAAGGAGGTCGCCAAGGTCACGGTCGAGCGCACCGTTCCCGGAGCCTTCACGGCATCGGAGACATTCGATGTCGGCGTGGATCTCGGCTCGCCGGTAGCGCAGGCCTACGACGAGCGGCGGCCGTTCAAGTTCAATGGCAAGATCGAGTCCGTGCTTGTCGATCTCAAGTAAGCAGTACGCCAGATGAGGGGTGATCTCCATGAGCCTCTGCAGGCAGTATGGATTGGGTTCGGATATGACCCCATGCCGCGGATAAGACTTGTAGTCATTCAAACCATGGCTTGTCTCGCGATTGGATCGGTCATGATGGCGCAGCCGTCATTCGCCGGTGATGAGGGTCTCAGCCAGGAAGCCAATTATCCAACGGCATCAGTCATGGCGTTTCAGATCGGGGATTGGAACTCATCTCGCTATCACAATCTCGATGATGGCCACGACAATACTGTTGCTTTTCGAGCCGCTCAGCCAATGTCGCTTCGAGGTCTTCGCCCGTGGCCTGCTTAATCGCAAGCCACATCCGTTTGCAACGCTCTACCGACGCTCCCAATGCCCTAGAACTGCGAAGATGCATTTTGGCATCGGAAAAGCAGCGCCGCATCGAAGCGAGCTGGGCGGCTATCACTTGGCATTCTACCGAGTGGGAACAGTTGCCGCAAAGGCTCGAAGAAAGTGTGACCAGCCTGTCCAGAGCGGTAGCATCGCCAAGGTATTGAATCAGATGCTGCTCTTCCTCGACGATGCGCTCGACCTATCCACGGCGGTCAGACCACGTTGTCAAAACATGCCATGAGCGCTCCCGCGAGCTTTCAAGATTAGAGGTGGTGTGCCGGGGCACGGTTGTGAGACAGTGCACTGCGCCGGTTATGCCGCCAATTTGAACTCCGTGGCGGCTTCGGATGCAAGTGCCTTCTGTTCGGCCCTGATCTGATTGGGCATGTTGTGCCCGGGGCTCTCCCGCAGCCGAATCAATGCGGTAGGTCCTACGTGATTAGGGTTTTGCGCCTGACGTTGCTGGCGCCGGAGATCGTGGAGGCGATACTGGCCGGAAGTCACCCTGCTGGATTGACTAGGGCGAAGGTGATGAAGCCGTTTCCGATGGATTGGCACCGCCAAGTATTCTCATGATATCGCGAACCGTGCCGTATTTCCCGAGCGCGTGTTCCAGATTTGGGATGCGCTTTAACCGCATGTCCGTCCTAACGTTATGGATTGCCCTGGCAGTATCTATCGGCACCAGCGCCACGGATTCTGCGAAC
>CAMDBX010000241.1 GCA_945889445.1 Rhizobium sp. Q54
CCACGCCAGCGGCAGGAGCGCCTTCGCCACCCGTGAACCGAACGCGATCCAGAAGGAGGGCCGTTGCGCTACCCCGACCGGCTTCGCCGCCCGCGCTGGCGTCCAAACCGATCATGCACTAACACTTAAATTGGCTACTAGTTGGGGGCCGACCAAGAGCACGCACGGATAGATAGCCGGCTGCTGAGTAATTCGCTTAACCTTGCATCAGTTAATAGGTATCAGTTACGTTCCTAAACACGGAGATGTTAATGCACCTGACTTTACTGAGCAGATTTCTTTTCACCCTGGCGGTTGCGACTGGATTGGCGGTTGCTACGCCGGCTCAAGCTGCTTATCTCAAATCGTCGGCCTGCACACTGATCGACACCGACTTCGACATTGACGACATGATGGCTATCCCGCTGATCATTGGGAATCGCTATGTCGCCGCCATCATTACCAGCGAGGGTTATACGCTTCCTGCTGAAGGCGCCGGGGCGCTGTCCCGCCTGATCGCCGAACCAGAGCAACGCTCCATCCCCGTGATCATCGGACAGACCACCAATTTGTCGCAAAGTGAGATTGTCACGAAATGGGGACAGTTCGTTCTTGACTACCGGGCGATGATGAATAAGTCCTTTGCGCTCATGTCGGCACCTCTTCCGCCCTCGCCCCAGACCCGCAAGAATTATGTCAGGAGAGTTGTCGAATCCGTCAAGCGCTGCTCGTCTGTTGACGTCCTGATCATCGGCAGCTTTTCGTCCTTCATCCACTACAGCCCGTCCATTCGTTCGAAGATCAGGAACGTTGTCATCATGGGCAAGCCGCTGCGTGGCGATACAAGCCAACAGCCTGGAAACTACTCCTTCAATTGCGAGTATGACATGGCCGCCTGCGAGTTGGCATTCAACAAACAACTTCCACGGCTGAAGTACTTCTATGTCGACCCGCCACGCACCGCCCTCGACTCGAACCCAGTCGGCAACCAGGAGTTTGTCTATGGCCCGACACGCGCCATGGTCCAAGCCTTGGAGCCACGCGGCCTCCCCTATGCATTGAAACAGGCACTTCTGGGCACGGTGCGCGATGGGTCGCTTGGTGCGGCAGTCGACGGCGCCGACTATTGGGCAATCGATTGTTGCTTCAGGGCCGGCGGAAAATCCCTGATGTGGGATCAGATGGCGGCTCTGTTCCTGTTGTACCCTGAGGTCTTCATGAAGGTTGGCGGCGCGGGCGGCCACTATGAGCCAACGGTTACGCCCAGCAGCCTGCGGCAGATGTGGACCGATGCCACCAACAAGTCGGTGAACTACGTGGGCTCCCCTTCCCTTAAGTGACGTCCACCGCGGCAATTGAACAGAGAATGCGGGAGAACGGCGTCGACCGTTCTCCCGTGATCGCGCAGAAAGTGACTGAAGCGATGAGGAGCAGGCATGGTTTGAGCGAGCGCATGACTTCGGCGCGGAGTCTGCTAAGTTCTGGGAAGACAGCTCGCATGACAGCCTCGAGACCCAATAACTGGAGCGCGTCTAGCCCGACGATGGATTGCGCAGCGCCGTATTCAGCGAAACCGAGTATTGATCGGTCTGTGCCTACCGCAAATCGAACCTGACTCGCCGATGGGCCGACATTGGGCGATGTTCTGTGACATGGTCGACATTCTCAGACTGACCTTGGGGGCAGGCTTGCAGCTTTCTTCCGATCACGAGCAGATCGGCAAACGGAAATCATCGCGTTGCGCCACCAGCTAAATGCTTTGCGCCGGAAAGGACCCGAACGGCCGGTATTCGGCAACAAGTATGGCCTTTTCGTGGTGCCGACGATCTCGTTCAAGCTGCTCTACGAGTTTGTTCTGATGAACCACGACCGGCGCAAGATACTACACCTGTCGACGACAGCAAACCCGTCAGCAGGATTGATCGCCCTGCAGCTCACTGAAGCTTTGGGTTGGGACCCCGCGCCACGCTACATCATTCGTGACCGGGACGGTGCCTATGGTGAAGTCTTCAAACGCAGGCTCCGGGCGATGGGCATTCTGGACCGTCCAACAGCCCCGCAATCACCCTGACAGCACGGTTGCTGCAACGTCTAATCGGCTCAATCCGGCGGGAATGCCTCGATCATGCCGTGATCCTTGGCGAACGGCATCTCCGGCGCGTACTGCTTTCCTATGGTCACTATTGTAACGGCACCAGAACACATCTATCGCCGAGTAAGGATTCTTCTGTCCGCCGGCCAGTGCAGACTATCCGGAGCATTCAGCCCATTCCACTCCCTGGTGGACCCCGCACCAGTACGTTAGGATCTGATTTGCGGTGGCCCCCCGCGAAAACCCCAGTTCAATTGACCGGACTATGCTTAAGCCGGAGTAAACTGTTGCTCCGCACGCCGGTGCATTGGTCACCAGATTCATTGCACCTATCAAGCAGGCGCCGTCATGTTGGAAATATCGCCAGCAGGAAAACAGGAAGGGTCGAACACCTGTGCGTGAAAATTGCCGCTAGGCCACCTTCGCGCCAATGCAGCTGAAAACATGAACCACGTCCAAAGAACCACGGCCAATCAATGGGCACGAAACCTTCGCATGTTGACAATGTGGCTTACCAGATGTCACGCGGAAGTGTAACCTCAGTTCGGATGAGATGGTTGCCTGAGATGGATGCCATCGCCCCGTTCTTGCGTCACATGCCGTGCTCAGCGACAGGAGCCTACCCCATGCGTTTGTCCCGCAGAGATTTTCTAAGGACGGGGAGCGTCAGCGGCATCGCGCTCACGCTGTCGAAGATAGGCATTCCGGGCGCCGCCCTGGCTGAGCAGCCTTCCTTCTTCGAACGCGAGACGCTGAATGGTGCCGAAGTCCCCGTCAGGGGCCGCGTCGATGGTTTAGCAAAGGTAACGGGCGCAAAGCTCTATGTGTCGGACTTTCGCGCCGCTGACATGCCAGGCTGGCCACCACAGACGTCACATGCGCTGCTAGTCCGCGCGACCGATGCGAGCCATGTCTACGAGGGGCTGACTCTTGATGCGCTGGGCGCGAATGCTCGTCCGGACGTGGTGGTAACAGCCGCTGAACTTGCAACATCAGGCGTGCGTGTTCCGCACTTCTATGAAGGTAATCTACTCTGCCCCGTGGGCACGACGCCGCTCTATCTCGGACAACCGGTGGCGCTGTTGCTGTTCGAGACATTCGATGCCTATGACCGGGCCCGAACGGCCTTCCGCGACCACAGCCCGCTGCGCTTTGGTGCCGAGACAGGACCACTACCCGGCGCAAACTACGCCACGCTGAGGTTTACTCGCGTGGCAGGTGCTGACGGCGCGCCCGACGTCTACTCACCGCTTCGGGATGGTTGGCTTAACCCGCCGCTCGAGGATAGTGACGGTCGACCGATCTGGCAGCCTGGTCCCAAGACGGACGAGGCCTATACGCGCGGCGCCGCGCTGGGAGAGGACATCCGGTCCGCGCTGGCGTCGCCTGATGCCGGGTTGCTGGTGCTCGACCGGAATTTCGAAACCCAGTCCGTGGACCCGATGTTTCTCGAACCTGAGTGCGG
>CAMDBX010000242.1 GCA_945889445.1 Rhizobium sp. Q54
GCCGCGTTCAGACGCAGGGCTTCCGCGCAGGGAGAGCTTAGGGGAGGCCTTAGCCTTTTGCACCGCCCTCAAGTCTGCGTTTTCCGCCTCACCCGGTGCCGCTGCTTCAACCACTCATCCCCCTGCCCCCGCCTCTCGGCCTGACGCCACGCAGCCTCCTCCTCCAGCGGCATCCTCGCGGTGGCGTAGCGCCACGCCAGCGGCAGCAGCACCTTTCCAAGCCGCGCTCCGAACTCGATCCAGAAGGAGGGCCGTTGCGCCACGAGCCCCCCCGGCCCCAAGGCCAAGAAGCACCACGGCAACTGCAACGCCCTCCTGCCAGCTCATGCTCAGGCCACCTACTTTTTGGGGATGGCCCAGACGAGAACTGGCGTGATGAGAGCAACGATGATGGCGATTGTGTCTGGCGCGGCTACTGCTTCACAAATTACAGCTCAGTGTAAATTACACAGAAGTTGTGATCTTTATTCCGCGTGGCGCACCATACCGTAAAACTCTCTAACAGCGGTCGTTCTGGTTGCTGGCTTAGCAAGGGCCCGCCACTCAGGCGAAAGTCGTGTGCCAGTGCCGCGCGATGTCGATGCGGCGCGGGATCCACACCTTGTCGTGCGACTGCACGTAGTCGATGAACTTCGCCAGCCCCACGGCCCGGCCGGGCCGCCCGACGAGGCGGCAGTGCAGCCCCACCGACATCATCTTCGGGCTACCGCGGCGGCCTTCCTCGTAGAGGCAGTCGAAGCTGTCCTTCAGGTACTGGAAGAAGTGCTCGCCGGTGTTGAAGCCCTGCGGCGTGGCAAAGCGCATGTCGTTGGCGTCGAGGGTGTAGGGAATGATGAGGTGCTTGCCGCCATCCGGCTTCTTCAGGAAGTAGGGCAGGTCGTCCGAATAGTCATCCGATGAATAGAGAAAGCCACCCTCCTCCATGACGAGCTTCGTGGTGTTCATCGAACAGCGCCCCGTATACCAGCCCAGCGGCCGCTCACCCGTAACCTCGGTGTGGAGATGGATCGCCTCGGCGATCTGGCAGCGCTCCTCGTCTTCCGGCATGTCCTTGTGCTCGACCCACTTGAGCCCGTGGCTGGCGACTTCCCAACCCGCTTCCTGCATTGCCTGAACCTGGTCCGGCGAGCGCGCCATAGCGGTGGCGACGCCATAGATAGTGAGCGGCACCTTCCGCTCGGTGAACATGCGCCACAGCCGCCAGAAGCCAGCCCGCGCGCCATATTCATAGATCGACTCCATGTTCCAGTGGCGCTGGCCCACCCAAGCTTGCGCGCCGACGATCTCGGAAAGAAATGCCTCCGAGGCCGCATCGCCATGGAGGATGTTGTTCTCTCCGCCCTCCTCGTAGTTGAGTACGAACTGCACGGCGACATTGGCACCGCCCGGCCATTGCGGGTCGGGAATGGCCCGTCCATAGCCCTTCATGTCACGCGAATAGCCACTCATAGCTCACCACCCAGATAGAGTGCCTTGACGCGATCATCCGCCAAAAGCTCAGCAGAGTTTCCCGACAGCGCAACTGTTCCGGTTGTCAGTGCATAGGCTCGTTGTGAGATACGCAGCGCCATGCGCGAGTTTTGCTCAACGAGCAACACGCTCACCTTCTCGTCTCGGTTGATGGCCACGATGGAGCGTGCGATATCTTGCACCAGTTTCGGCGCAATGCCGAGCGAGGGTTCGTCCAGCAACAGGAGTCGGGGCTTAGCCATAAGAGCGCGACCGATTACCATCATCTGTTGTTCGCCACCGCTCATGGTGCCCGCCGCCTGGGAAAAGCGTTCTTTGAGGCGTGGGAAACGCGTGAGCACCATGTCCAGCGTACGGGCGATATCCGTCTTGTCAGTTCGGGTGAAGGCACCCATGAGCAGATTATCCTTCACGCTCATGTAGGGAAACACGCGTCGACCCTCTGGCACCATGGCGATGCCGGATTTGACGAGCTCGGCCGGGTTCCTCCCATCGATGCGTTGGCCGCTGTAGAATATCTCGCCCTTGCTTATCTTGCGCAGACCCGTGATAGCGCGGAGGATCGATGACTTGCCGGCGCCATTGGCACCAATCAGCGCTACCGTCTCGCCCTCGCTTACGCTGAGAGATACGTTCCGCAGCGCATGGACGTGATCGTAGAAGAGATCGACGTTCCGGAAATCGAGAATCTGGGTCATCGCCTAAAGTCCGATCGCTTCATCTTCGACGCCCAGATAGGCCTCGATGACGCGCTGGTTGTTCTGTATCTCGGAGGGCGTGCCCTCAGCGATCTTTTCGCCGAAGTTCAGCACCACGATCCGGTCGGAGATCTTCATCACGGCCGGCATGTCATGCTCCACCAGCAGGACGGTCAGTCCGCGCTCACGAAGCTTGCGCACCATGGAAACGGCCTTCATCGTCTCGTCATGGTTCATGCCGGCGAAAGGCTCGTCGAGCAGCAACAACGTCGGGTTGGTGGCCAGCCCGATAGCGATGCCGAGCGCGCGGAGGTGGCCATGCGGCAGGTTGCGGGCAAACTCGCCGCCGATGCCATCGAGGCCAAGGAAACTCAGGATCTCGTCTGCTGATTCCGCGAAGCGCGCCTCGTCGCGGCGGGCCTCGGCCGAACCCAGGAAAAATCCGAGCAGTGAGGCCCTGGCGCGCAGCTGGTGCGCCACGATCACGTTGTCGCGCACGCTCATGTTGCGGAAGATGGTCGTCTCCTGGAAAGTGCGGACGACGCCCTTGCGCGCTGCGATGTGCGGCGACTGGTTGGAAATGCGCTCGCCCTTGAAAGTGACCTCGCCCGATGTGGGGCTGAGGAAGGACGAGATCAGCTTGAACAGGGTGGACTTGCCCGCACCATTGGGGCCAATGACCGAGAGGATCTCCTTCTCGTTGACGGCGAAGCTGACGTCATTGACAGCGGTGAGGCCACCGAAACGCTTGGTCAGCGCCTTGACTTCGAGGATCTGTGCCATGCTTCAGTCCTTCCGCTTCGCGCCGAGGCTGAGGAGGCCATTGGGCAGCACCAGCATGAGCACAATCATCGCGGCGGAATAGATGAGCAGCTGGTATTCGCCGGTAGAAAACAGCAGGTTCCAGCCGAGATAGAGCACTAGCGTGCCGAGCATCGGCCCAAAGACATAACCCAGACCGCCGAGGAAACAGTTGAGCATGAAATTAACGCTGTCCGTCACCGTGAAGCTCGAGGGATAAATCGACTGCGTAGCGCCGATGAACACCGCCCCAGCCAACCCGCCAAGGAAGGAGGAAATGGCATAGGCCATTACGCGCAGCGCCGCGATGTTGACCCCGATCGACGAGGCCAGCTCCTCGTTCTGCTGCAACGACATGCAGATGTGACCGATGCGCGAATGCACAAGCCGGTACATCAGCGCAAAGCATATAATCATGAGCACCGCCGAGAGGTAGTAGAAGGCGATGCGCGGGTTCTGCAAGGTTGCGAAGTCAGGCACCAGCACGAAACCAAAAATCGAGAGGGGTCCCGGTGGCGGAATGGAAGTGATGCCCTTGGCGCCGTTGGTGATCG
>CAMDBX010000243.1 GCA_945889445.1 Rhizobium sp. Q54
TCTGGCGCCGCTGCATTGCACCGCCCTCGGCAAGGCCTTCCTGGCCTTCGGGGATGCACACGACTCTGGCACGCTGGAGCGCTTCACCGCCAACACGATCTGCGACACGACGGCACTCGAAGCAGAAATCGCTACGACACGGCAGCGCGGATACGCGATCGACAACGAGGAATTCTCGGCCGGCGTCAGCTGCGTTGCAGCGCCCGTCTATGACGGCGAAGGCCGCATGGCCGCTGCCGTCGGGCTCTCGGGCCCCGCCGCCCGCAACAATGCTGCACGGCTCGATGAGCTGGGCAGCTTGCTCCTGTCCAACACCGCCGGCGACAGCCGGCCCAGATCGAGGGCCATGAACGCATGAAACGGACCTATGACGCCATTCGCGTCGGATTCATCGGCACCGGCCGCATTTCCGACCTGCACGCCATCGAATATCTGAACGATCCCAAGGCGCAGATCGTGGCGCTGTGCGACCGCTCGCCAGACCTCGCGAAGGCACGCGCGAAGGCCTGGGGACTGCAGGATCCCTTCATCACCGACGACATGCATGCGTTGCTGAAGCGCCCGGACGTCGACCTCGTCGAGATCCTGCTACCGCATCACCTGCACAAGCCCGCCGCCCTCGCGGCCATCGCTGCGGGCAAGGCCGTGTCGCTGCAGAAACCCATGTGCCTCAACGTCGCGGAAGCAGACGAGGTGATCGCGGCGGCAAAGGCCGCGCAGGTGCCGTTCCGGGTGTTCGAGAACTTCATCTTCTACCCGCCCGTCATGAAGGCCACGGAACTGATCGAAAGTGGTGCCATCGGCGAACCGATCTCGATCCGCATCAAGAGCAACCCGGGCAAGAGCAAGACCACCTGGGAGATTCCGGCCCAGGCCTCGGCCTGGCGGCAGAAGCATCAGGAGTCGGGCGGCGGCCCGCTGGTGTTCGACGACGGGCACCACAAGTTTGCGCTCGCCTGGCATTTCATGGGCATGGCCGAGAGCGTACATGCCTGGATTTCCCACACCACCGCGGCGGACGGCTTCGTCTTCGACGCGCCTGCGATGATCTCCTTCCGCTTTCCCCGCAAGCGCTATGGCAATCTCGAGATCGTTTATTCGCCGGACCTGCTGATCGAGACCAAGCATTACGCGCAGGACGACCGGGTGGAGATCACCGGCACCAAGGGCATTATCTGGATCAACCAAGGCCACGGCAAGCTCGGCGAGACCGCACCCGTCCAGCTCTACCGCGATGGCGCGCTGACCTCCTACACGCTAATGGATACGGGCTGGGAGTGGAGCTTCATTCACTCCACGCGCTATCACCTCAAGGCGCTGCGCGAGGGGCTGCCCTTCAAGCTCACCGGCGAGGACGGCCGCGAGATCCTGCGCTTCGCGCTGGCGGCGGAGGAGTCCGCCAGGGCCGGAAAGGCCATCGACCTGTGAGTGCCGCCAGGACCATCGATGAGCGCGCGCGGCTCCTGGCCTCCCACGGCGGCATCGCCGCCGCATTGGCCGCAGGACAATTCCACGCGCCCGAAGCGATGACGCTGGCCGAGGGTGTGCTGCTCGGCCTTCTCCGGCAGGGTGTGCGAAAATATCTCGCGATCTTCGGCCACGGCTCCACAGCACTCGCGGAGGTGATCCGCGTCTATGAGAGCCACGGACTCGTACAGTGTTTCCAGTTCCGCCACGAGACGGAGATGGCGCATGCCGCAACAGCACTGCGCTGGATCTACGACGAACCAAGCGCCGTCGTGACCTCGATCGGACCCGGTGCCCTGCAGGCCATGGCGGGCTCGCTGGCGGCGTCATCGAACGGCATCGGCGTCTATCACATCTATGGTGACGAGACGACGCATGGCGAAGGCTACAACATGCAGCAGATCCCGAAGCGGCAGCAGGGCCTCTATGGCCAGCTCACCGCCCTCATGGGACACTCCTATGTGCTGCACACGCCCGAAGCGCTGCGCGAGGCGATGCGGCGCGGCAGGAACGCTGTGTTCCACCCCGTCAAGGCCTCTCCCTTTTTCCTGATGCTGCCGATCAACACGCAGCCGCAGATGGTGGAGGTGAACCTCTCGGCGCTGCCGGAGCGTCCGGCGCTGCCGCCGCTGCAGGCTCCGCCGGTTGACACATTGGCCGAGGCTGCGCAGCTGATCGAGGGCGGCGCGCGCGTCATTGTCAAGGCGGGCGGCGGCACGCGCCGCCACGCGCAGGCTCTCCGCGCTTTCGCCGAGGCGGGACGAATCCCGGTGGTGCTGAGTCCGGGATCAACCGGTGTTCTGCCCGATGCACATCCGCTCAACATGCATGTGGGTGGCTCCAAGGGATCGATCAGCGGCAATTTCGCCATGGCGGAAGCAGAAGTACTGATCGCCGTAGGCACCAGGGCCGTGTGCCAGAGCGACTGTTCGGGGATCGGCTATCCGAAGGTCAGGCAGGTCATCAATGTCAACGCCGACCTCGATGACCTGCTGCACTACAACAACACGCTCGCCCTGCAGGGCGACATCTCCGCGGTGCTGGGCGCACTGACGGCCCGGCTCAAGACTGAACCCACTGCAGCCCGCCGCGCATGGCTGGATGCATGTGCGACGAGCAAACAGGATTGGACGCGTTTCCGGGCCGCACAATGTTCCGCCGCCCCGCTTCATGATGAGGCATGGCAAAGGCCCGTGCTCACCCAGCCCGCCGCCATTTCCACCGTAGCCGCCTTCTGCAAGGGCCACGGACTTCTCAAGATCTTCGATGCTGGCGACGTCCAGGCCAACGGCTTCCAGATCGTGGAGGACGACTCGCCCTTCGATACGGTGACGGAGTCGGGTGCCTCCTACATGGGCTTCGGCGTCAGCGCCCTTCTCGCGAACGCACTTGCCACGAACGAGCGCTATGCCGTGGCCTTCAGCGGCGATGGCTCCTTCATGATGTCGCCGCAGGTGCTGATCGATTCCGTGCAGCACCGCGCCAAGGGCATGATCGTGATCTTCGACAACCGCCGCATGGCTGCGATCAGCGGCTTACAGGACGCGCAGTACAAGGGGGACTACCGCACCAGTGACGAGGTGGTCGTCGACTATGTGGCGCTGGCTTCTGCGGTGAAGGGCGTCTTCACCTGCCATGGCGGCACGACCCGCGCGGAGCTCGAAAGCGCGCTCGCCCGTGCAAAGTCGCATGACGGGCTGTCCGTGGTGCATGTGCCGGTCTATCATGGCAGCGACCCGGCAGGCGGCATGGGTGCCTATGGCCGCTGGAACGTCGGCAACTGGTGTGATGCGGTCCAGCGCGACTATGCTCATTCCCTGATCTGAGGATGCAAGATGTACGAGCGATTCGGACTGCTGATTGACAATGCATGGCGGGCCTCTTCCGGAGGCCAGACCATGGCGGTCTTCAGCCCGGTGAGCGAGGAGGAGATCGGCCGCATTCCCTCCGCCACCGCACAGGACGTCGAGGCCGCACTCGTCGGCGCCGCGCGCGGCTTCGCCCTCTGGCGCGAGACGCCGGCCTGGACGCGCTCCAAAAT
>CAMDBX010000244.1 GCA_945889445.1 Rhizobium sp. Q54
TTTTTGCCCGCATCGTAACCGGGTAGGTCAGAGACCCCCATTTTTCGGCACTTTTCACGCTTTGACTGTCGATGATCGCGGCGGTGGGAGAGGCTTCCCGCTCCACCCGCTCCCGGCACGGGACATAAAGCGCGTGATGGATGAGCGTGATCGTCCCGTCCCAGGTCCACAGGTCGAAAGTAAGCGCCGTCTACGCCCCATTGGATATCCCTCTTCCGCCGCTACTGCCGAGGAACGAGTCTCGTTCTGATTCATCAGAAGGAGACGGCGATGACGAATGTTGCGGATGGTTTCGACGGGCAGATAGAAATTGTCCGTCGGACACGGAGTTACCGGCGCTGGCCGGACGACGTGAAGGCCCGTATTGTTGCGGAGAGCTTTCAGCCGGGTGTGCGGGTGGCGGATGTTGCGCGCCGTCATGGCCTGGCTTCACACCAGCTTTCGGACTGGCGCCGGCAGGCACGGCAGGGTCTGCTGGCCTTGCCAGCGGAGATGATGAAGGGTGTCGTCGAGGATGGGGGAGCTGCCTTCGTGCCGGTGATGGTGGCCCCTGAGGAGGAAGACAAGAGGCCCGCTGAAGGGAGCATCACAATCGAATTCGGCGGTGGCGTGATGATGCGGGTGCCGGGCGATATTCCGGATGATCGGTTCATGGCACTGGTGCGGGCGCTGCGGAGTGCGTCGTGATTGTCGCCGGTCAGCGGTTGCCGATACTGATCGCTACCCGGCCTGTCGACTTTCGCTGCGGCCATCAGGCTTTGGCGCTGATCGTGCAGAACGTGCTGAAGCTCGAACCCTATTCGGGTGTCACAGTGATCTTCAGGTCGAAACGCGGCGACCGGCTGAAAGCCCTGGCGTGGGATGGAACAGGCCTTGTGCTGGTTTACAAAGTTCTTGAGGTCAGTGGCTTCGCATGGCCCGCGATTCAGGATGGCGTGATGACGCTTTCCCGGGCCCAGGCCGAGGCCTTGTTCGAGGGCCTCGACTGGCGCCGCGTGGTGGCGCGGCAGGTTCAGCCTCCTGCTGCGGCAGGATGACTCAGAGCGCGTATTCTTGCCTTGGGACTTGGTCTCCCGCCTCCGTGTTGCGTATGAATTGGCATGTCTTCGTCCTTCGACATCAGCCGCTTTCCTAACCTTCCACCGGAGGTGCTGAAGGCCTTCGAGGCCCAGCAGGCAGCACTCGAGGCGTCGCGGATGGAGGCCTCCGTCGAGCGCGCGGCACGCCTCCACCAGGAAGCAGTTGTGTCGGAGAAGGAAGGCCTGATCGCCACGCTCAAGGAGCTCATCGAAAAGCTGGAAGGTCAGGTCGAGCAGTACCGCCGGGCGAAGTTCGGACCGAAATCCGAGAAGCTCGACCCGGATCAGCTGCAGCTCGCGCTCGAGGACATTGAGACCGCCATTGCCGAGACCCAGGAACAGATCGCGGCGGTCGAGAGGCAAATCGAAGCCACCCAGGCGGAACCGGACAGGACGCCGCGAAAGCTCCGCAAGGAGCGGAAGCTTCCCGACGCTCTTCCGCGCATCGAGCAGGTCATTGAGCCTGAGGGCATTGCCTGCCCCTGCGGGTGCGGTGACATGGTCAGGATCGGCGAGGACCGCGCGGAGCGCCTCGACATCATCCCCGCCCGCTATCAGGTCATCGTGACCATCCGCCCCCGCTACGCCTGCCCCAAGGGGCGCACAGGGGTGCTTCAGGCCGCGGCCCCGGCCTATCTCCTGGAGGGCAGCTGGCCGACCGAGGCACTGCTGGCGCATATCGCGGTGGCCAAGCATTCCGAGCACATGCCGCTGAACCGCCAAGCCGTTGTCATGGCCCGTCACGGGGTGCCGATCGACCGCTCGGTCCTCGCTGACTGGATGGGCCGGACGGGCGCCCTGATCGCGCCGGTGGTCGAGCGCATGGCGGTGTTGCTGAAGAGCGGAAGCTCCAGGCTCTATGTCGACGAGACGACCGCCCCGGTGCTCGATCCCGGCCGGGGCACGACGAAGACCGGCTACTTGTGGGCCGTACTGCGCGATGACCGGGGCTGGGGCGGCCCGGCGCCGCCCGGCGTGGTGTTCCACTACCATCCCGGCCGCGGCGGCCAATACGCCAGCGACATCCTCGCCGGTTTCGAGGGAACCATCCAGGTCGATGCCTATGGCGCCTACACGCATCTCTCCAAGCCCAGCCGTCCGGGCGGCAAGCCGCTGAAGCTCGCCTACTGTTGGGCACATGGGAGGAGAAAGCTGATCGAGGCCAAGCCCAAGGCGGGCGCGCCCATCGTCGACGAGGCGCTCCTGCGCATCGCCGCGCTCTACAAGATTGAGGACGGCATTCGCGGCAAGGCACCCGATCACCGCCGCGCCGTCCGCCAGGATATGTCCTGCCCGCTGGTCAATGCCTTCTTCAACTGGCTCTCGGCTCAGGCCGCGCGTGTGTCGCGCAAGTCGAAGCTGGGATTGGCGCTTGCCTACATGCTGAAGCGTCAGACCGGCTTCCGGCTGTTCCTCGAGGACGGTCATGTCGACATGGACTCGAACCTGGTCGAGAACGCCATCAGGAGCCCGGCCATGAATCGCCGCAACGCGCTCTTCGCTGGCCATGACGAGGGTGGACGTTCCTGGGCCCGCATGGCCTCGCTCATCGGCTCGGCGAAGATGAACGGCGGCGATCCCTACGCCTACCTTCTGTACCTCTTCACCAGACTTGCCCAGGGGCACCTCAACAAGGATATCGATGCCCTGATGCCATGGGCCTACGCCGCGTCCTCAAATCCCTCACAATGAGCTCATCCGGGATTCCCCAGTGAGCTCATTGTGAGCACTCAAATCAGCCCCCACATCGACATCCCTCCGAAAATCCATCAGGTCGCAACCCGAAACTCTATGGGGCGTAGACGGCGCTTACGGTCGAAATACCCATGCACCGTCGAGCGCGGCGGCAGATCTTTGGGGATCGCCCGCCACTGGCAGCCGGTCGACAGAACATACATCAAACCGTTCACCACCTCGCGCATGACCACCGTGCGCTTGTCCCCGCCGCGCTTGCCTGGCGGAATCAGCGGCACGATGACTGCCCATTCCGCGTCTGTTAAATCACTGGGATAACGCAGCCCCTTGCGATCATACCGGGCACGGTTCTCTTGCGTCCACATTGGTGGCCTCCGGAAGAATCACTTCGAAGACATGGAATCACAAATGATTCATCCGATTCAAGAACTCTCGGGACAGCCACTAAGGGAAAAAGTCCTTCATGGCCCTTGTCTTATTCATCTCTTAGTATTGAGCCAGTTAGCTGTCACATCCCGGAAGATTGTACGGCTGTTTTTTGAACACCTCAGGTTTGATTTTGTACCAGTCCTTCATGGCTTGCAATGGTGACTTGCTGCCGAGGGCTGACTGCGGGAGCTGCTGGTTATAGAGCCAGACATAGCGGTGCATGGTCATCTCCAGTTCTTCGCCGGATCGGAAGTGGTGGCTTTGGAGGA
>CAMDBX010000245.1 GCA_945889445.1 Rhizobium sp. Q54
CAGCTTCTTGCGGTCGTCGGGGTACTGCCGCCACTCGGCCTGCGGCTCCGGCGTCACCGTCTTGAGCCACGGTTCGATGGCGCGGTGCTGGGCATAGAAGCGGGTGAGATCGGGAACAAGATCCTTGATCACCGGCATGTGCGGCAGCGGGTAGATCTTCACGTCGCCCTTCACGTCGTCGCAGGACTTAAGGCAGGCGAGCGTGTTGGTGCCGTCGATGTTCATCGCGCAGGAGCCGCAGATGCCCTCGCGGCACGAACGCCGGAAGGTCAGCGTCGGATCCTGCTCGTTCTTGATCTTGATCAGCGCGTCCAGCACCATCGGCCCGCACTTGTCCATGTCGAGCGTATAGGTGTCGATGTGCGGGTTCTGCCCGTCATCGGGGTTCCAGCGATAAATCTTGAAGTCCTTCAGCCGCTTGCCTTGCGGCTTCGGCCAGGTCTTGCCCTGCTGGACTTTCGAGTTCTTGGGAAGTGTGAATTCGGCCATGTCTGGGTCCGCCTAGTAAACGCGCGCCTTGGGCTTGATGTAGTCGATGTCGCTCGACATGGTGTAGTCGTGCACCGGGCGGTAGCCCAGCGTCACCGACTTCTTGTCCCTGTCGGTCCACACCAGCGTGTGCTTCATCCAGTTGGCGTCGTCGCGGCTGGGGAAGTCCTCGCGGGCATGAGCACCACGGCTTTCCTTGCGCGCCTTTGCGCTGACGACGGTTGCCGCCGCCTGCAGGATGAGGTTCTCGAATTCCAGCGTCTCGATCAGGTCGCTGTTCCAGACGAGCGAATGGTCGGTGACCTTGATGTCGTCGATATCCTTCCACACGTCATTGAGGCGCTTCACGCCCTGCTCCAGCGTCTCGCCGGTGCGGAACACGGCAGCGTCCTCCTGCATGGTCTTCTGCATGCGGGCACGCAGTTCCGCCGTCGAAATCTTGCCATTGGCAAAGCGGTAGTGATCAAGCCGCGAGACGGACATCTCGCCCGCATCCGCCGGAAGGTCCGCATGCGGAGAATTAGGTTTCACCAGTTCCACACACCGGAGCGCTGCCGCGCGGCCAAACACCACCAGGTCGATCAGCGAGTTGGAGCCCAGACGGTTCGCACCATGAACGGACACGCAGGCCGCCTCACCCACTGCCATCAGGCCCGGCACCGTCTTCTCGGGACTCGCGGGGTCACCCGCCAGAACCTCGCCGTGATAGTTCGTCGGGATGCCGCCCATGTTGTAGTGAACCGTCGGCAGGATCGGGATCGGCTCGCGCGTCACGTCGACGCCGGCGAAGATCTTGGCCGACTCGGAGATACCGGGCAGCCGCTCATGCAGCACCTTGGGGTCGAGGTGCTCGAGGTGCAGGTGGATGTGATCCTTGTTCTCGCCAACGCCACGGCCTTCGCGAATCTCGATGGTCATCGAGCGCGAGACGACATCGCGAGAGGCGAGGTCCTTGGCGGAAGGCGCATAGCGCTCCATGAAACGCTCGCCCTGTGAGTTGGTCAGGTAACCGCCCTCGCCGCGCGCGCCCTCGGTGATGAGGCAGCCTGCGCCATAGATGCCGGTGGGGTGGAACTGCACGAATTCCATGTCCTGGCAGGGAAGGCCAGTGCGCAGCACCATCGCATTGCCGTCACCCGTGCAGGTGTGGGCAGACGTGGCAGAGAAGTAGGCGCGGCCATAGCCGCCGGTCGCCAGGATAGTCTCATGCGCGCGGAAGCGGTGGATGGAGCCGTCTTCCATGTTCATGGCGACAACGCCGCGGCAGGCGCCGTTCTCCATGATCAGGTCGAGTGCGAAATATTCGATGAAGAACTCGGTCGAATAGCGCAGCGACTGGCCATAGAGCGTGTGCAGCATGGCGTGGCCGGTGCGGTCGGCGGCGGCACAGGTGCGCTGCACCGGTGGACCGTCGCCGAAGTTCATCATGTGGCCGCCGAAGGGCCGCTGATAGATCTTGCCCTCTTCGGTGCGCGAGAAGGGCATGCCGAAGTGCTCGAGCTCATAGACGGCGGTCGGCGCATTGCGGCAGAGATATTCGATCGCATCCTGGTCGCCCAGCCAGTCGGCACCCTTCACGGTGTCATACATGTGCCAGCGCCAGTCATCGGCGCCCATGTTGGCGAGAGACGCCGCGATGCCGCCCTGTGCGGCCACCGTGTGCGAGCGCGTGGGGAACACCTTGGAGATGCAGGCCGTACGCAGGCCCGCCTGCGAGGCGCCGAGCGCGGCGCGCAGGCCAGCGCCACCGGCACCCACCACCACGACGTCGAAGGTGTGGTCCGTCACCACATAGGTGCGGTCCCCGATCGAAAAGCTCTTCGGGGCCTTCTTCTTGGTTTCGACAGCAGCCATCAGAGTCCGATGCTCATCTTGAGAATTGCGTAGAGGGCCGCCACCACCATCACCACCGCAAAGAAGGTGTTGATGAGCAGCAGGGCATATTTCGTGTGGTCGGTGTGCACGTAGTCCTCGATCACCACCTGCAGGCCCAGCCGCATGTGCCAGACGAGGTTGAACACCGTGAGGACCATGAGGATCGCCACGATGGGGTTGTGCATGCTCGCCACGATCTCCGCGCGCGAGGCGCCGCGATGGACGAGAAGATAACCAACGAGGAAGATGACCAGCGGAATGCCGGCGATTGCCGTCACACGCTGGTGCCACCAGTGTTCGGTGCCGGCCTTGGCGGAGCCGAGGCCCAGCACCTGCCCGAGGGGGGTCTTCTTCAGCATCACGACACTCCCAGGGAGATGGCCCACACGATGACGGTGAGGATGATGGAGCCGGCCAGCGTCAGCCTTGCGCCCATCTCGACGTCCTTCAACTCGAAGCCGCGGCCCACGTCCCACACGAGGTGGCGGATGCCGCCCAGCGTGTGGTGGATCAGCGCCCAGGTGAAGCCGAACAGCACCAGCTTTCCAATCCAGCTACCGAAGACGGCCTGCACGAAATCGAAGTATTGGTCCGAGGTGGCAGCGGCGGTCAGCCACCAGACGAGCAGCAGCGTGCCCGCTGATAGCGCCACGCCGGTGATGCGGTGGACGATGGACAATGTCATCGTCAGCGATTTCTTGTAGACCTGCAGGTGCGGCGAGAGAGGGCGCCCTGCGTTCCTGGTATCTGCCATGTTTGCCTGTTTCCCGTTCCCGGAGCGGATTTGTACCTTGTGCACCGCAGAATCGCAATTACGCCGAAAGGCATAGGCCGGGTTGCCCTTGAGACCGCTTGACGCAGATCATGGCTGCCCTGCGCGGGGCTGCCCACATAGGTGGAAAGACTGAGGAGCCCCATGACCGACATCGTCTGCCCTGCCTGCGCCGCCGTGAACCGGGTCCCGCCGGAAAAGCCCGCCGAGGCCGCCCGCTGCGGCAAGTGCCACCAGCCGCTGTTCTCAGGTCAGCCGGCGGAGCTCACCGCCACCACCTTCAACAAGATGGTCACGCGTAACGGCATCCCGGTGCTGGTCGATTTCTG
>CAMDBX010000246.1 GCA_945889445.1 Rhizobium sp. Q54
CCGGTAATGGTCCCTAAGTCGATCGCGAGAACGCTTGCGACGGTATCGGTTGATTGGGTCATGACGACCTCCTCTTCGGGTTGGCGGCCGGGGCGACGCTGCTGTCCGGTGAGGGAGGCGCATCGCCCGGACCCGAAAGGGGTCTGGTCTGGTCAGTTGCGGGGCGACGCGGGTCGCTCTGCTAATCCTTCAAATCCTTCAAGACGGCAGTTTGAAAGATTTACCGTCCTAACGTGTTGTATTGTATATATATTATATAATCTTTCAATCTTTCAATTATTCAATAAGTGGTGTCATTCTATCTATAACGCGCGCGTAGACGCGTACATGAACAGATGTCCTCTTGAAAGATTGAAAGATTTGAAGGATTCGCAATTCTCCTTGCAGTTCAGATCGATAGCGTCCCAAATCCTTCAATTGGCATTTCAGGGCGGTTGAAGGATTCGCACTCGGCACTCTACCTTGTCGCCAGGAAGACCATTGCCTTTTTCGTCGCGGAACCGCGCATCGCCGTCTTGATATCACCGCTCTCCATCAGCGTCACCAGCGTGTCATCCCGGTCCCGCGCCTTGAGCCACTGCGATGCCCGCGTGATCTCCGACTTGGTCAGGCCTTCTCTGCCCGCCGCGCGGATGATCTCCCGGAGACGTTTGACATGAGCTTCTGCCTCCGTGTCCGCAACATGCCGGTCGACGGCCTCCATCGTGCGACCAGCAAAATGGCGCACGAAACGGATGGCCCACTCGGCATCAACCAGCTCGATGACGGGACGCGCGGGATTGCGCCCTACGGCGGTGATCAGGGCCAGCTTCATGGCATTTTCGCCAATACGCGCCAGTATCGAAGTGAACGCTGTGCCTGCGGCAGACCGCAACTCTACCGTCATCTCGCTGCTCAGCGCCGCAAAGCAGGCCTTGGCGTCTTCCGTCATGGGCACCACAGCAGCATCTACGGCCGTACTTGAACCTGACGTCTTGCCAACGAGGTTGCCGCGCTGACGCCCGCCCGCGTTGGCAACCCATTGCAGACCGTCGAGGAGCGCAGGCGGCGGCTGGCGCAGACCTGAGGCCAGGTTCTCATCCGGATAGTCCTCGTCGCTGGGCAGGATCAGGAACCGGGCCAGCGAGCCGTCCGCGACGTTCGCGCCCCGCAGCGCTCCCCAGAAGTGCAGCGGCGTCGTTGTGCCATAGACGCAGAGGCAAGGCTCCACGATATCGCGCCGCTCGTTCATGCCGTCCCGGTTGGCATATTCCGCGCCGAGAAAGATGCCGCCCGCCGCCGTAAAGAGCTCCGTCATGTTGTCGAGGATTTCCGTGATGTGCCGGGGGCTGCGCTTCCGGTCCGCCGCAGCCGACAGGAACATGCCAAACTCGTCGATCTGGAACAGGATCGCCGGCTGACGGTGCAGCGCCGTCAGCAGGCCCGCGCCGGAAGCGATCTTGTTGCCGCCCAGATGATTCGCGAGGCCCGCCTCGAAGAACACCTCGTTGACAATTTCACGGGCGTGGTTCTTGCCCGAACCACTGTCGGCGATGCCAACGACATAGAGGTTGGAGCGGAGATTGCTCTCCGTCCGGTAGAGCCTGCCCATGAGAGCGCCGACGGCGCAGAAGCTGGCACCCAGCGACAGAAGCGGCTGGGGACGCCTTGCGGTGGCAATCATGTAGCGGGTGAGATCGCCCACCAGTCCGTCGGGGATCACCAGATCGAACGTGGGTTTCGTCGCAGGAGGCGTCTCAATTTCGTCACCCTGCCCCGTGAGGCGCTCCAGCAGTCCAGCCGCAGGGTGTACCTCGTCCTGCGGTTCGCCATCGAGAATCATCCCGATCTCCGGTTGCCAGCCACGTTCCATCGCAAGCCGGTAGATCGTTCCGGCACCGATTCGATCCGGGCGGAAGCTAATCCATGATTTGGCCGTGGCGGCGGGATCGTTCTTCTGGGCTTCCGCCGACCACTCGGCAAACAGGCTGGCCCCCTTCTCGCCGAGGGCGCCCTTCAGCGCCATGCCGATACGTACCCAGCTATCATAGTCCAGCTCCTCGTTGGGAAGCTGGGCGAGCGCCGAGCGGATCGCGGGCAGCGTGCCCTTCTGCCCATGGAAGGGTACAACAACATCCCCAGCAGACTCGACGGAGAGACTCTTCGGGCGCATGCTCTCCGGCAGACGCGCCACTGCCTCCTCGAGGAACGCGCGCGCAATGGCATCGTCGATCTCGGGCAGGCTGGCGATATCGATGTCCGCCAAACCTTCTTCCGGCCAGGAATAAGGTTCGCCCGTGTCCGGATGAACGGCATAGGCCACGAACTGCTGGCCCAGGCAGAGCACTTCCAGCGGATGACGCTTGATGCCCTTGAACGGGGCAGCGGTGCGGTAGACCAGCATGCGCTTGGGCGCCCGGCCAATGCGCGCAGCGGGCGTGTCGCCAATCCGCTCGCGCGCCAGTTGCTCGATTTCGAGCGCGAGAGCCGGGTCCTCGGCAATGTCGATGTCGATTGCCGCGACCGCCCCGCCCACGATGCCGATGCCGCAGCCCGGCCAGCGTGACCAGGACTTGAGCTCGATCTCGGTGGTGGGACGCGCCGCATGGCGGTTCCATTCCGGATAGTCGCTCCATTTGCCGCGCACGAAACGGCCTGGCTTCTTGGTGCCAGGCGCGATCGGCAGGATGCAATAGCCATTGGTCAGCAGGCGTTCGCCGTAGCGCGCCATGAAGTTGATGTTTGCCATCAGAACGGCACTCCCTCTTTCATGGCGTCAAGCCGGTTTTTGTCGGTGGAGGCAAGCTCACGCAGGCAATCGCAGTAGCCCGTGACCACGCATTCGATGAACGTGGACCACTCCTCCACCGTGAAGGTGGCGAGATCGGTCTTGCCGAGGCTTTCGAGATACTCGCCGCCCATCTGGCCACCATGCTCCATGGCCGCCTTCTCGTTCGGGGTCGGGTCGATCATGCCTTTCCTCCCGTGACAGATGTTCTGGCAGACACGGCTGCAGAGCCGTTTTCGACTTGCGTCCCGCCGGGGATCGGAAGCCCGGTAGACTGGGTCGAACCAGCCATGGTGGCGCGGCTCGCGGTGACAGACGGCGCACAGGCCTTCCGGGTTGTGATGCATGCTTCGAACCTGTGTTTGGAGACTTCGGTGAACTGTCCGTTCGAACGGACGAAGATATGGCTCGGGCGCAGCAGGCCACCGGCCGCATTCAGCGCCTCGTCCACATTCCGCGGGATCGGCGCTGCAGACCGGCGCTGCCACCAGCCCTCCGCCTTGAGCCGCGCATAGCCCTGGTGCTCGAAGCACACCCATTCCTTGTGAACCACGATGCCGCAGTGATAATCGACGCGCAGCGAAGTTGGTTTGCCCTCCTTCGTGTGCTTCTTGTAGGTCACGGAGGTGACCTCGACCCAGCGGTCTCGCTTCCCCGACAGGATGGCGAGCGTCGATGCCGTGGG
>CAMDBX010000247.1 GCA_945889445.1 Rhizobium sp. Q54
TTCGCCCGCCTTGCTCGCTCACCCGGTGGCCACGGAGAAATACCTATCCCCAATGCATCAGACGAGCTGGAGCCACCCCATGGATACAGTGGTGGACTGATTTGATCACGCGAGGGTCTGGTAGGGCTGTCGGGCCGGCGAGATTGAGCGCATGCTGCTTGCATGGCCGTCGATCCCATTGATGCCGCTGGCGATCCAAGCCGCCGCGAGCTCGTCCAGCGCATCGATGTCTTTATCACGATGCTGGAAGAGTGGCCGCGCGATCCAACCCCTTGGGAGAGCGAGCATGTTCTGCGGGCCCTGAGGGCCCTGAATGAGGGCGATTACGCGCGAGGAATGCAGATCATGGCGTGGGCAGAGTCGCCTGTTGCGTACTACGTCCCTGACGCCGCGACGAAACAGAGGGCGCAATACGTCCCGATGAATACCGCGGGGCTGCGTTCTCGTTTCAATTTATGGTGATTTCTTCAGGCATGATGAAGTCTTCCTTGTCTGCCTTGCTTGGCGCGCACATCCTGTCAGACATGGAAATCTACGAAGGCGAGTTGCTGACGTATCGCGAGGCCGGACAGCGCCTCCGTCTCCACCCTGACACCATCATGCGCCGGGCCAAGCGCCACGGCTGGGAGCGAGTCGAAGGCAACGCAAAGACCGATCCCGTAAGGATTCGCGTGCCTGCGTCGGTGCTGGATGCCGCCCAGACATCGGTTCCCGACAAGGCTCGACGTACACCACGGATGTCCGCTGACGCAGTTGCGCCGTTGGCCGCCGCGCTAGAGCGCCAGGAAATATCGAACAAGGAGCTTCAGGCCGCCCTCGACGCTGCCCGCGCAGAGAGGGCCCTCGCCCAGATCGACGCCGCCAAGGCCGACACGATGCGCCATGCTGCAGAGAAAAGTGCCGCCGAACTGGCGAGGCGGCTGGAAACCGAGGAAACCGAACGGCGCACCTTTCAGGGTCAGACCGACGCCCTACGAGCCGAGCTATCTGCCGCTGAGATCCACGTTGCCGAACTGAAAACCACGCTGGCCGATCTGGAGATAAGGCTTCAGGCCGCCTCAAAAGACGACAGGGATCGCACTCTCTGGAAAGAAAGTGCGGCCCATAGGATCAGGGTATTGGAGCACCAGCTCGCAGACGCGAAGATCCCTGGTGGCCAAGTTAAACGCTGGTGGTGGCCGTTCTAGCCGCTGTGCTAGCCACCTCTCCGCCCCCTACGTAGGTGGATACGTGCCCTCTTGATGCAGTTCTGGCAGAAGGCCAGTATTTCCGCCGTAGGGGGTCACGTAGGGTCAGGGAGCCCAACCCGTAACCCCTTGGCGGATGATGACTTTTGATGACCTGGTGAGGCCCGGAGGCTAAACCGTACCCTCGTACAATCGAGGCTAAGATGCTTCAACAACCATGCGCAACGTCTTTGACCAGTATTCGCAACCAGAGAACCGCCTCACTCACGCGCTGATGACAGCGCTCCACGAAGATCGCGGATTGCTCGTCCTGTTCCTGCGCGAGATCGCCGGAGGGAAGCTGCCGGCTGCGTCCAACAGTTTGTCCGTTTCGGTTCAGCAGCTGCCGGAAGCGCCGCCTGTCTCTGAGGAAGAGGCGGAGCGCCGTGGCATCCCCGACGGGTGGATTTACAGCGTCGAAGCGGAATGGTGCGTTGTCATCGAGAGCAAGGTCTTGATCCGGTTGAACGCCGATCAGATCGAGCGCCACCGCCGTATGGCCCAGCGCCTCGGCTTCACCAAGGCTTTCGTCATTGCCATTACGACGGAGGAAGTGGCACGCCAGCGCGTCATCGGCGACCGGCGGCTCAAAGTGCTGGAGTGGCGCGAGATCTACGTCTGGCTGCGCCGTCACGATGACCGTGAGTGGGCACGGCGGACCGCCGAGTATCTAGAGGTATCCGAAGCGAGGATGATCATGGATCAGCAGTTCGTCCGTGGCACGCTCACGCGCTTCTCGGGTGTGCCTTTTTCCGACGATCATCCGTACACATATCTGGAGGCCAAGCGCATCCTGCGCCTGCTGTTCGACGAGCTGCGCGCTCGGAAGGACCTGCGCGAACACCTCAAAATCGATCCGAGGGCACCCGGCAGGGGCAGCATCACGGGATCAAGGGACAACTTTGTATGGAACTTCCTTAGCTTACGGGGCGATGCCGAAAAGAACTTTACCTCTCGCCCACACCTCAGCATCGGGCTTGGAACGCAGCATATGGCAGCGATGGTTACTATCCCAGACAAGGTCGAGGGGCGGGTGCGCCGCGGTCTGCGTGAGATTGGCGAGGAGGATTTCGCGGCGCTACTCGCACGCGTGGTCGCAAACCTCCGACCGTTGCTACGCGCCGAGCCCGGGGCAGTCCCAACGTTTCACGCGCTACAGAGGCGCTGGCCGCACCGCCGGGCCAGGGCGAACACGGATGCCGAGATCCGCTTCGATCTGCGTACCATCCCGGGCGTCACGGGCAAGCCTAAGAAGCAGCCGCTGTGGCTCTCGGCCGCGTACGGCGCTTTTGTCGACAAGCGCGGGGCGAACTACGAGTTCCAGATCGGTGTAGACTTCGACTATGCAAAATGCCCGGGCCTGCGAAAGCCATCGGCCCCGGACCTGATCGCACAGGCGTGGCTGGGCTGTAAGCCATTCGTCGACTTGGTACGTTAGACGCCTAGCGGCCTCAAAGTGTTCGAGACGGTGCTCAGCCTGCAGCTCCAGCTCCAGGGCCTGCTGTCGCAGCGGTTCGCCGAGCTGTTCTCGACTCCCGCGGCCTTCGCTTCGGGGATGCTTGCGGCGGTGGCGCTGGGGTTCGTCCACGCTCTGACGCCCGGGCACGGCACGGTGGTGATCTTCTCCCACTTTCTCGGCCAGTCCGGAACCTTCTTGGCCGGTTTGAGGGTCGCGAGCCTCGCGGCCCTGACGCATGGCACCATCGCTGTCCTGCTGGTTCTGGCGACGCGTCGGGCCATCAGCCCGCTCGGGCGGCCGACCGGAGCAGGCGGCTGGATCGAGGTAGCCGCGGGCGCCATCGTCGCGTCCATAGGCGTGCTCTATGTCGTGCTGGCGCTACGCGGGCTGAAGTGGCGCGGGACCGTGTCGCACAGGCATGGGCGTGAGCAGAAAGGATCGCACGCGCCACGGTCGATGCTCGCCATTGCAATGGGACTGCTGCCCTGTCCGCTCACGATCATCGTCGTGGGAGCTGCCGTCGCGCGCGGGGAGACGGGGGCGGGCATTGCGCTGGCCGCCGGCATCAGCATCGGCGCGGCCATCACCATCGCCTGTTTTGGCGTGCTCGGCATGGCGCTTCGGCGTGTCGGCGTTTCCGCGGCCAGCGGCCGTGTCCGCTGGCTGATGGGCGCCCTAGCATTACAGTTGCTTTATCGGGAGGTTTCTGAATCTATGGGCAACCAT
>CAMDBX010000248.1 GCA_945889445.1 Rhizobium sp. Q54
CCGAGATTGCGGAACGCGGCCGAGAGGCTGTCGCTTCGGTGCTGCTCGGGAACCCCGCCCAGCGACCACAGGGCGTTCTGCAACCCTTCCGCCAGTGCGACAAAACTTTCGCCGCCAAGCACGACATGGGCGTGTTCGAAGCCGGAGAACGCGAGCCGGAAGTGATAGAGCCGATGATCGAGGGGCGCGCCCGCGATCGTGATGCCGAGCTCGGCCACGTCGGTGAAGTCGCTGAGCCCCATGCGCCCCGGCGGATGCTCCTGGGAGAACATCACGTCCTGATCGGGGCCATTGAGCGCCCGCCACTGGCGGATGCGCCGCTCCAGCGTCCGGCGCACGCCTTCGGGCAGCTCCGGATGGCGACGCCGCAACTCCTCGAACACGGCAACGGCGCGGATGCCGGGCGCGGCGACGAGCAGCGGCACGACCTCGCTCTCCCACAGATGGGCGATCGGATCGGGTCGCCGGCGCTCGCGCGAGGGCTTCTTCTGCGACGGCAATCTCGGATCGGCCTCGATCCGGTAGCCGGTCGCACGGCTGAACCCGGCCATCGCGGCGGCGACGCTGGGCGTGCTGGTCTGACGGGACTTCATGAACAACCTCGTCTGGCAGTCGGTGACATGGCGGCCAGGCAATGAGCGATCCTTCCGTTGCGAAGAATGCTCTCCTGATGCCCAGCCACTCCGGCCGCCAAACCGCGCCCTCACCCCTGTGGAGAAGCTGGGGAAAAGGGCGCGACGCCTGCGTGGACTGCCTCCGGTCGGGCTACGCCCCCCCTCCGTCAGCCCACGCAGGCGAACCATCTCATCCTGATTGTCGCTGGAGTCTCATCCTGATTGTCGCGCGCCATTCATTCCCGGATCGGCGCAGCCGATGACGGCTACGTGACGAGCCGCAGGATCTGCTCGGCAGCGATCACGACGATGCCGAACATCAGATGACACATCACCTTACGTGCACCGCGCACGCGCACAAACCTGGCCCCGCAGTTGTCCTTCAGGTTGGCGTTGACGCGCTCGGCCGAGCTGCGCTGGTCGTAGCGCACGTCCTCGGCCAGCTCGTAGCGGGCGACCCGCTTGGCACGCACCTCGGCCACGATGGCCTCCTTCTCCCCGCGCCGCGTCTTGTGATCGATGATCGGCACGTGGTCGCGCGCACGGCTGTCCGCCTTGATCTCCGGCGCGTCGTAAGCGCTGTCCATCAGGTCGTAGAGGTTGATGCAGCGCGTCGACGTCATCGTCGCCAGCGGGATCGCCACCTGGCTGTCGTGCACCGAGGCCGAGGTCAGGATGCACGACACGGGGATGTCGCCGTCGGCGGTGTCGATGTGTAGCTTGTAGCCGGTCCAGCTGATGGAGTGCCCCTTGGCCTTGCGCTTCGTGCCGACATCGCACGCAGTTGGAAGATCGGCCTTCATCTCGGACAAAAGGTCATCGTGCCCTGGCGCTGCAGCCGCCGCGGCTCCTTCTCCGGCACCACCTCTCCCTTCCGCGGCCGACCGCGCTTGCGCTTGGGCTCGTCGGCCTGCGGCTTCTCCGCCTTCACCGGCTTTTCGCGCACCTCGATCGCGGTCGCGTCGCGCGAGATGTGGCCGACGAGGTGGTCGCCGCCGATCGTCCGCCGGATCAGCGCCTCGTGCACTCGCTCCGGCAAGCCATAGCCGGCGAACTCGTCGAATGCGCGGGAGAACGTCCACTCGCCCGGGATCGCACGGGCAAACTCCCACCCACACAGCCGCCGCAGCACCGCATCGACCCGCAGCCGATCGATCAGCATGCGCGTGGTCGGCAGGTTGAGCACGGCCTTGGCCGTGTACGCCCGAGCCAGCGCGAAGCGGTCCTCCGGCGGACGTCCGGGCAGACCGTGGACCATCTGCACGAACGCCTCGATACGCGCCATCTCGAGCACGACGACGAGCCGACTGTGGCATTCTTGGAGCGGGCCGGCCGCCTCCTGCAGCATCGGGAAAAGCCGGCCTTGAATGTGGCTCCACGACTCAGCTAGCTCCTGCTGGAGAGGCATGTCCCGTCCGATCCGCTGGTGCTTCCTGGCAGAACCACAACGTCTGACTCGCGGCGAGACGCCTCGCCTCATCCCTCCTCAGGACGAGAAATCCGGCGCGCTGGGGCTATTTTGTAAGTGGCTAGTTGGTATCGCTTTCACTGACCTGATCCGTCGGAAGAGGCTGGTTCTGCTGGTTTTCCGATAATCAAGCGATAGGGCGCCGGAGCGATGGCCACAGCTTGCTCTGCAAGCCGATGGAACAACAGGCCCCCTGGCGCTCGAACGCCGGCGGTTGAAGCGGAAGGTGAACTCGTCGAGGTAGTGGTCGAGATGCTGGGGCTAGATGGCGCCCTGATGGGTGCCGAGCAGCCAGCGCTTCAGGAGCGAGGCGACCTTGTGAACGCGCGGCATCACCTCGTGCCCAGGCTTGCGGCTGGTGCTGATGACGCTGACCTGGTGCGGGTAACCGGCAGCCTCCAGCCCGGCATAACCCTTCCAGCCATCGGTGTGCACGGTCGCTCTCGGCGCCACCACGCTCTGGACGAAGGGCAGGAGATTCGCCGCAGACCCGTCCGCGACCCGCCGCAGGCGGATGCGCCCAATACCCTTGCGGCTCTCCTCCCCGGCCACGGCGACGATCGCCTTGCTATCGACCTCCCGCCGCCATTTGTCCTTTTCCCGACCTCCCACATCGGTTTCATCGATCTCGACCACGCCCCCGAGGCAGTCGCGTCTGGGCCTCACCATGGCGCGATGCAGCTTGTGCAGCCACGTCCAGGCGGTCTTGTAGCTGCCGAGCCCGAGCACCCGCTGGAGGCCGAGTGCGCTCACCCCGTTCTTCTGGCTGGTGACGAACCATATGGCCATGAACCAGGTCCTGAGCGGCTTCCGGGACCGCTCGAATACGGTGCCTGCCGTGTGCGAGGTGCGCGCATGGCAGCACCGGCATCGCAACAGCTGGTCGGACATAGCCCAGGGCTCGCCCTTCGCGCCGCAGTGCGGGCACACGAACCCGTCCGGCCAGCGCAGGCGCCGGATGTAATCCCGGCACGCCGCCGCATCCCGGAACCACTGGCCCATCTCCTGGAAGGTGCACCGGTAGTGGGTGCCCGCGACCGGGTGCGAAGCGCTGTCCATCGCTGGCGGGTAGCACGCTCGGCCAGATCAGTAAAGGAGATACCCACTTGCAATATACCTGATGCCGCCGGCGGCTGCCAACACGCCTATCCTCAGACACCGGGAGCGGATCAGGATAGATCGAAGCTGTTCATTGGCCGAAGCCCATCGCCAGAATGTCCAGACGCCATAGCGTCTGAAAAAGCGCCTCGGCGGCGTCCTCTTCCTGTTGCGGAGCGGGGCAGCTCTGGTGAGCCTTGGTGACGATCTGGCGGATCGTCT
>CAMDBX010000249.1 GCA_945889445.1 Rhizobium sp. Q54
CGAGGGTGCGGGCAGCACCTTTTTTCACGCTGAGCGATGCGCCCTCTTCCGGCGTTGATATCGCCATTGCCGAGGCATTGGCCAGAAGCCTTCATGTTCCCTTGCAGATCGACCGCCGCGCGGGGTCGTTCAATGAGGTAATCGATCAGGTTGCAGCGGGCGGCGTGCATCTGGCGCTCTGCAAGCTCAGCCGGACGCTGCCGCGCGCGCAGCGCGTATTCTACACCAAGCCCTATGCGGTCCAGCAGCATGCGCTGTTTATAAACCGACTCGGCTTCGCAGCGCTGTCACGCGGCAAGAAGCCGGAGGACACCTTGAGGAACTTCGAGGGCGATCTCGGAATACTCGCGAATTCCTCCTACCATGACATCGCGCTTCGGGACTTTCCCCGAGCGACACTCCATGAATACGCCGACTGGGAGAGCGTGTTCCATGCCGTCAGAACGGGCGAGCTGCACGCTGGTTACAGCGATCACTATACAATCAACAGGCTTTTCTCGGCTGATCGTGGCCTGAGCCTCACCGCCCGGATGATCACGCTGAATGACAAAATCGACCGCATCGCCGTGGCCGTTCCGCACGCCGCATTCCACTTCGCGGCATACATCGACCTGTTCATGGAGCTCAGTCATGGAGCGCAGGCTCTTCCTGCCGGAGAGCTGGTCAAGACCTATGGCATTCAAGATGCCTGACCGGAGTTTTTGATGCGGGAGACCGGCTCATTCGCCGCATTTCTCAGATCGCCCGCGACAGTTCTGCTGTTCAGCCTGGGGGGTGGCATTTTTGGCATTCTTCGCCCGGATGCCGCCATGCTCCTGCGTCCGGTCGGCGACAGTTACCTAGGCCTGCTCAAGCTGATTGTCCTTCCCTTCATGATCTCGTCGATCATCTTCTCGCTACGCGCGATGATCAACGACAAGCGGTCCACGAGCCATCTGAGCCGGATGTTCGTGATTATCCTCGGGGCCTCGGTTGCAGCGGCGTTCCTCACGGCGGCGACAGCACTCATTTTGAAACCTGGCACGATCACCTCCACCGAAAGGCGCGCCGAGATCGGCCATGTGCTGAACGATTCATCTGCATCCTACAACACCAGCATGACACTGGAGGAGACCGAGGACCGGCCAACCGAGACAAACGTGCTGGAACTCGTGCTGAAGGTCATTCCATCCAACATCTTCGGCGCGCTGACCGACGGGAACACTCTTCAGGTTCTGATTTTCTCGATTCTGTTTGGGTTCGCTTTTGGGACGGTGCCGTTCGATGCGTCAGGCAGCCTCGCGCGCGGTTTAGAGGCTGTCTACCAGACCTGCATGGTTCTGACGCGCTGGTTCATCCTGTTGCTGCCATTCGGTTCATTCTCGATGATCTCTGCACAGACGGCGGTCATGGGTTTGAAGCCCCTGATGACGATGATCGGCTTCCTCAGCACACTCGGCTTGATCACGCTGGTGATGCTGCTGATATCCATACAGGTGATTGCACGGCGTTCGGGAGAGAGTTTCCTGACGACCCTGTGGGGCCACGGGAACCTTTTTGTGATGGCGGTATCGACGCGCTCTAGCGTTGCATGCATTCCGCTGATCATCGACATCCTCGTGAAAAAGCACGGCTTCGAGCGCCATGCGGTTGAGTTGCTCGTGCCTCTGCAAACAGTGCTTCTCCGGCTTGGGTCGATCGTCCTCTACGTGCTGGGAAGCATCTTCATCGCCCAGCTCTACGACCGCGAACTCCTGCCAGCCGAACTGCTGATGATCTGCTTCTACGCCATCATGCTCGGGCTTTCGACAGCGGGCATGGCCGGTGTTATCGCAGTGGCCCAGCTCTCCATTATCTGCGGTTATCTCGGGCTGCCATTCGAGGCGGCGTTCATCCTGTTTTTAGCGGTCGAGATGGTCGCCGATCCCTTGCGCACTCTCATTCTCGTCGCGACGATCTCGGCGGCTACAGCGAGCATCGTTCCGGCGGCACCGCTTCAGGCGCGGCTGCCTGATGGCTGATTAGTTGCGGCGGCGGAACTCTGACGGCGCAGGCGGCAACCTTTGTGAACGACTACGTGAATGTGCTGATGCGCGGCTATGAGAGCAGTTTCCTTGCCGCTGCCCGGGCTGTGTTGAAGGAGTAAGACTGACGGTGGCCGTGAAGCTTCACCCGCTTGGACTTCTGGGACGAGTTGTCGGCGTGACGGCCTTCGTCTGGCTGCTGCCGCCGTTCGGCATATTGACGTTGCTGATGTCCTCCGAAGAGCATGAGATGCCGGCAGCCGTTTTCTTCATCGCGCTCATCCTGCTGACTTGTGCCCACTTGTACCTATTCAACCGCGCCTATTACGCGTTGCGGACCAACGGCATTCTCGTATTCACGATCGTCTACATGTTGCGTGCTTATTTCATCATGGTGTTTTTCAAGATCGAAGTGTCGATACTGAATGCGAGATGGAACGCAGCTGCTTACTTAACTCTCCTATATAGCTATGGGCTCTGCTACAATTTTGTCGATTCGTTTCTATCGGGCCTTCTCCATACGAAGAGCGTTTAAGTCAAATGAACCAGAACCATGCGGCGTCTCGTCAATCTCCAGCCATTCTCGTGGTGAACTGTAGCGATTCCCGCCTGACCGCCGAAGATGCCGCTGCGTCATGGAAAACACGCTTGGGTTTCGAAGGTGACATTTTTGAGGTAAGGTGCCCTGGCGGTGGGCTGGCCTTGGCGGACAGCAACAGCGCCTTCTACAAATCGGCCCTAGGAAGCTTCCAGCTGTTGAGCAACGGCCGCAACTTTTCTCGCATCATTCTGGCCTTCCACCAAGACTGCGCCTATTTTCAGGAGAAATATGGCTCAAGCGGCGATCCCGCCGACGACGAGCAGCGCAAGTGGCAGCTGATCGAGCAGGCCACCCAAAAGGTGTCCGGGTGGGCTCGCGGCCTTGCCATCCGCCCTCTATACCTGACCTTCGAGGACAATGGCGATTGTCGCCACAGCGGCGCGGCGCTTGAGCCTGAGAGGCAGCCCGCCATGCCACCGCGGCCGACCATGACCGCAGTCGCTCGGCAGGAGCAGCGGCTTTCACCCGCCTCCGCCCTGAACCTGCGCAGCTACAACCGGATTGTTGAGGAAATGCTGATCACCGAGGGCCGCAGCGTCGAGGACGCCATTGCCCAGGCGGAGGACCAATCCGGGAACTTTGCCGGTGTTCCGCCGTGGCAGGTCGAGCGGCAGGCAGGAGTGTTCCTCGATCTTCTAAGAGGCGGCGGCCGGACCAATCCGCAGGAATTGCGGCAGTTGGTTCGGGCATTCGTGCAAAATTATGCAGGCAAGCAAGCCTCGAAACCCTTGATCCGCAGCGTAATGAACGAGTTGAACGAAGTAATCGAGACGGGCGCCCAGAGGCG
>CAMDBX010000250.1 GCA_945889445.1 Rhizobium sp. Q54
ACCTGGCACCGTTGCCAGCTTGCCCCCTGAAAGTGCTTGGTGATGGCCTGGGTCAATCCGCCATGACTGTCGGAGATCACGAACATCACGCCGCCAAGACCGCGGCTCTTGAGCCAACGAAAGGTCTCATCCCAGGTCGAAAAACCCTCAGTATCACCAATCCGTATGCCAAGGATCTCGCGTTTGCCATCTTCCGTGATGCCAGACACAATCAAGGCAGCTCGGCTGATAACCCGGTCATCATCGCGGCTCTTGAAGAACAGGGCATCGACAAGCAGGAACGGATATTTGCCATCAAGACGGCGCTCATTGAAGGCCCTGACGCGAGCATCAAGGCCAGCACACAGTGCGCTCACCGTCGATTTGGAAAAGCTTGCCCCGCAGAGTTCCTCAGTGATGGCATTGACCTTGCGGGTCGATACTCCCTGCACCACCATCTCCATCAGCGCCAGAACGAACGCCTGTTCACTGCGCTGGTAACGACGGAAGATATCGGTCGAAAAGCTTCCGTCTCGTGTCTGCGGCACCTGAAGGGTGACAGGGCCGACCCGCGTGTAAAGCGTACGAGGCCGGTACCCGTTGCGATACCCCTGACGCTCATCAGAGCGTTCGTGCTTGTCAGCCCCAAGGCTCTCAACGACCTGCGCCTCCAAAATCTGGTTCAAGACCGCCTCTATCAGCTTCGCAAGTCCATCCTGACCGCTCAAAAGTCCTGGCAACAGATCCTTGCCGACGCTAACATCATAACCAGCCATCGCTTTGCTCCTTCGGTGAAAAACGTCTCAGAATCGTCTTCTACCGAGCCGAAGCGGTGGCTGCCCACCTCGGAATTTACAGCACTTTACGGACGTAACCCTCACGGAGCACAAGCTATGAACAAAAAAATGACCGACCTGCGGGGAATCGCGCGCCGCTTGGTAACGGTTCTCCCAAGCCCTTTGGCCGATATCATAAGTGGTGCCAAGCGCGCTGTGCTCAATACCCGGTCGCGCAAGAGCGTATTTACCCGAATAGCCGAAAGCAACGCGTGGGACGGCACCGAGAGCGTCTCAGGGCCCGGCTCGACGCTGGAGGCCACTCGGCTCCTACGCGAGGCCCTGCCAGATCTGTTGGCAAGGTACGAGATCAAGAGCCTTCTCGACGTGCCTTGTGGTGACGCCTACTGGATTACGCGGGTGTTGCCCGAACGCATCATCTATACTGGAGGCGACATTGTGCCCGCGCTGATCGAGAAGGCTCGCGCCGACAAGGGCAACTTTGGCACCTTTGCCGTAATGGACCTCGTGACTGACGATCTGCCAAAAGCTGATTTGGTGATGGTGCGCGACTGCTTCATCCACATGCCACACGCCATGATCAAACAGGCGATTGCCAACATCAAACGGTCTGGTGCGCGCTACCTACTGACCACCACCTACCCAGGTCAAGCCGACAACATCGATATCGAGATCGGCGGTTTCCGCCCTGTGGACCTGCAACGCGCGCCGTTTGATCTACCCGCGTCGCTTGAGATAATTCTTGAGACCGAGGGTGTTTCCAGCGGCAAGTCCATGGCCCTGTGGGACGTCTCGACGCTCTGAATTCATCATCAATTAAGAACATTGTTCTTCGTAGCCTCCCATACGGGATCGGAGTAATCAGGCTCCATCTGGATAATCTTGAGCGCGTCCTTCGGCAGTATTCTCACTGTCATGACGAACAGACCTTGAGATATCAGCCCGTGATCAGGCAGTCGGTACCAATCGAGCCGTTACAGCTTGGGAACCTTCAGCGTCACTTCCCCAGCCGACGTATGCAGCCTAAGACAATTTGATGATCGCGGCGAATGTCATCCAGGCCGCGCATGAGGCCTCCTTCGAGCGGCCGGTCTTCCTCGGCTCAACCTGCATCTACCCGAAGCTGACGCCTCAGCCCATCCCCGAGGAGGCCCTCCTGACCGGGCCCCTCGAGGAGAGCAACGAATGGTATGCCATCGCCAAGATCGCAGGCCTGAAGCTCACGCAGGCCTGCCTCCGCACATTGAAGACCTCGGATTACCTTGGCCTTGGCACCTGGTCAGAAAGCAGTTCCGTACAAGCCTTGAAGATTGCTATCATAGATGACATATTGCTGTCATTGAAAGCATGAGGATGCAATGGCAACGTTGACTGTTAGAAATCTGCCCGAGGAGGTACATTGCGCTCTGCGCGTGCGGGCTGCAATGCACGGCCGCAGCACCGAGGCCGAGGTGCGCTACATACTGGAAGCGACCGTTCGCCCGCCCGACCGACTGCGCATGGGCACCGCCCTGGCAGAACTCGGCCGCCGCGCCGGACTGACCTCTGGAGACCTTTCCGCCATCGAGAGGCGTAGGGACAAGATGCCCGCCGTACCCTTGGACCTTGAATGATCCTTCTGGATACCAATGTCATCTTCGAGGCGATGAAGGCTGAAGCCGATTCTAACGTCCGAACGTGGCTTGACCAGCAGGCCGCGGAGGCGCTTTTCATTTCCAGCGTCACTCTTGCCGAGTTGCTCTTTGGGATTGGGGCGCTTCCGGATGGCCGCCGCAAGATAGCACTGGCAGAGACGCTGGATGGCCTCCTGTCGCTGTTCGGGGATCGGGTGCTTGCCTTCGATGCCGAGGCGACCAGGCACTATGCTGGGATCGCTGTCGCCGTCCGCGCCGTTGGCAGGGGTTTTCCGACTCCCGATGGATACATTGCCGCGATCGCCGCGGCGCACGGTTTCAGCTTGGCGACGCGTGACGTTGCTCCCTTTCAGGCTGCCGGGCTCAAGGTTATCAACCCATGGCACGGCGGGTAGCAGTGAAAGTCTCCCGGGCGATTGGATAAACTGGCGCTCAGGCTCGACTACGCTGTACTACGATCCTTCCCGCCACCTTGAGACTGCAGGGCGTACAACGTGCATTCGAAAACCGCATTGCAAAGCGCCCTTGTTTCCGATACATTTCCGGAAACATGCCGAACCCCGATGAAGGTTTCCATGGCGACAGCCCGAAAGACGCCCGTCACTGCATTCCGCAAGCGCCTCCGGCAAAAGGGCATGGTGCGCGTAGAAATCCATGTGCGCGAGGAAGACGCCAGTCTCGTCAGGAGCATAGCGAAGGCGCTTGGTGATCCGCAAATGGCCGCTGAAGCACGCAGCATCCTCCGGGCCCGCTTTGCCACGCTTCCGAGACCAGGGCTGAAGGCCCTGCTCACATCTGCGCCACTCGAGGGCGTGGACCTTGAGCGGCCTCGCGACATGGGGCGCGAGATCGAGCTGTGAAATACCTCATAGACACCAACGTGATCTCCGGAATCAGAAAGGGAGAGCGCTGCAATTCCGGCGTATCGTCCTGGTATGCGTCAGTCACTGAT
>CAMDBX010000251.1 GCA_945889445.1 Rhizobium sp. Q54
CAAGTTCGCGGCGATTGTAATATTCGATTTGTAGCCATGGGTAACTACGCGGCGCCCGAGTTGCCGTGCCAACGTCGAGATTCGCATTAACTCCGTCAAGCCGCCAGCCATGGTAACGTCCGGCTGCGCGATGTCGATTTGTCCCCGCCGAAATGCTTCCTCATATTCGAAGTGCGTGGTGAGCCCGAGATCGCCGCCGCCGATCGGGATACCAAAACCCTGGAAGCGCGCATGGCCATCGAGGTCGTCAATAGGTAATGGTGCTTCTACCCAGACGAATCCGTTCTCCCGGAAAATGGGCATCAGTTGCAGCCCGTCATCGGCGGTAGACCAGGCCGTCGCGGCATCGACCATCAGGCATATGTCATTGCCTACATGTTCACGCGCAGTGCGGATCAGAAGAGCGGTCTTGTCCAGGTCGTCGCGCCAGAACGGATCGGCGACGATCTTGATGGCCTTGAGGCCGAGTTTCAGCCCGCGGTCAATGTTGTGCCTGACGTCGTCAGGCTCAGTGCCAAGTGGGTATACAGTACCATAGGCGAGAACGCTGTCGCGCTGCGGCGTACCCAGCAGTTTGCCGACACTTTCGTTCAGCACTTTGCCGCGCAAGTCCCAGAGGGCGATGTCGACGGCGGAAATGGCATGGATGACGACGCCCCGCCGGCCGTAGTAGCTGGTCAGATCATACATCCGCTCCCACAGTCCTTCGACGTCGGACGGGTTTGCACCCAGCAGTACCTGCTTCAGGCCCATGGCATGAGTGTGCGAACGCGGCGCGTCGACAATTGCGCGGATAACGGAAGGAACGCTGTCGACTTCGGCGATCCCGGTTACATCCTCGTCTGTATGGACAAGAACAAGGCAATTGTCATAGGAACCGTCGAATGTTTCTCCCGTCCAGCCGGGCACCCGCAACTCGACAACTTCAATATCGCTGATCTTCATGAGCCTTCCCACCCGCCACCGGTTAAAACTTCCCGTTTCAATATACCGGACTAGGGTCTAGAATACCGGAAATGAGCAAGGACACAATGGGTCGCAAGAGCCACAAGGAGCGAACATCTGCAATGCCAGCTACAGAAGAGAGCGGCGAAGGCTCGCGCAGCGTCAGGCGGGCGATCGACATCCTAGGGCTGATGCTGGCGCGCGGCGGGCCTATAACGGTAGCCCAGATCATCGCCGAACTGAAGATTCCGAAGTCGACTGCCTATGAACTCGTACGAACGCTCATCGAGGCCGACTATGTGGCGCCCGCCAGCAAGGGCACTGGTTTTTTTATTGGCCGTAAGCTTTATGAATTGGGCATGGCCTATCACAGCCACGTGGATCTCCTGCGCGACGGCGCGCAGATTGCAGAAGAGTTGCGCGACGAAACAGGAGAAACCGTTCAACTTTCGGTCTTGGATAACGGGTTGATGATGGTTCTAGTCAAGGAGGAGGGCCGCGGCCATTTGCGGATCATCAGTAACGTCGGCACCCGTGTGCCGGTGAACTGGGCGGCGGCCGGAAGGCTCCTGGTTTCGGACTATTCCGATGCCGAACTGGAAAGCCTGCTAAAAAAGACCATTCGCCAGTCACCGACCAGCAACGCCACAATAAACGTGGAAAAGATTATCGCGCAGATCAGGAAGTTCCGACGCCTCGGCTATGCTACGGAACTCAACGAAGCCAATGAACATGCGGGTTGTATCGCAGCGCCGATTCTCGATTCGGCCGGACGCTGCTTCGCGGCGATCAGTGTCGTAATTCCAGAGCAGCGGTTCAACAAGGTCACTCGCAAACGTCTGATTGCCAGTGTCATGACTGCCGCGGAGAAGCTATCACGCCGCCTGGGTTAGGTCGTTCCGTGCAAGTGCTGAAGCCGATCGAGCATGGCTGTCTCGCTGGTTTTACCCCTGAGATGGGCTTCTATCACTTCACCCGCGGCTTCCTGAAAGCGAAGGTAGCCGTCGTAGCGTGGCCTGATCCAGCATTGATCCATGGTGGTACGGGTATCCCTGTAGCAGCAGCCGAAGCGATCGTTGATAGCTTGATTTTCCCACGCAGCGTGGTGGGCAGGCTGGCCATGGTGGCGCGCGAACAGCAACTGCGTTTTCTGTTCGGCTGCGAAGCGTGCATAGGCGAGTGCGGCTCCCGGATGGGCGCAACTTGCCGACAGGCCAAGCCCGGTGCCGCCAATAGTCGAGCCGCGGGGGCCCAGGGGCCCCGGAAAGTTGTGAAAACGCAGCGGACGGTTGTTGTCAGGCTCGGCATAAGTCGCATAGCAATAGACTGCCGGGCAAAACACGAGATCGTCGCGTGAGGCCATCTGTTCGTGCAGTACGATACTGTTCCAATCCAGCGCTTCTGGAGGACAAAAGGCGAGAAGCGATCGCATCAGGTTCAGCACTTCCAGTGCCGCCTGAATTTCGAACAGTGGCTCTTCCGGGCTTGTAGCGCATGGCGTGCCGAGGTTGGCCATAAGCGTAAAAAAGGTCATCAGGCTGTGCACGCCCTTGAGCCCGATTGCGAGCCGGAGGCCTCGCTGCCGCGCCAGATGTCCTAAGCTAATAACTTGATGCCAATCGAGTGGAATGTCAACGCCGATGCGCGCCATGAGGTCAGGCCGTGACACCGCAACTTGGCAAGCCGCATCCACGGGAACCGACCAAATTCCCCCAGCCATGCGGTAGGTGGAGAGTGACGGGCCGACGAAATCGCCGTCGTGAAGCTCGAGGCTGGTGCCGAGCGGCATTAGGCAGCCGCTTTGCGCCACCTGCCCCATGAAAGGATGGTCAAGAATGATGAGATCGTCGGTTTTGGCGAGCACTTCGACAGGCGTGAACTCGAAACCGCTGAGCGGACGACTATGCCATGTGATGTCAATATCCGGATGGCGCTGGCGGAAGACCTCTTGCGTCGCAATCAGCGGATCGACGGCTCGCCGGTGATCCCACGTCATGCCCTTGAGTTTGATTTTTGCCAAGCGCGCCTCCCGTTCTCTTGACTGACAACTTATTGCAGTACAAGGTCGGCTGGCAAGACGTACAGCTGTCCGGCATTTCGGAATTGCATGTCTGCTACAAAAAAAGCTGGAGGATAATGCCCATGAGAATGAACAGATGGTTGTTCGGAGCGGCTGCCGCCGCGATCGGACTTTCCGCCGCTTCGCCCGCGTGGGCGGCCGCCGGCGATGAATGCGTGAAGATTTTGGGGTATGAATCAAGCGGCGAGAAGCAGTCGATGGATCCCGCCGACATGCACTCAGGCGATGATGCCTATCATGTCTTCGCGGTCTACAACCGGCTCGTCGATGTAGACGACAACTTCAACCTCAAACCAGAGCTGGCAACCGAGTGGTCGGTTTCGGGCGA
>CAMDBX010000252.1 GCA_945889445.1 Rhizobium sp. Q54
CGCGCCAAGGGCCTGCCCCCAAATGTCGACGCTGTTCACTTCAACGGCCTGAGCGGCCTCGACCGCTGGGGTGGTGTCCGCTGCCTAATCGTGCTGGGTCGCACCCTGCCGGCACCCACCACCGCCGAATGGAGCGCCGTGGCGATCAACGGCCGCGTTCCGGTGCCGAACCCGAAAGACGCGGGCTGGTGGTATCCGCTGTCGGAGAAGCGCCTGCGCCTCGCGAGTGGCAGGACACTTCCCCTCATGGTGGAAACCCATGCCGATCCCATCGCTGAAGCCATTCGCTGGTCGATCTGCGAGGGTGAACTGATTCAGGCCATCGGGCGTGGCAGGGGTGTCAACCGCACGGCCGAAACACCGCTCGAGATCGATCTCCTCACCGACGCCGTCCTGCCCCTCACCGTGCAGGAGGTGGTTCCCTGGCAGCAGATCAGGCCATCCCGCCATGACCTCATGGCGCTCGAGGGCGTGGTGCTCGAGAACGCCGCGGACATGGCCAGATGCTTTCCCAATCTCTGGCCATCCGCCCAGGCAGCACGGCAGGACCGACAGAGGAGTGTGACAAATTGCTATTATAAGGATCTCTATAATAGCAAAATGTCACACTCCTCCGCGGAGGTGACCTACCAGCCCGAGGGCGCTGGTCAGCGTACCCGCACCGCGCTGTTCGACACCAGCATCATTCCCGACCCGGAAAACTGGCTTGCCAAAAGCCTCGGCCCGCTCGCGCGCTTTGCGGTCATCCAGCATGTTGAAGATTTGGATGCGGCTGATGGCGAGGTCAAGGCCCCTGTCCATCCCGACGCACACGTCAACGAATCCGACAGCGCATCGAACGCGCCGGACAAGGATCCCGCCGCAGGTGAGCAGGCCGGTGCGCCGCCCAATGCGTAACGGCGATCCGGAGATTGGTGAATTCAGCGAGGCGACGGTGATCTGCAGGGAAGGCAGGATCGCCGACGCCGTCGTGGATGAGATGCTGGCGGCCTGAGCGAGTTTATGGGGTCGTCGGGACGGCCTTATGGAAGAACCTGATAAGCCTCGACAAGAATGTAGCGGCTGCTGGTAATGCGCACCGCACCTGAAATTACCCAGCCGACACGACAGAGCTTGATCGCTTTCTCCGGTAACAGGATCGGCCCATAGTGTTTGCCGTCATCCTCATCTTCTACCCATATGCGGTCACTTTCGATTTTCGTGATTGAGAAGTGCCCTTCGATATCCGACTCGCGTGGCGTCTGATGTTTCGCCGTCAGATCGTAGAGAAGCGCAGTCAACTTTGCCGCGGCAGGCAGATCACGCGCTGCATCTGAGCCTTGCTGGATGGCTAGATCGGCATCTTCGCTATTGGCATATCCCTTTTCAACAAGCCACTTTGAAAGCTTTTTTATCACTGAGCCTGATGCCTGCAATGTAGCTGCGTCCCCAATTACTTTTCTGACCATGAAGTAATTCAAAAACTCGCCGACATTTCCCAGGATATGTTCAGGGCCAAAAACATCGCAGAACTCTCGAGGCCGATCTGCCTCGGCTCCGGTTGTTTCTTCAAAAAGCTCGCGCTCGGCTTTGTTCAAAGAGTTCGCCGCGTATCTATTGAGGCTGTGAGAGAATAGCCTGATCACATCTTCGTACCGTGCGTAGGTTCTTGGTGATAAGCGCCTCTTTTCCGCACTCAAATATTCTGCAAGTACCTCGGAGATTGACGGCCTGTTATCGCCCTCTGCTTGACCACGTTCGAAATCAGTTCTGCTCCGCATGGTAACACCTTCTTGGTCGTCCAGGTTTCCTGAATTCCATTCTGCCGAAATCCGCCAGATGATCATCGACTCAACGCCGACACTTGCGCAGTCGATCGGCTTTTTCAAGCTGTAGCTGGTCGTAGTTTCCCTATGGCACTGAGCTCTATGTACGTCGTTGCCGGTTGGCATGAGTCAAGCGCATTGGAGACGGGTCTAAAAAACAACTTATCAAGAAAAGTGAGATTTACTTGAAAAAGGCTGTTGACACGTTCCTGCGACGCGGCTAAAAGTTCCGAGTTTGAAGGATCGGAATTGCGCCTGGAGATGAGTTCTCCGGGCGTTTTCGTTTCAGGCGGCCCGCGGCGCCACCTCCCGCTCGATCTTCTTGCGCAGCTGCCGGTTGGCAATGTCGAGGTCATATTGAGTCTGAAGGTTGATCCAGTACTCCGGCGTCGTCCCGAAGTAGACCGCAAGCCGCAGCGCCGTGTCGGCGGTGAGGGATCTCTGGCCGAGCACGATCTCATTTAGCCGGCTGCGCTGCACCTTCAGGTCCTTGGCGAGTTGGTAGACGCTCAAGGAGAGTGGCTCGAGGAACTCGGTCTTGAGCACATCGCCAGGGTGCACGGCTGGAAGCCTGCGTCCGGTGGTGATATCCGAGAAGTCGATCTTGCCAGTTTCAATATCATCACGCTTGATGGTCATGGTCGGAGTTCCTCAATGATAGTCGACAAGTTCAACGTCCAGGGCTTCGCCGTCTCGCCATGCGAAGCAGATGCGCCACTGATCGTTGACGCGGATGCTGTAGGTGCCCTTGTGGTCGCCGCGGAGTTCCTCCAACCTGTTGCCTGGCGGACTGGCGAGATCCAGGGGTTCTTTGGCAGCATCGAGCATCTTGAGCTTGATGCGCGCCCGTTTCTGGATATCCTGTGGCAATCCTCGCACGGCGAGTCCCGCGAAGATGGCTGCGGTCTGCTTGTCGGCGAAGCTGCGGATCATGCGAAAGCGTACCGCAGAACAGTACGTCCTGTCAATAGGGACGTACTGTTTGACAGATCATGTCTTCTCAAGTCATTGAAATCACGGGTCCTTCCGCCGAACTTGACGTAGCGGGGGCGCTCAGCGCAGGCTTTCGCTAGCGACAGGGTTCCAGTTTGGGGTTCCAGTTTCCAGTTTCCACCCCGCTGCCGGCAACATCCTCTGAACAGCATCAATCGAAATAAGTCCCGTATTTCGGGGCTTTTCTGCATTTTGGAGCATTCACTCCCCCGGTGAATGAGGGTGGAACCCTGGGCTGGAACCCCCGGCTCAGGGTTCCAGTTTCCACCCTTCAGGGTTCCACTCAGGTTTCCACGTCCAGGTTTCCACCATGAGGTTTCCATGATCCCCGAGAGCTACGGCATTGAGCGTGTGAATGTGTCCGCGCTCACGGCGTTCTCGGGAAACCCGCGCACCCACTCCGACACGCAGATCGATCAGATCGCCGCCAGCATTCGCGAGTTCGGTTGGACTAACCCGATCCTTGTCGACGCCAAGGGAACGATCATCGCTGGCCATGGCTGGGAACGGCGGTGGAAAACTAGACCACGGTAGCGGCG
>CAMDBX010000253.1 GCA_945889445.1 Rhizobium sp. Q54
ATGCACCGCTATGTCTGGCTCTATAACCAGCAGCTCCCGCAGTCAGCCCTCGGCAGCAAGTCGCCATTGCAAGCCATGAAGGACTGGTACAAAATCAAACCTGAGCTGTTCAAGAAACAGCCGTACAGTCTTCCGGGATGTGACACGTAACTATGCGCTCCCCTAGACTACCCAACGATTCGGCAGGCACTGCAATGGCTGAGTTCGTACTCCTCGCGACGTCTGCCGGCGCCGTTTAGGCCTCAAAAGTGCCCACGCAATGTCCATCAGTAAAAACTTCTCGATCGACAAATCAGCTATCAGGTTTCTCATCCGTCCATTCTCAAGCTAGAGTTGCTTCAACTTCCGCACCTGTTTGAGGATCGGGCCGCTGTATTCCCACTGGTATCGTCAGCAGCTCTGGTTAGTCAGCCCAACTTCCTTCCAGGCCACCACAATGTAATTAAGATGGCTCTGCAGGACCTCGATTTAACGCAGCGGGGTGACGTTTTGCTCGGCTCCCAATCACTTCTTTGGCAACTCGCGTCTGCTTTTTCGCTTTTCGGCTCTCAATTCCCCCGGCTCATAAATTGCCGACAAAGTCACAATTATTCCACAATCGTGAGAACTACACGCCGACCACTTCTCTGAATTGTTTTTCCTCTCAAGCAGTTCTATTCTTCTCAACAGTCACATTGTTTCAAGAGCGCCAATCCTCGTAGTCTGGCTGAGCCATCATAGCTGCAAGTTCGCGGATTCCTACTTTGGCCTTGCAACCCAATCTTGAACTCGCCTTAGTCGCGTCGCCTAGAAGTAAATCCACTTCCGCAGGACGGAAGAGATTGGATATTACCTTTACAGCAACTTTACCAGTTTCACGATCGATCGCATGCTCAGTGATACCAGAACCAAGCCATTCGAGGCCCATATCAAGCGCCTCAGCCGCATAATTCGCAAAGTCACGGACTGGTGTGGTGACCCGTGTTGCAAGCACATAATCATCAGCTTTTTCTTCCTGCAGCATCCGCCACATACCTTCAACATAGTCGCCGGGAAATCCCCAATCACGACAAACATTGAGATTGCCCAATTCTATTGGGATGTGTTCGCCACGTGCAAACCTAGATAGTCCAAGGGTCACTTTTCTAGTTACAAAATTGCTCCCTCTGAGCGGGCTTTCATGGTTGAAAAAGATGCCCGATGAAGCGTGTAAGCCGAATGAATCGCGATAATTCACCGTATTGAAATGGCCGTAGACTTTGGCGACCCCATAAGGAGACCTTGGGTAAAAAGCTGTATCTTCATTCTGTGGCGCGGTTCGGACACGCCCGAACATCTCAGATGTAGACGCCTGATAGAAGCGTGTGTGCGAGGAATAGGTTCGGAGCGCATCAAGAAACCTAACTACACCAACGCCATTGACGTCGGCTGCATAGATAGGTTGCTCCCAAGACGATCCAACAAAGCTTTGGGCAGCGAGGTTATAGACTTCGTCAAATTCTGTACTGCGGATCAGGCGGTTGATGCTATTAACTCCACTCAGGTCGCAATCTACGTAGCGGATGTCGCCAGCGACCCTAGGTTTGTGAAGCCGCGCTGAATGAAGCTGCGAGTTGCGTCGAATTGTACCGGTTACATCTTAGCCCTTATCGAGAAAAAGCTTCGCAAGATAAGCTCCATCTTGACCAGATACTCCGATAATTAGAGCCCGTTTCATTTGCATTTTTCCAACATTTACGATATAGCTTATACTTGCCAATTTTCTAAGTTTTATACTCGTTGGGGGCTGATCATCAAGAGAGGCTAATCTGCGCCCAACGTAGTGAGGAAATTGTCTTCGTACGCTGCCGCGTCCGCATGCAGGCAGACCTCCACGTGGGTGCCTGTCAAAGACACGACCGTTGCGCCCGCAGCATTATCATTCAAGGGTTTCCTTCGCTCGCCTTCAAAACTTGAATAGGGAAACAGGCTCATCGGTTGACCGCTTGGCACGCCCGTGTCACTGCCCGCGTCAGTAGTCACTCCAAGATGTAGCCGTTCGACTTTGTTACATAGATCGGGATTAAGAGAAATCACTGCTGTCAGCGGATCCCAGTGATAGTATTCTCCATTGTTCAAGGACTGGCTGATCCACGTGAAGGTACGATTTACGAATGCTCCGAGCGCAGTCTTGCGCAATTGCTCCGTGCGTTGGATAAATACTTCCGTCAGAGGTAACTGGTTGGTGGCGTCAAGTGGCACTAGCTTAATCGGGATCCCACTCTCGAAGACGATCTTGGCTGCAACCGGATCAATGTAGTAATTCCACTCGGCCTTTGTATTGCGGAGAGTGTCGGTAAATCCAGACACCCGAAGATTTCCCTCGGCGTGAACTGCACCCCCCATGGAGACGACGACTTTAACCTTTTTCTTCAAGTGGGGCGAAAGCTTTAAGACCGTGGCGATATTCGTCATGCTTCCGATGGCGAGGATCAGGACCGGCTCCGGACTGTTCGCGAGGAGGTCAGCCAGCAGCGTTGGCCCGTCAACGTAGCTTTCTTCATGCTGCGGCGATAATGCAGTTTCCCCCATAATGTCGGCGGCATTCCTGCGCCACAATTGCGGATAGGAGGCATAGCCGTCCATCGGCCAGGTCGAACCGCACCCAACGGGCCTGTCGGCGTCTTCAGGCGACAGGCCAAGAAGATATCGAGCGTTTCGAACCCCCTCATTGCACGGAGCGAGACCATTCCCTACGATGGTAACACCTAGCAAATTGGCCTTGGTGCTGCTCACTACGTACGAAAGTGCCATCCAGTCATCAGTGCCCATGTCAGTATCAACGATAATCGGAATTTGGCCGTCTAGACCTTGAACTGATGAACCTCCCGACGTGGCGCTTTCAACTTGAAGCAGTGCAAGAAGGGCGAAACCTAAAACGACACTGAGAATACTAGGCAGAGGCATCAACACAATCCTTGTCCCAATCCGACGATGAGGTCCCTCAAATTGACGACTATGCGCTAACACAAGAGTGACTATTACATATCCAGATAGTCATCAAAAGCGTAGCAGTCATTGGCGCCTAATTCTGCTTTTCCAGCGAGTTTGACGGTTCGATGTAGGCGTTCGTCCGGTTGCTGCCGAAGTGCCTTCTGTCGTTGCATTGGCCCCCTTTTTCGAGGCTGCAGCGGGGTGGCGAGGTTCCGGTGGTCCTGCGAACCGACAACGTGAAGACGGCGGCATCTAGCGCCTTCGCTTCTGCTGCACTCTGATCGCGTTCTCCCTGCCGTATGGAGCCTGTGGCAGTGC
>CAMDBX010000254.1 GCA_945889445.1 Rhizobium sp. Q54
GATGACGATGCAGCTCCGCCGCATGGATCGGGGTGACATCACGGTGCATGGTTTCCGCAGTTCGTTTCGCGATTGGGCGTCAGAGCAAACGTCATTCCCGCATGAAACTTGCGAGCATGCTCTCGCCCACCGCATCAGCGACAAGGCCGAAGCAGCCTATCGGCGCGGCGATCAGTTTGAGAAGCGCCGCCTGCTGATGGAGGCGTGGGCCGATTATGCGGGTGCCGTGAAGGGCGCGCTCACTCCTTGATCGAAACGACGTAAAAGATTGTTTTATATGTGTCTTTTCTATTCTTGTCTTGACAGGCGCATCATGACCCTTCAGGATGTATTCATAAGATTTCTTTGATGCGGGAGCACTTCGCCCCGTGCCGTAGTGACGTTCCGAAGGTGGCGGTGCCGTGAGGCACTGAATTAGACCGAAGTCGGCAGACAGCGTTGGCAGCGCTCGGAATGGTAAGGTGAAGGGGGCGGTCGCCCCACGATTGGAGAGCCACAGCGAGATACAGTAAACTGGAATGTGAAGCGCGACCCCAACCCAACTTTACTTGGAGTTTTGCTTATGCTCGCTACACAACAGTCCTCAGCCGTTGCAATCTCGATCAACGGTATGGTCGAGCGCTACAATGTGTCTCGGTCAACCATAAACAGGCATCTCGCGTCAGGATCCCTCCGCGCCCGCAAACTGGGCCGAAAGACGCTAATCGATGTCGCGGAAGCTCAGCGTTGGTACGATCACGCAACGCGCCCCGCCACCTTCACCGCCAGCAAATAAAAATTCCCGGCCAGGGCTGTTGACCCGACCGGGAACGGTGTTTTCGCAGGCATCATCCGTAGGCGGAATATAACAGCTTCTAGGCCACAAATCAAAGGGCCTGTGATGAACACGACCACAAAAGATACCGACGCGCCGCGTTTGCTTTCGCATCTCACTTCGCTTGCGGGTGATGGCAAGACCATTCTCGTGGTTAAGCAGAAGCCGATCCTTAGCGACGGAAAGATGCAGTTCCACGCTGACGGGGCAATCAAGGCCACTTGGCCTGCGGCGCTACCCAGTAGAGCACCGCTAACGCCCGGTGCCACGATGTACGTTAACACCGGCATTTTCATCCTGGACCGCTTAAGGAACGGCCAGCCATCAGCTTCAGCGGCAAATTGCGAGCATGTCGCCTTCCTCATGCTAGACGACATAGGCACCAAGTCGAAAACCCCGCCGCTGGAGCCGACATGGAAGATCGAAACATCCCCTGGCAATCAGCAGTGGGGATACGTTTTCTCCGAGCAACCGACCAAAGGCGAGTTTACCGCAGCGATCACAGCCATTGCGGCGGCTGGCTACACTGATCCCGGTGCGACCAATGCCGTGCGGAACTGCCGCCTGCCGGGGTCGGTAAATCTCAAGCCGGGCAAAAACGGCTTCGCCGCACGGCTGACCGATTTCCATCCCGAGCGTAAGTTCACCCTGCCGGAGATCTGCGAAGCGCTGGGGGTTGTACCGGGACCCGCCGATGGTCGCGGTGTCCAAGGCATCAAGATAACTGATAACGGTGGTGACAGTGTGCTGCGTTGGCTGTCCGATCACGGGCTGGTGCTGTCGCAAGTGAACGCCGAGGGCTGGTGCGCTGTCGTCTGCCCCAATAGCGCAGAGCATACGGACGGCAACCCGGAGAGCCGATACTCACCCGTCAACCGCGCGTTCTGCTGCTACCACAGCCACTGCCAGCACCTAAACAGCAACTCATTCCTCGCATGGGTGGCCGAACAGGGTGGACCCAAGGCAGAGCATGGCCTGAGAGAGGATCTGATCTCCGAGCGGCTACAGGTGCTCAAGATGCTGCAACCGACCGAGGTCTTTCCCGACCCGGCGGAGGTGGACCATCAAATCCGCACGAACTACGATCGCGGAACTGGAGGTGATACCGCCAACGGTCTCGCTTTCGCGGAGAAGTGGCGCGGACACCTGCTGCACGTTCCGGAAAGCAATGACATCCTTGAGTTCAACACGACGTCATGTTGGCTGAAGGTACAGGGCGAAAAGGTGCGCTTGAACGCTGCAGGCGCGGTGGTACGGGATCTTCTCCGCGCCGCTAGCCGTGCGCATGACAACACGCTGCGCAAAGAGTTATTGGACCGCGCAAGGAGCGCTGACAAAGTGCCTCGCCTCGAGGCAATGACGAAAGTCGGTTTCAGTCAGGACGGTATGTGGGCATCTCTGGCCGATCTCGATAGTGACCCGGCGCTACTCGGTGTCCAGAATGGCGTGCTGCGCCTCGATGATCGAAGGCTCATTCAGCCTTCACCCGGCCTGCTGGTGTCAAAAAGGACGAACGTCGCGTTTGATCCGAGCGCGAGTTGCCCGACCTTCGACCGCTTCTTGACCCACGTTCAGCCGGAAGACGGCAGCAGGCGACTGCTCCAGCAACTCGCAGGCATCTGCCTTCATGGGAAGCCGCTCATCCAGAAACTGATATTCATGCACGGGTGCGGGGCGAACGGAAAATCGACCTTCATGGAAGTGCTGGCGTGGGTGCTGGGCGATTATGCCGCTGCAATAGCGACTGAAACCCTCATGTCGAACAAGCGCGACCCGGGGTCGGCATCGCCCGACCTCATGCGCCTAAAGGGCGCAAGGCTGGCGTTCTGCAACGAGACAGGTGAAGGCCGCCACCTTGACAGTACCGCAGTAAAGCAAATGACTGGCTTTGATACGCTGACCGCCAGACCTCTTTACGGTTCGCCGGTACAGTTCGCGCCATCACACAAGCTGGTCATGACCGGCAACCACCGCCCCATCGTTCGTGAGACGGGTGAGGCGCTTTGGCGGCGGATAGAGCTGATCGGCTGGCCGGTCACAATCCCCGCAGAACAGCGGGATGCAGCGCTACCTGACAAACTGCGGGCGGAGGGTGCCGGTATTCTGAATTGGGCGCTGGATGGACTGGCCGATTTTCAGCGTACCGGACAACTCGCCATCCCCGACCAGGTGCGGAAAGCAACGACCGAATATCGGATCGAGCAGGACATCGTGGGCGAGTGGCTCGGAGAGCAGCTGGTAAGAGAGGATGGCGCACGGGCCGAAGTACAAGCGACGTATTACGACTTTCGCCGCTGGTGCCAGGACAGCGGCCACCATCCCATGTCGAAGAACTCACTCACGCGAAAACTGGACGAGCGGGGCATCTGCCGAGATGCAGGCAGGCGCTACTACCTCGGTATCCGCCCGGCGGCTCAAGGTTCACCGGCGGAATTCGCCGG
>CAMDBX010000255.1 GCA_945889445.1 Rhizobium sp. Q54
ACATCCAGGCGATGAACCTGCACCTTGTCGAAATCTCTGCCGAAGTGGCACCCGGCCGCCACGCCGTGCTGCTCCTCGATCAAGCTGGCTGGCACACATCGGCGCGACTGAAGGTTCCTGCGAACATCACGCTATTGCCGCTTCCACCAAAATGCCCCGAGCTCAACCCTGCTGAAAATGTCTGGCAGTTCATCCGGGACAACTGGCTGTCCAACAGGATATTCAAGTCCTACGAAGACATTCCCGACCACTGCTGTTTCGCCTGGAACAAGCTCATCGACCAACCTTGGCGCATCATGTCCATCGGCCTCAGAGACTGGGCTCACGCGTCGTGATTAATGCGGGTTGGTATAAATGGCATTTTAGCACAATCCTCACTAGGCCAATCCGCGCACCAGTCGGCGCCCAGCGGAACACTCACGTCGCCCACTCAACGGAAGAAATTAAATTCTCGGCCGCCTGTGATGCCCCTCGGTCGCGCGACCAACACCACGAGCAAGAGCAGTGCCAAGGCAATTTCTTGAACACCTTCAGGAATTTCGGCGATGCCGAAGGGCGTTGGCACACCATTCTCCAATGTTCTCAACCCGTCCCGCAACGATGTAATCACCAGCGCACCGACGACCGCTCCAGTTATCGTGTTGCGCCCCCCGACCACCAGCATGGCCAACGTCAGGAAGGTGAGGTCGAGCCAGAATTGGACCACTGAGATCGAGCCAAGGTAATGCGCAAACATCACTCCACCCAACGCGGTGATCGCCGCGCTCAGGGTAAAGCAGATTAGACGTTCGCGCCAAACGCGAACACCCGCTGACCGTGATGCAACTTCATCTTCACGGGCGGCACGCACCAGCAGGCCGCTGGCTGAACCTTGATAGATCAGGGCAAGGCAGAGCACGAAGATGAGGCCTGCAGCTGCCTGGGCGATGCCGACCTCCATGGGCAAACCAACGAGAGAACTCTGGCCGCTCGTCCATCCATCCCAATTCTCATATATGGTTTTCACCATGAACAGGAATGACAGCAGGCCAATCGAAGCGGCAACGCCATTGAGCCGCAGAAGAACCGCTCCTGCGAACATGGCAACCACGGCAGCAATGCCCATGCCGACCAGGGCGGCGACAGGCAATGGCAAGTTGATTGCTGCAATTATGTCAGGAAGTCCCGGCAGGAAGACCTGCCGCATTCCTTCACAACAGGTGAACCATGCCGCGCCATAGGCGCCTATCATCGCAAAGGAGGCATGGCCGAAAGATACAATGCCGGTGTTACCCACGAAGACGCCAAGCCCCACGACCAGTGTCGCATAAATGAAGCTCTCAATCACCGTTCGGGACAAGCCGGGCATCAAGTAGCCGAGCCCAGCCAATGCTATCACCACGATGGCCAGTGACACGAAGGTACCAGCGGTTGGGGGTGGGCTTTTCATACGCGTTCCCGCCCGGGGCCGAACACGAAGAGGCCCTGGGGCCTCACCAGCAGGACCAGAATCACTAGACCATACAAGAATGCATCGCGCGCCGGCCTCAGGTCTGGCGGCAAGAGCGACTGCAAGAGCGTGGATGCGAGCCCAAGGGCGAAGCCGCCGAGCACGGCTCCGGTCAGACTGCCCATGCCCCCGATCACTGTCGCCACAAAACCTGCGATGGCGAGCGGCACACCCATCCGGAAATCCAGCACGCCTGTCTTTGCCACGAACATGAGAGTCACCGCACCCGCCAAAGCGCCGGACACGAGAAACGCGACCGCAATGACCCGGTCAGCCTTCACGCCAATGAGCCGCGCCATCAGGAAATCCTCGGCCGCTGCCCGCAATGCAATGCCGCCACGGGTGCGGTTCAGGAACAGGCCTACCGTCAACAGCAACCCCAGCGATGCAATGATGGTGACGAGATCGACCAGCGCCACACGTACCCCTGCAAAGACAATCTGTTGTGAAAGCTCCGGCAGAATGCTGACGGATTTTGGGCGCCCTGTATTAAGAAACAGGATGACGCTTTGGATGAAGTAACCGATGGCGAATGACGTGATGAGCAGGGTGGGGCCATCCGCACCCTTGCGCCGGACCGAACGAAAGGCAAGGCGCTCCGTCAGCAATGCCGCGAGCGCGACGACGGCGATTGTCGCCGCGATGAGCAGTGGCGTAGGCAGGGCAGCAATCATCGGCGGCGCGACATCGGAAACCGTCGGCACGACCAGCATATATGCACCAAACGTGATCAGGTCGCCCTGGGCGAAGTTGATCATGCGCATCACACCGAAGATCAGGCCGATGCCCAGCGCAACGAGGGAATACTGGCTGCCCAGGGCAAGACTGTCGACAAGCAACTGGACCAGGTTCATCTCGCTGCCTCCTTGCCGAAATAGGCTGCCTCGAACTCAGGATCCTGAGCCAGAGACCCTGAGCGCCCCGTCATCACGACCTCGCCTGACCTCATCAGATAAATGCGGTCGGCGAGGCCCAGGGCACGCCGGGCACTCTGCTCAACCACGAGAAGCGAAACGCCTTGATTGCGGAGCTGCCGGAGGGCGCCAAACACAATATCCACAAAGCGCGGAGAAAGTCCGAGTGAGGGCTCGTCCACGATCATCAGGCGCGGCTTTCTCAGCATGGCGCGTGCAATGGCCAGTTGTTGCTGTTCACCGCCCGAGAGAAGGCCGGCGAACTGGCCCATGCGCTCGCGCAGGATCGGGAACAACGAGAATATCTCCGGATCATCGAACGGCCTGCGCCCGGGCAAGCACGCCGCAATCAGATTGTCCTGCACAGTCATGCGGCCAAAGATCCGCCGCCCCTCGGGAACGAGGGACACGCCCGCCATGGCGAGGCGCTCGGCAGGCTGGCGCGCAATGTCTTTCCCGTCCAGATGGATTGTGCCTGCACTTGGAAGCAGGGCGCCCGCGATGGCGAGCGTAGACGATGATTTTCCCGCGCCATTGGGCCCTACAAGGCAGACGATTTCTCCAACATCTACGTCGAGGTCGAGGTGCCGGACGGCGATGATCGGCCCATACCGCACGGACAGTCCCTTCACGGAGAGCAGGTTCATGCTGCGGCCCCAAGATAGGCATCACGAAAGGCGGCATCGGAGGAGACACTGTCCCAATCTCCAGTCACCAATGTCCGTCCCTCGGCAAGCACATGCAGGCGGTCACAGGCGGCCTTCACCAGTGCCATGTTGTGCTCCACCAG
>CAMDBX010000256.1 GCA_945889445.1 Rhizobium sp. Q54
AAGGCGAGGCGATCCGGCGACGGGTCGCCTATTTTTTGCAGGCGGAGACTAAACAGCAGATCTGCTGCTCCCGGCAGCAAGGCGACGGGATGCTTGGCTAGCTTCCACCGGCCCTACACCCGTAAACAGCGGCCTGAAGCGCCGAGCGAGTTCGGCACCGTATTCAGCCGCAACCGCCATGACAAACAGGATCCGGCGGCCACCCGCCTCAACGAACTTCAATAAAAATCACTCCTTGTAACTCTGGCGAGGAGGCAATTCTCCCGAGGCGTGGTTTCAACCTGATGCCGGTGCAACCAAGTCTTCAGATACTGGCTTACGTCACAATCGCGCCTCGAAGGACCGGACGGTCTGCTGCGCCACGTGCTGCATCAGTGGTATCTTGTCGAGCGCCGCGCCGGATGCGATGTCGCGTCCGACAAGCGCCAGCTGACGTGAGAGTGACAGGTTCACCTGACCCGATCCGCGCAATGCTAGGGCGGAGATCGCGCACTGCCGGGCCCAGAACTGCCGCCGCTCTTCCAGATAGGTCTTCATGAGTTTCATGACCCGCTTCTCATGGCCCTTGACGGGATAGAGCAGGTCCTCGACGGCCTCACCGGCCTCGAACCATTGCTCGGCAAAGTCGCTCTCCGCGACCTCCTTGTGAGCCCTGGCAACGGCTGCCGGGTTCGTTTCTTCCGGGTGACCGCCCTCGAGCAAGCTGGAGATTATGTCTGCTGGCGTATCGCTGCTGGGCAGAAGAGGGCCGAGACCAAGACTCTCGACGACCTCGACCAGCTTGAAGGGAGGCAGTTTTCCGGAGGCTGCGTTCTCGCCCAGAGCCAGTGCCAGCATGCGTGCTATTCCGGCAAGGTCGGTTTCGATGGAGAGAACCGAGGACTTCAACTGGCGGAGCATCAGATCCATGTCGGTCTTGGTCATGCCGGAGAGAACTATCGCATCCGCGATACCGGCCGTCTTGATCATCACCGTCGCGAACTGGTACGCGCCTCCCCGCCTTTGCGACACGTACAAGCTCCGCGTTCCCGAGCCATCACAGACGGATGCCAGGCATTTGATGAGTTTCGGCTGAGCGAGCTTGATTGGTGGCCCGGCATTCTGCCGCATCGCCTTGATCGCCGCATCGACATGGCTCTGCCGGTTCTGTGGCAGCCAGGGCCGTATGCGCACCAGTCGCTCGATCATCAAGCTCTCTGTCGGGCGTGCCTGCGCGGACGAGGCCAGCGCCCCGGCTACCGCGGCCGCCACATCGGCTTCAGGGTGCAGAATGAAGCCTGTGATTGCCTGCGCCACCTCGGCCTTGCCCGCTGCGGCAAGTTCGACGCAGAACACCTGTACCGCGTCCGTCGTGAAGGCGGCGAAGATCGAGTTGAAGAACTCGTGCAGTTCGAACGGGTTGTTCCTGATTTCGCGTGGCAGGGGCAGCAGTTCGTCAAGTGGGACATGAGGGGCATCGCCGCCAGCTCCCGAACGTGCTTCCCGAAGGCCTTTCGACGCGGCCTGCCTGAGGTTTTGAGGAATGTCCCAGCCAGCGTCCGACAAGACCTTGCCGGTAAAGACGAGATCGATCAGCTGCAGGGCGTGGCCATCTATCGCCTCGTCGAGGAGGTCATTTATTTCCGCAATGTCTTCTCTCGCCAAATGGTCACCACCATTGGCGCGGATCTGGAGATCGCTCAAGGCCGAAACGAGGTCCGGATACTGCTCGAACTGTTCCATGTCCGCATCGTTGCCGGCTACGCGAGCCTCGCAGAAATCAAGATATTCTGCGACCAGCTCCACAGCATCGGGTGCGTCAAACATCCTGGGATCGAAGCCCGCTCCGTCTCGAATGACTTGTTCGAGCGCCTGTAGGAGGTCCGGCTCCGCCTGCTGCAGTAGGTCCAGAAATGGATTCACCTCGCCCGGCCCCGCCGCCGGTTTCCTCGTCTTTGACGGCGCCGGCCTCTTTCCGGGCTTCTTCATGCGTTCCTCCAAAACCTTGTTAAGCAAAGGGTGGTGAGTCGAAAATCGACATGATCAGCCTACCATCGAGCAATCGCATATCCCAGCGGCCGGAGGATGAGACCGACGTGGCATATCAGTGGAATGATGGTCCCGAAAAATCCTGGTTCTTCAACATCTGGCGACGGGCACGCGTGCATGCGAGAACGATCTCGTTGATCTCGCGCTCGATGATTGGCGTCAGTTCCTCCACCTGCTTCAGTGTTGTAGCGAACTCCTCGTCTGATATGGCTTTAGTCTCATCCAGGGTGAGAGCATGAAGGCCGGCGAGCATTGCACGCATCTGACTGAGGGTATTCAGGGCCGCCTCAGCTCTCTCCGGCAGATCAATCTCGTCCAGTCCATTGAAAAGTCCTTCGACGAAGCCGTCTATTTCCTGTTGCCTGAGCAAGGCATATGCCGCCAGACCGGCGCGTGATGGCTCAGGCATTGTCCGTATCAACCGGAACGGTTCCGTGCGCTTCTGGTGACGCGTCAGTGAGTTCCACAGGTCGTTCATGAGGACGCCGAAGAGGTCGTTGAGAGCTTCCAGATTCTCGGCTGCCGGCAGATTTCCACCCCAGAGATCCTTGACGGTCTGTACGGGTGAGGCGACGATAGATGGCGCTGCTATGTGGCCGAGGAACCGGGTTCGTACCTCGTGGTAAGGAACGGGACACTTGTATTTCTTCAGCAAGGAGATCGCCCGCTGCTCGTTGCGGACACTGCGTGGCAACTTCAAGCGATGCACCCTTCGGATTGTATCAATGCCCAAGACCATAGTTGAGGTGCATGCCCGCAGGCAAGGCTCCGCAGATATTCCTTGGTTAACCTGTCAGATATCTCTGTTTGTGGCGAATGTTTCCATTGTCTGCCTTGCCCACGGCAGGTAGGTCGTATCGATGAGTTCCACGAGGGATATGGCCGGCGGCTCCCGCCGTAGCACGAGCCGCTCCAGCACGTCGGGAGACAGGTAAGCCAGCCGCATCGTGCGGCTGACGAAGCGGTCAGAGACCTTTTCTGCCTTCGCGATGTCGCTGGCCGTCGCGGCCTCGCCCGTCTCCAGCCTTCGCCGCCACGCCCATGCCCGTCCAAGCGCCTTCAGGATATGAGGAACCTGCCCCCGGGTCTCGGCCTCGAGGGCATTCTCGGGCGGCAGGATCCTGGGTCGGCCATTGCGGCGGCGGATGG
>CAMDBX010000257.1 GCA_945889445.1 Rhizobium sp. Q54
CACGGCATAGAAGCGACCGTCCTGGTTGAAGACCCCGGCCCAGGCGGTGAAACCGCTGGTCATCATGGCGGAGCCGTCGCCGTTGATGTCGATCCACTCGAAACTGGAGCGCGCGAGGAGATCGATCTCCGTCATGTCGAAGCCCGACAGCAGGGCGCGCTGCTGCTCCGGACCGTCACCCTCCTCGTTTCGCACATCGACGAAGAGCATCTCGCCGCAGATCGGGCATTCGCTGCAGGACAGAGGAATGACGGCCGAGCAGTTGTGACAGGTCTGGGTCGAATCCTCCGTCGAGCCGTACCCCTTCAGGTTCACATCCTGCTCCAGCGAGCCATGGATCAGGCTGGAGGTGCCAAAATCAAGGATGATGCAATCCGTCTTGACGACGCCGGGGTGTTCCTCCGGGTTGACGGTGCGCAGGCCACGACCCACCATCTGGATCATGGTGGACTTGTAGGAAGAGGGCCTGAGCAGCACGACACAGGACGTGGGCGGATGATCCCAGCCCTCGGTTAGCACCGCGACATTGGTGATGACCTGGATCCTGCCCTTGGCATATGCTCCAAGCGTTGCCTTGCGCTCGGCATCGCCCATCTCGCCATGAACCGTGGCAGCCGCGATGCCGTGGGCGCGGAACGCCGCGGCAACATTCTGCGCATGCTCGACGGTCGAGCAGAACACCACCGTCTGCCGCTCACCTGCCTTCTCCTTCCAGTGACTGATGACCGCATCCGTCACCGGCGACTTGTCCATGATCTCGGCCACGGCATTCATGTCGAAGTCGGAGGCGACGCGGCGGACCTTCTTCAGCGCCTCCTGGACGCCAACGTTGACGACGAAGGTGCGGGGCTTCACCAGGTGGCCGGAGGTGATCGACTCCTGGATGAAGATCTGGTCGGCGACATTGTCGAAGACATCACGCAGGCCTTGCCTGTCGCCGCGGTTCGGGGTGGCGGTGACGCCGAAGACCTTCACTTCGGGATTGCGTACCCTGGCGCGCTCGATGATGCGGCGATAGCTGTCGGCGACGACATGATGGGCCTCATCGATCACCAGGAGATCGAGGTCCGGCATCTCGTCGAGATTCGCCTTGCGCGACAGGGTGGGGACCATTGCGAAGGTCGCCTGGGCATCCCAGGACTTCACACTGGCATCGACGACCGAAGTGGAGATCGCGGGATTGACGCGGGAGAACTTGGCCCGGTTCTGTTCGGTCAGCTCGTCGCGATGGGCAAGCACGCAGGCCCTGGCATCGGGTGCCGTCAGGAACGCGGCCGTCACGGCCGAGAGCATGACCGTCTTCCCCGAGTTGTGGGTGACCGTAAAATCGCCCATCAGGTAGCGATGGTCGCCGTCGACCGTACACCCGAAATATTCCCCCTCGCCCGCGGGATGGGCGGTGAAGCCGCAGCGCAGCACGTTCTTCTTCATTCTGCGCGGCAGAGCCTGCTTGCGCAGCACCCGGTTGGGGATCTTGTCCAGATCGCCCGAAATGTTCACCCGCATGTAGATGTGGCCGTTGACTTCCTTCTCGCGGCTGCTCGCGAGGAAGCCGAGGCTTCGCGCAATGAAGACGACGTCTGCCGCCAACTGGCGTGATTTGCTGCTGTACTCAAAGCAGCGGCCATTCGAAAGGTGCCCGTCTGTATCGAGCAGGCCCGCCAGCATCTCGAAGCGCGCCTCCCGGCTGCCGAGCCGGTAATCATAGGGGACGAACTTGTCGGCCGAGAGCTTGCCAAAGAGGCCCAGTTCCCGCAGCTGGTCCACAAGCTCATTGCGATGACTGCGATCATCGAGGAGGAAATAGTTATTGGCCGCATTGTCGCTCAGCTGCTCGCAGCGGACCCGAAGACCATTCGCAGCCGCGAACTGGTGAATGGTCTCCACGATCTCGACGTCTGGCGTGGTGATGGACACGTTGCGGATCAGGCTGCCGTCACCCAGCATGACGCCCAGGAAATAGGGGTCGATGGAAGGGGCGGGCCTGCCGGGAAAATCGACCGGCACGCGCAGCAGCTTGTGGAGATAACGGAAGTAGTGGGATGCCGCAAGCCAATCCGTGACGCTGATATCGACGAGCTCGCCGTCGCGGTCACGCAATTCCGTGAGCTTGCCTTCATTCGTGCGGACCAGAGTGAGGATGTGTCCGAGGTTCACGGTGAAGGGATCGCCCTTCAGCGGACGGATCTCGACCATCCGGTCGCGCCCGCGGTGCAGTTCGATGACGCGGCGCGGCGTGCCGCCGGGTCCCATGAGGAGGTCTCCCACCGCGATGGTTTCCACCGCACGGATCGAACCGTCATGCATCAGGATGGGGGTGCCTGCAGCGTGACAGCCGGTTGGCGCCACGCCAAGCGTGTTGTTGTGGGTGTCAAGCGCAGCAAGGCTGCGCTCGACGAAGAGTTTCTGGCGGGGGCGAAGCAACATGATGACGGCCTCACTTTGCCCAGGTGGGACGCACGCCGCCGGACTGCACCGGAGCCGGCGCAGACTGGGGCTGGTGATAGGCAGGCTGCGGCCCTTGCGGCGCGGCGGGCGCATAGCCCTGCTGCGCAGGCGCGGCGTAACCTTCCTGCGGCTGGGGTGCTGCGGGTGCATAAGCATGCTGCTGGGTCGGGGCGGCATAGACAGGCTGTGCAGGCGAATAGCCCACGGGCGCCATCATGCCGCCCATGATGGCGGCATATTCCTTATGGTCGCACGTCAGGGCCTGGCGGATGTCATTATTGTCCTGGCCATTGCTGTCGGTGCCGACATCGATGCGCGCGACGAACTCGATTCCATCGATGTCGGCGAAGCTGGAGATGCGCCGGGCATTTTGTGCCTCGGGCGAGTTGTCCTTGTCGGACAGCCCACGCGATGAGTTGAGCATGCCGCGCATGAAACCCCGGCCCATGTTGCCCCAGTCGGGACCCTTGGGGCTATAGAGCCCGATCATCGACCAGATCTTGCGCTTGGCGTACTGGCCCTCGAGCACAGTGTACTCGACGTCGAGATCGACCGCACCGCTGGCGCCACGCTTGGCATCGCCGCCGGTCCAGCCTTGTGCTGGGTCGCTGAAGCCGCCGGGGCGGATGGTCAGGCGCACCCTGGCGATGGTGCCCTTCGGGATCAGGTTCGAATTCTGGCGAGCGTCATTGAAATCAGTCCACGCGTTTGTCATGGT
>CAMDBX010000258.1 GCA_945889445.1 Rhizobium sp. Q54
TGCTTGGTTGCGGGTCGGATGCCGGCCCGCGGGTCGGCAACCCCGAATTCTCATTGTCCCTTGGTCTGCTCGAAGTCGGCGAGGCCGATCTCCCACAGCCGGTTGACCGTGCCGTCCTTCACTGCAGCACGGATACCCTTGCGGAACGCGGGTTCAAGGCTGCGACAGGCCGAGTTCTTGCCGAAGGCGATGTACATCGGCTCGCTCGTGAAGCTCTTCACGGCGATCTTGACCTTGTCCTTCGGTGCGCCGGTGATAGCGGCGTAATAGCCGATCAGCCCGTAGTCGCCAGTGCCGGAGACCAGAGCCGCGAACAGCGCGGGAAAGTCCTTCACCTTTTCCACGGTCAATCGGCTCGCCATGAAGTCATCGAACTTCACGCCGTAGCTCTCTCCTTCGCTCACCAGGCCCTTCTTGCCGACGAGGCTCGACCATGCCGTGTAGTTGAGCTTGCCCTCGCGCGAGACAATGACGGACGATGGGTCATCCGCCATGGCGGGGCGCACATATGAGAAGCCTTTCTCGCGCTCCGGCGTCAAGTAGATGCCGACGATCACGTCCGCAGTGCCATCGGCCGTGGCCTTCTGTGCGGCGTCCCAGCTGCCGGCATTGAGCACCGTCACCGGCATGCCGTTGTCCTGTGCGATACGCCGGACCAGCGCTATCGCGCCACCCTCCAGCGTATTGCCCGAAGCGAAGGACACCGGTGCGTATTGCGGATGACCCGTTACCACGATGCGGCTGCAGTCGGCGGTTCCGCCCAAGGCCGTGACGGTGACTGCCACGAGGAAGAGTGAGGACGCAGCGACGCCGAGACCTAATTTAACCGCTCTCATTTTAAGTGCTCCGGTTTATGGATGCGCAAAGAGCCAGTCGCTAGGCTTTTTCTGCATCCCCTGGTTTTCAGTATTTTTCTTATTGGAACGGCGTGGAGTTGCATTGATCCACGTCAAGGGTGGCACTGTCGAAACCGGGCACAGTAAGCCCGCAATCAATGCGCAAGGGAGACCGAGAGATGCGGACGATCATTGGAGCTGTTGCGGCGGCTCAGGAAAGATGATGGTGATGATGATGATCGGCACAGGCAGGCAGGAACCCACTCTCATGACGGTCCTGACACGTGTTTCCCGAACGGCTCTCGCGATGATTACTCTCAGCCTCGCTGGAGCAGTGTTGACCGGGCCTTCTCAGGCCCAGAACGGCACCGCACGAATCATCTCGACGCCGGTCGCCACGAACTTCGCCAAGGGCGTCAGCAAGGCGCTGAATAGCCCGCAGCTCGAGATCAGCGAGATGAACTCCGTGCCCGCGCTCGAACTGATGTGCGCGGCGAAGACCGCCACGGATCCGATTGTGGTGCTGAGCGCCATGACGATAACGCCAGCGATGGCGGATCAATGCGTCGCAAACGGCATCAGCGCGTTGACCGAGGCACAACTCGGGTTTCTGACGCTGGTGCTGGTGCAGAAGTCGAACGATCCGCCTTTCGTTCTCACGCCGCGGGATCTTTACCGCGCCTTGGCAAACGATGTTCCCGCCGATGACGGTTTTACCATCAATACCGCTCGGAATTGGGCCGACGTGAACCCCAAGCTTCCTGCACTCCCCATCAAGATGATACTGGCGCCTCGCCCCGGAGTGACACGCAGCATTTTCGAGGCCGACGCAATGGTGGTCGGCTGCCGGAAATATGATGCGATTCAGAACATCTACGAAGCTGCTCCGCGCGTCGCGAAATGCACCGGAATGCGCGCTGAAACCATCCAGGAGGTGGATGATGCGGCTGAGCGTGTCGAAGCCCTACGCAATGCGGAGCCCGGCGCCGTGGCACTGTTCCCGGTGAACATCTATGAGGAGAACAAGAATTGGCTGCGGGTCATCCCGTTTAACGGGTTCATGCCGACGCCGGAGGATGTCAACCGCGAAGACTACACACTCTCGGCACCGATCTACGTCTACACCCATCCGGAGCTCATCGCCGGCGACGCGATCAATCCGGGCGTGAAGGCATGGTTCAATGAAGCGTTGAGCGAAAGCGCCATTGGCGATGACGGATATCTGAATACGATCGGACTGACCGTGCTGCCGAAGGCCACACGCGAGTGGCAGCGCAATTCGTTGGCCGAGTAATGCGGGAGGAGAAACACATGAATGCCAGGACATCGTTTGCCGCACGGCTCACTGCTCTCTTCCTTTCAGCCGGGTTCATAACCAGTCCCGCCGGCGCTGAAACCCCGGCTGACCCATCCATCTATGAAACCGGCCAGGGCTATGTAATGGCTGCGCTCAGAACGGCCGGCGAATACTGGACCGGCGCCGTGGCCGCGATCGGTGGCTGGATGCCGGACATGTCGTCGGGCGGCATGCTGACCCGCCAGTTGGAAGCCGAAAGCGAGCAATCCGAACTGGACTTCACCAACATGATGTCAGCCGCCGGATACGCCGTAAAATCGTTGAGGATGGGCGTCGGCGTTCTGCCACAATTCTCCTTCAGCTTCGCGCAGAAACGCGAAATGTCTTCCATCGACTACGACTATATCCAGAGACTTCTGCGCAAGCACAAGCAAGCCCGCAGCGGCCCAAAGGCGATCGCCGACCGCATGATCATCCAGACCGTTCTGAATATCCAGCGCTTCCCCAAATACGATCTCGCAAAAGTCGACGTGACGATGCTTCCGGTGCCCTATGTGGAGTTCACCGCGGAACCCAAGGCGCTCACGCTTGACTCCGAGACCAGCTACGTCGTGCGCCGCATCGATGATCTGAACAGGTCGCTGGAAAAGATCAGTGCCCAATAACCAGATCGGGTGGAGCAAAGCCCGGATGCGGCGACGATAGAATGCAGCGCCTCCGCCGAATGATGCTGAGAAACCTGCCCCTCGCATTGTTGCCTGGGGCGGCATTCCCGGCTGCTGCGGCGGCGGAAGCCAAAGGCACGGATGCAAACGCTGCAATTTCACACATCCGCCGGGACGGCATGCTGAAGGTCGCGGTGCCGAGGGTGCGGGCAGCACCTTTTTTCACGCTGAGCGATGCGCCCTCTTCCGGCGTTGATATCGCCATTGCCGAGGCATTGGCCAGAAGCCTTCATGTTCCCTTGCAGATCGACCGCCGCGCGGGGTCGTTCAATGAGGTAATCGATCAG
>CAMDBX010000259.1 GCA_945889445.1 Rhizobium sp. Q54
TTGGTGCCGAGGATCTCCGGCAATGGAACGCGCGAAAAATCCGTTTCGATCAGCCTCGCGTCCGGATTGAGCGCCTTCACAATGCTGCGGGCAGCCTTGCGCTCGGAGTCGCTCGTTGATGATATCTTGTTGATGATGATCGTATCGGCGAACTCGATCTGATCAACGAGCAAGTTGACCAGGGTACGCTCATCCGTGTCGTCCAGTGCCTCCAAGGCGCTTCGCATTTCAGGCAAGGCGCTCATCCTGCATGGCGAGCCCGTGCTGGGCCTGGAAGCTGCCGCCGCCTCCATCATCACGCCGGAGGATACCGTGCTGAACCTTGCTTCAGGCGTCTATGGCAAGGGTTTCGGATATTGGGCCAAGCGCTATTCGCCCAGACTGCTGGAGATCGAGGTTTCCTACAATGAGGCCATAGATCCCGCCGCAGTCGCCGCCATGCTGAAGCAGCATCCGGAGATCAGCATAGTCTCGGTCTGCCACCATGACACGCCATCGGGCACGCTGAACCCGATCAACGAAATCGGAAAGCTGGTGCGCGCCCATGGCGCCTATCTGATCGTCGATGCTGTTTCCTCGTTCGGCGGCATGAACACTCACCCGGATGACTGCATGGCCGACATTTATGTCACGGGCCCCAACAAGTGTCTCGGCGCGCCGCCGGCGCTTACGTTGATGGCGGTGAGCGATCGAGGCTGGGCGCGGATGAAGGCCAACCCCGCTGCGCCGCGCGCTTCCATGCTGTCGATCCTCGATTGGGAGAATGCCTGGAGCCACAAGGAGGCCTTTCCCTTCACGCCATCGGTGGCCGAGATCAACGGCCTCGATGCGGCGCTCGATTTATATCTGGGCGAGGGACCCGAAAGCGTGTGGGCTCGCCATGCGCTGACGGCGAGAGCCACGCGCGCCGGCGTAAAGGCCATGGGCCTCGAAATCTGGGCCGCCAGCGAAAACATTGCTTCGCCCACCGCTACTGCGGTGCGCACGCCTGCAGGCATCGACGAGGCCGCGCTTCGGCGCGAGGCCCGTGCGCGCTATGGGGTGGTGTTCTCCGCTGGCCGGGGCGAGACATTGGGCAAGCTCACGCGCATCGGCCACATGGGCCCCACCGCTCAGCCCATCTATGCAGTCGCGGCACTTGTCGCATTGGGCGGCGCATTGAATGCACTGGGGCACAAGGCGGATATCGGCAAGGGCATTGCTGCCGCCAATGACGTCATCGCATCCGATCACTGAAGCAACACCGCCACGGGAGGCAAAAGATATGAGCAGGAAACTGGACGGCAGGACGGCAATCGTCACGGGCGCGGCACAAGGCATCGGCAAAGCCATCGCCACGCGTCTCGCCGCGGATGGCGCAAAGGTGATCGTCAGCGATGTCAATGGCCCAGGTGCGGATGCCGCCGCGGCCGCGATCGGGCACGGCGCCATTGCCATCACATGTGATATCTCGAAGCCAGACGACGTGGCCAATCTGGTCGCAAGGGCGGGTGCGGTGAATGTTCTCGTCAACAATGCTGCCATCGTGCCGTTCATCGCCTGGGACGATATCGACCTCGATCATTGGCGCAAGCTGATCGACGTCAACCTCACCGGCACCTTCCTGATGACGAAGGCCGTGACCGATAAAATGCGCGCCGCGGCCGTCAAGGGCAGGGTCATCAACATTGCCTCCAACACTTTTTTTGCCGGAACGCCCAACATGGCAGCCTATGTAGCCTCCAAGGGTGGTGTTATCGGCTTCACGCGCGCGGCGGCGACGGAACTGGGCAAGCACGGCATCACCGTCAACGCACTGACGCCCGGCTTGATTGAAAGTGACGGCGTGAAGTCCAGCCCCCATGCGAATGCCTTTGATTTCGTCGGCATGCTACAGGCCCTGCCGGGCCGCGGCCAGCCGGAGGACATCGCCGACGCGGTTGCCTTCCTAGCTTCGGATGATGCCCGCTGGATGACCGGGCAAACGCTCAACGTCGACGCGGGTATGGTGCGTTACTAGCCAGTCCGACGCGTTAACCGTTCTCCTTCTGCCCGGGCCCGCCCGCCTGATCAGCCTCTCCCGCCCATGGGGATCCTGGTCCCGTCGGCGGGAGGTTCTCACGGGGAATGGTTCGATGCAGATGAGTCTTTGCGATGAAATGCGCAGTTATCGGTGCCGTCAGGAACGGGAACAGCGTGATCAGCAGCTTATGCATCGACACGACGCCATGCTCGAACAGCGCGCTCAGCATAGATGCGATGAGGACCCCTCCGATTCCCAGCGTGGTTGCCTTGGTGGGAGCATGAAGCCGCGCCATGGGGTCCTTCAGCTTGACCAGGCCATAAGATCCGACGAGGCCGAATATTCCGCCGATAACGAGAAACACTGCGGTCAGAATGTTATGCTAGGGTTCCATCTGCGCGTTACTCGATCACGTTTCCACGCAGCAGAAAGGGTGCGGTACGCCCCTCGTGGCGCAGCGCCCCTCCTTCTGGATCGAGTTCGGGTCACGGCTGGGCAAGGCTCTGGTGGCCCTGGCGTGGCGCTATGTCTCCAAAAGGATGCCGCCGGAAGAGGAAGCTGCGTGGCGTGAGGCCGAGAGGCGGGGGCAGGGGGATGAGTGGGTGAAGAAACGATGGCGGCGAAGTTCTGACCGGTGAGCGAGATCACAAGTACTGATCAGATTTCCACTATCACATCGACCGAACTCGCCTACAACGAGGTGCACGGCAGAGCTACGATGAGCCAGAATTCCTCGCTTCCTCAAGTCACCCTTTTTGTTTCACAAGTGCTGATGCCGGACATGTACCGTTCTCATCCGCCGTGCGATCATGTTTTTTGGCATTGAATACTGAATTCACGGGTCATCAGGCATTAAATATCGTTGCGCCGGATACGGCAGTCGACGTACCCAGCAGTGAACTTGCTAAGCGTTTCTATCCTGGCGTCCCACTAGGGGAGAGTTCCCTGCAAATGCATCTTTTTTACTTGCGGCGAGGCAGCGCGCTCGCTCGGCTTCTAGAGTGTTTTGTCACTAAGCGTCACCACAACCTGCGCTTCTGAAATAGTCTGGGAATTCATCTGGGGTGACGCTAACCTGATGGGGTGGATGGCACCTTACG
>CAMDBX010000260.1 GCA_945889445.1 Rhizobium sp. Q54
CCTCCGCCATTTAGCCCTTGGGCAAAGCTCTCTATCCGAAAGCTGAGCGCCTAAAATCCCCAGTATTTGCGGGCTTCCTCGCGAAAAGCTCCTGACTGCCGGAATGGCGGGCCGGTCGATTTTGGTCTCTCTTTGCCCGGTTCTCTCCAAACCTCCTGACTGCGCGGGAAAAGTACGGCGGCCACAAGTAATTGAAAATAAACGAGTTTTCTGACGAATTTCCGCTGTGCTTTGCTTTTTCTCTCTGGTTAGCGGAAGGACCTCCCATCCAACCCATTAGACGGACCCCAAACCATGATCGCATGCGACAACCGGGTTGATAAAAGCCATAGAAGCGCAGAAAGCCTACGCCCGTGACCATCGTATCAATACCCGCACTCAACAGAACCGCACACATGCGAGAGTAGCTCGCTCGACCTGGCACAAAATGCCGGTCAAGCCATCCACTATTGCGCTCTTACGCCAGGGTGCGCCCGACGGCGCTTTCCAGGATAGCCCAAGCTTCGTCGCCATAGGTGCGTTTCCACTCGGCATAGAACCCTGCCTCGCGCAGTTTGGCCTCAAAGGGGGCGGGATCGGGCTCGTTGAAAGTGAAACCGTTTGCTTCGAGTTCTGGCCGCAAAGAAGTGTTCAGTTTTGCGAGATCGGCACGCTGGTTCATTCCGGCGGCGTTGAAGTGCTTGCTTACAATCTGCTGTCGATCCTCGGGCAGGGCAGCCCAGGCACGCCGGTTGCCCAACAGCCAAAACCCATCCCACATGTGATTGGTGACGGAGCAATACTTCTGCACCTCCCACAGCTTGGCGACCTTCAGGATCGACAGTGGATTTTCCTGCCCGTCCACGATGCCGGTCTGCAAAGCCGAATAGACCTCGGCGAAGTTGATCGAGGCCGGGGCGGAGCCAAAGGCTTTGAACATCGAGGTCCAGAGCGGCGACACCGGCACCCGGATCTTCAAGCCTTCAAGGTCGGCAGGCGTTTCAATTGGTTTGGTCGAGGTGGTGATCTGCCGGAACCCATTGTCCCAGATCGTATTCATCACGACGAGACCGTTATCTTCGATCTGACCGCGTGCATAGGCGCCTAGATCGCCGTCCATCGCATTCCAGACGGCATCATAGTTCGGAAAGGCAAAGCCGATCCCATTGATCGAGGCGTTGGGAACAAGCGTCGACAGGATCAACGGCGACAAGAGGAAGAACTCCACCCTGCCTTCCCGTAGCTGGCCCAGCACGTCGGTGTCAGCACCCAGTTGGTTCGACGGGAAAATCTGTATGTCGACGCGCCCGCCGGATTCCTCGAGGATCGCGGCGGCGGCTTCGGCGCCGCGTATGTTGCTGGGGTGGGTCAACGGTTGGTTGTTGGCGAATTTATAGGTGAACTCGGCAGTCCGAGCGTCGGAGCGACGCACAAAGGGTGCGGCGAGCAGGCCGGCGGATGCTGTTGCACTTATCAAGGCGGTGCGGCGGGTTATGGTCATAAGAGTTCCTCCTAGGGATGTGCCGAACTCTATTGAAAATGCCAAGAATGGCGAAGCTGGTTGAACGTTATGCGGCATCAGCGAGGCGGTCAACCGCCGGGGTGACGGTTTGAACGTTACGATGGTTTTGAAAGGTGTACGAGCCGTTGTGCTTGCCACATGCCGAGGTGATCGTTGAGGTTACGGATCACACCGGGAGACGTGATGCGCATATCGTTTATGCGCGACAGGCCGCCACCGGCAACAATCCGGAGTTTTCCAACGAGATGGCCCGCCGCCTCCTGCGGATCCGCCTCGACGCCCATCTCGAGCGGCCCCGGCAGCGCGCCGAATTCCGCCACCCGGATCTCAACACCTGGGTGCGCGCCAATCGTGCGAGGCTGACCACCAGATCGAGCTTCGAAAGGTCGGAAGACATCCAGTCGGTGAGTTTCTGCTGGGTCAGGGCGACAAACCGCCGGGAAACCGCCGATTTCGAAAGCCCCGAGCCATTTGCGGAGGGAACCGTCGCATCCGGCAGACGCACCGCCCGGCCGAACTTGCGCGTCGCCACGTTCATCAGCGTCAGGTTCATCGCCCACTGCTTCAGAAACCCGGCGTTCCGCGCCGCCCCCCAGCTGGGAAGCGGGATCTCCTTGCCCTTGCGGTCCCGGACCCGGGGGCGGTCGACATCGATCGTATCACCGTGAAAGCCTACCTTTCCCTGGGTAGTTCCCCAGCGATGGCCGCGCTTTCCGGCCCCACGCCCGTAACGGGGCCCACAGATTCCTCCGCGTCTTGCTCGAACATCTTCATCAAGCTGTCGAAGCCCGCCATGAGGCAGAAGCTCTCGAAGCTCTTCTTCACTTCCTCCCAAGCTACTTCCTTCATCTCGGAGAAGCTGGAAACGCTGGCGAGCGCATCGATGGATGTGGTAGCCTTCTTCATGGTGTTGCTCTCCATTCAGGATTGAACACCCCGAGCCTACGTCTCGAGGAGAGCAACGCCAACCTCACTTCGAATTTCCACATCGACCGGGACATCCCCGGCTGATGATTATATTTTGCGCTTTCAAAGCTGTAACTTAGGTATTTTTTGACAAACGCCCAACCCCTCCTGCTAACTCCATGTAAAAGGACACGACCATGAGACTTTCCGTGAGCACGCTGGCGAGCGTCATGGCCATTGCCGTCGTGGGAGCCGCCGGGGGGCCGTTCACCTCTGCGCATGCCGAGGATGCCGTGCTGCAGGTTTTCGCCTCGCCGATGGTCATCGATCAAGTCAATATCGTTAACAGATTAGCAGGTGTCTCCCCGATCGAGATGACCGAACTGGACTCCATCGGCGCGCTTCAAAAATTGTGTGATTCCGCCAATGGCGGAATTCTCTCGGTCGCCGTGGTGGTTACTACGATCACGGCGAGCATTTCGGATAAATGCGTGTCGAATGGTATTGGCGAACTGTTGGAAGCTTCACTCGGTTTTGGCACGATGGTGCTGGCGCAAAAGGCATCAGACCCGCCGATGAGCCTGTCTTCCAAGGTGCTCTACCAGGCCTTGGCCCACGACGTGCCAGACGACGAGTCCTTTAAACTGAACACGGCCAACACTTGGTCTGATGTCGACGCCAGCCT
>CAMDBX010000261.1 GCA_945889445.1 Rhizobium sp. Q54
CAAGCATCTGCCGGTGCTCAAGGCCGCCCTTCAAAACCATCGTAACTGTCAAACCGCCACCCCGGGGGTTGACCTCCTCGCTGATGCCGCATAACTTTTAACCAGCGACGCCAGCCTTGGCAATTTCAACAGAGTTCGGGACATCCCCAGTGGATGATCCAGAGCTCAAACTCCTGTCTGCCATAGAGCAAAAAGTCTTGTGGCTTTCGTGCTGGACCATTCACAACGCAAATCACTTGAGGGAAAAGTCCGACGGGTTGAAGGTTGGTGGCCATCAGGCATCCTCAGCCTCGATGGTGTCCATCATGACGGCGCTCTACTTTGCCATCTTGCGGCCGCAGGATCGCATTGCGGTGAAGCCCCATGCTTCGCCGGTGTTTCACGCCATCCAATATCTGATGGGAAATCAGACACTTGAGAAATTGGAGGCCTTCCGCGCCTATGGCGGGTCCCAATCCTATCCCAGCCGCACCAAGGATATCGACGACGTTGATTTCTCGACAGGTTCGGTGGGCTTGGGCGTGGCGATCACCGCGTTCGCTGCACTGGTCCAAGACTACCTGCGAGCCAAACCCTGGGGACCTCGTGGCACGGAGGGCCGGATGATCGCGCTTGCGGGGGATGGCGAGCTGGACGAGGGCAATATCTACGAATGCCTGCAGGAGGGTTGGAAACACGAGCTGCGCAATACCTGGTGGATTATCGACTACAATCGCCAGAGCCTCGACGGCATCGTGCGAGAAGGCCTCCACGATCACATCGAGGCAATTTTCTGCTCCTTCGGTTGGGAGGTGGTGGTGCTGAAATACGGTAGGTTGCAGAAAGCAGCCTTTGCTGAGCCCGGCGGCGAGAAGCTCGAATCGTGGATCAGCCGTTGCCCCAACTCACTTTATTCCGCACTTGTCTTTCAGGGAGGAGCTGCATGGCGCAAACGCCTGATGGAAGACATCGGCGACCAGGGACCAGTTAACGCCTTGATCAACCGGCGTTCCGACGCGGAACTGCAGACGCTGATGACCAATCTTGGCGGCCATTGCCTGGAGAGCCTGATCCAGACTTTCAGGAGCATCGACCATGAACGCCCGGTGGTCTTCATCGCCTATACCATTAAGGGATGGGGCACGCCGCTGGCCGGCCACAAGGACAACCATGCGGGGCTGATGACCGCTGAGCAAATGCGGCAATTCCAAACCAGCATGGGCGTGCCCACGGGCGCTGAGTGGGAAAGACTGGCGGGCCTGAAAGTTGATATCCCAGCCTTCAACCGTTTTCTTGCCGAGGTGCCTTTCTTTGCGAACGGACACCGGCGCTTCAGCGATGAGAGAATCGTGTCGCCTGGGCCACAATTCCTTGCCGATCGTCTGATTTCCACTCAGTCTGGATTTGGCAAAATTCTCGACGGTCTGGCAAATTTAGGTGGTGCCCTGGCCGATCGCATCGTCACCACCTCTCCCGATGTGACGGTTTCAACCAACTTGGGCCCATGGGTGAACAGACGAGGGCTCTTCGCCCGCCGTGAGATTGCCGACACCTTCCGGGAGGAACGCATTGCCTCGGCGCAGAAGTGGCGTTTTTCGCCGGAGGGCCAGCATATCGAGCTGGGCATCGCAGAAATGAACCTCTTCTTGCTGCTTGGCGCTGCCGGCCTGAGCCATTCCCTGTTCGGTAAGCGCCTTCTGCCCGTGGGCACGGTCTATGATCCCTTCGTCATGCGCGGCCTCGATGCCCTGAACTATGCCTGTTACATGGATGCGCGCTTTTTACTTGTCGGCACACCGTCTGGGGTCACGCTCGCGCCGGAAGGAGGTGCCCACCAATCCATTGCCACTCCACTCATCGGCATAGCTCAGGATGGAATCGCGGCCTTTGAGCCTGCCTTTGTCGATGAATTGGCGATCATCTTGGACTGGGCCTTCGATTATCTGCAGCGTGATGGCGACGGCGACCCCAATGAGCGCACATGGTTGCGCGATGAGACTGGAGGTTCGGTTTATCTCCGCTTGTCCACGCGGGCGCTTGACCAGCCGTTGAACCGTAAAAGCGATGCATTTGCCCAGGGGGTGATCGATGGCGCCTATTGGTTGCGACCGCCAGGCCCCAATGCCGAGGTGATCATTGCCTATCAGGGATGCATCGCGCCGGAGGCTATCGAAGCAGCAGGATTGATCGGCGAGGACCGCCGGGACGTCGGCCTTCTGGCGGTTACATCATCGGACCGACTCAATGCCGGCTGGCATGCCGCGCAGCGCGCGCGGCGACGCGGCAATGGTATGGCGCAGAGCCATATTGATCGGCTATTGGGTGATGTGTCCCGCCATTGCCTGTTGATCACCGTGATCGACGGCCATCCTGCAACCCTCGCCTGGCTCGGTGGCGTTGCCGGCCACAGGACAATCGCTCTTGGTGTGGAACACTTCGGCCAGACCGGAACCATTGCCGAACTCTACCGCCACTTTGGCATTGACGCTCTATCAATTATTGGAGCTGCATCCGCACTCACTGCCGGCAGGCCGGTCCGCCATCAAGGGCCGGCGGTCTGAAATCGTCCGAAGGCCTTGAGAGATTCACGGGCGCGTGATTGTTGATTAGAACTGAGAGTTGTCCCTCAATTTTTATTGAGGGGGAAGCGTGGCGCGCTGCTAATACCAAAGGTTCTTGGGTCTGACTTACGTGGGGATTCCCCTGAAGTTGGAGTTCTGATTCACTGGGCGCGAGGAGGATTGGTCAAGTCCGAAAGTTGCTGTAAATTCCACTTGGCTCGGTTGATGACGGCATGATTACAACGCCATTGCCGCGACGTTGCTGACAGCGTCACTCTCGCTTCATAAGCCATTCCTTGAACTCATCCAAGTTGATGTAGAGGCGCTCTGCCCAGGTCTCGTTGAACTCGGCGAGTACGGTGCGGGTCAAGCAAGTTGTCGCCTCTTCTTCACGCGGTCTGCCGATTTTCGTCAGCTGACCTGAGCTTCGCCGCGACAACTGTTTCGCGCTCCGGGTTGAGCGTTACTACCGCGATGGGTGTCCAGTTTCGGGTTTTCCCAGACCA
>CAMDBX010000262.1 GCA_945889445.1 Rhizobium sp. Q54
CACGAGCGGATGACGCGCCAGCTTGTTATCGATGCCCTGCGGATGGCCTGGTTCCGGCGGCGTCCCGCATCCGGCCTGAACTTCCATTCCGATCGCGGCAGCCAATACGCCAGCGGCAACTTCCAGAAGCAGGTAAAGGCTTTCGGCATGCTGGGATCAATGAGCCGCAAAGGTTACTGCTGGGACAACGCTGTCACCGAGACGCTCTTCGGATCATTAAAGGTCGAGCGGTTCCACGGAATACGGTTCGGCACACGCCGGGCGGCAAAGGACGAGTTCATCGACTGGCTACAGTTCTACAATCATCGCCGCCTTCACTCAACGCCGGGCTATCTCAGTCCCAAGAACTTCGAGAAGGCGCGCGTGAATGACAGAAAGGGGCTTGGCGAGGAAGAAGGAAAGGCCGCATAGTCAATCGGTCAAGGGAAACGTCAAACTAGGGCAAATTCACAAGCCGTTGGCATTGATGAGCGGCACTGACCACTTCACGGTGGTGCCCGCCTTGATGACCGACAGGCTCTTATTGACGAGGGCGATGTCGTTGGGGAATTCACTCGACTTTGGTGCCACGTCAAAAACACCGCTACATTGTCGAGAGGCGCAATCCGCCCAAGAGAAGAGGACCATTCCAGATTTCATATCGTACCCGCAGTAAATTACGGTGAAGCCATCATGAAGCGCACGGACCAGCAAGCGCAGCAAGCAATGCCATGGCAGCAACACCTTGACGGGAATACTGATGGACTTTAACCCGAACTGGGATGAAAATACTCGCATCAATGGTCAAGGCATTCAACTCGGCAGTCAGGCAAAGACGGCGGAATGAAATCGGCAGTTAAAGACCTATACTCAATTCTGGGGGTTGCCCCGCATGCACCACAGGCGGTTATCAAGGCAGCCTACCGGGCACTGGCGAAGCAATACCATCCAGATGCTGACGGCATTGATGACCCTGATAGGTTCATCGAACTGAAAGAAGCTTATGACGTCCTTTCTGACGACGAGCGCCGGGCGGCGTACGATAAATCACTGTTCGTTCAGAGCAGAACTGCAGATCGGGCAAATCGCGGCGGCGATGACGCATCACTTGACCCCGATGAAATCTGGTCGGTCAAGGTCATACTCAGACCGGAGATCGAATCTATCTACTCGACGCTAAATAAATATTCGACTGCGCTCGGGAATCGTTTTCGCATGGCGGTCATTAAGGGTAAATGCGAAGAGGATCCAGCAGCATTTGCTGCAGATCTCGACAAGGCATTTTTTCTTAAGTACTTTGGCCATAACCCTGAAGTCCACCTGCTCGCGCGAAAACTCCTGGAAGTTGGACAGCGGAAAGCAGCAAGAACTCTCAGTAAAACGGTCAAGAAAGGGAAGTTCGTAAGTCCGCAACGGTCGATACGCCTGTTTGGAATTTTTCAACGCTTGTTGGATCCCCACAATGACCCGACTCCTGAAACAAGGGAAACCAAACGCCAGCAGAAAAATCAAATCATACGGAAACGCAGAGATTTTTCTCTAAAATATTTAATAAAATTTGTTGTACAATCGTAAAGTCCCTGCTTCTCATGAACATTTAAGGTCTGTTGCTATCCAGCGATTTCTTCAGATGTAGCAGCAATTCGGCGTAGACTTGTCTATTGATATTGGACTGGACCTGCCTTGACTTCACATGAAGATATCCGAGCATAAGACTACCCGACAAACCGAACCAGAGCGACGAAAAAGCCGATCCAACGTCCTGCAATGCCGTAGCAATGTGGTTCTTAAAAAGATCGCCTAACCAAGTTCCAGGAGTGGACTGGCCTGTGGTCGGGAGTGCCTCAATGGCTTGCTGAACCGAGCCTGTTGCAGAAAACACTCCCCACAGAATACCGATCAACGCAACAGCTGAGGGAAAGCCAACGCGGAAGAACATCATTCCCCTAGTATCGTCGCGTCCAGACGTTAGCGACTTTACTAGCGAGGACATCGACGCGGGCTGAAATATCAAATCAGCACGGTCTCTCAGCACCATAGCCATCAAACCCACGATCTCTGGCGAAGAAGTGCTTGAAGCAGCATCGGAAGCATCATCTGGATTAATGCTCTTTGCTTCGCGAAACAGGCGCAGAACCAGCTGGAAATAGTAGATTGCACCACGTAAGACTGCAAACAGAATTAGCGCGTTAAGCAAGGGGTTCGTCATGAAGGCCGCATAAAGTCCTGGAAAACAGATCAGAACAATCACACCAGCGACGAGGATTAAGACCAACATATGTATCAGGTAGATTGTAGGTGGATCGATTTTCGGCCTGCGAGATTGATCTGTCATTGAAGGTGCCCATGATCCATAGCGATTTCACAATACTATCTCAGAAAGAGAACAACTTTAACATCGATGGTTCGAACCTTGGATGACGTTGGATTCCTCGGTCATCAGTGCGTGTCAGCCTCATCCACCCTGCAAGTGAGTCGAAGATCACTTTATAGGCAATACGACATCCGACAAGACCAGCGAGGGAAAACCCACGGGATGTAGCGCCACAAAACTGATTTAAGGTTGACCCAACTCCTGCATTTGCACCATCTTGAATGTTGGAGGTTTCTTGCTTTAATCAATTCCCGGTATCTCGTCCACGCGGCACGGAAGGCATCGGCAGTACCGCCGGAATCAGGATGGGCGCGGGCGGCGGCACGCTGGAGCGCCCTGCCCTCCAGCGGCTCTTGTCCGACATCGAGGACGGGCTCGTTGACGTTGTGGTGGTCTACAAGATTGACCGCCTGTCACGCTCGCTCATGGACTTCTCGAAGCTGGTCGAGGTGTTCGATCGCAACAACGTCACTTTCGTATCAGTCACCCAATCTTTCAACACCACCACCTCGATGGGGCGGCTAATACCAATCCGCATTGGGCATGACTCTGGAAGGCTTCACAAATCATCGGCGAACTGATTCAAGGTGGGAAACAGGGAGCGATGCCATGCCCGCCTTGCCACTCCGTACCGATTTTGACGCCAAGTCCTGCCGCCTGGCGGCCAGGCAT